>CAWBIG010000299.1:0-14432 GCA_963788435.1 uncultured Acidobacteriota bacterium | reverse complement strand
TTATTGTTATTGTTACTGGTACCGCTGAACAATTTTACGTATTGCTGTATGCTCGATTAACGGTCTTCAACGGATCCGGGTTAACAGGAGAAGCGGGGAATGCAATCTGCAGGACGAGTAATTCTGGTTGTGTCAGGTTTACTGATCTTTGCCGGCGGCCTTTTTGATCTGCTGACGCCGGGGCTGCCGGGCAATCTGGCCGCGATCTGCGCGGAATCAGAGCGGGCAGCAAAACTGGTGCGCGAGCTGCTGCGGGCTTTAGGCGGCGCGCTGGTGGCAATCGGCGCAGGAGTGATTCTGATCGTTTTTGCGCGCGGCAGCTCGCTCGGCGTGCTCGATCTGCTGCTGATCCTTCTACTTGTGCTGCCAGCCGAGGGCGTGAACGCCATGGCGATGCGAGGAGTCGGATCGCCATGGCAGTTTCCGGCGGCTTTTGCCCTGCTTGCGCTTACAGGCTCACTTCTGGCCATGCCCCGATAGGCCAGGTAGGAGGTGAGCGATCATGGAAAGGGACTTAAACGGCTCCCACTTCCTTTTTCCGCGCCGGCAGCGCTTCCACTTCCAGTATCCGCAAGCGGAACGGAATCCCGGCCACAATGCCGGCCACGCTGGGCACCAGCAGGAACAGCCAAACCTGCTGCATTGCCTTACCGCCGACAAAAAGCGCCGGTCCCAGGCTGCGGGCCGGGTTCACGCTCACGCCGGTAATGTGGATGCCGAAGATGTGAATCACCACCAGGGTGATGCCGATAGCCAGCCCGGCAATCTCCACCGGCGCAGGCTTCTGCGTCGAGCCCAGGATCACGATTACAAAGATCAGCGTGGCGACGAACTCAAATATGATGGCCGACGTCATGTTGTAGCCGCCCTGGTAGCCGGGGCCCCATCCATCCTGGCCCAGGCCGTTGGTCATAACGGTATACCCGCCGCTCACTCCACTCACCATGATGTAGAGAACCGCGGAGGCCAAAATCGCCCCGGCAAACTGGCCGATCCAATAGCCGATCATGTCCTTGAGCGACATGCGGCCGGCCGACCAGAATCCCAGGCTCACCGCCGGATTGATGTGGCATCCGGAAATGGGGCCAATGCCGTACGCGGCTGCGATAAGGCCGAACCCGAAGGCAAAGGCAATGCCCAGGATGCCCACTTTGTCGCCGGCAACCACTGCCGTTCCACAGCCAAATAGCACCAGGATGAAGGTGCCGATTGCTTCCGCAAGATACTTCCTCATGATTTCTCCTTCTTGAAAGCTGGGCGCGCCCGACGGCGCTGGGGAAAATCACACGGGGCCCGTTGGGGGAGCCGCTGCAATCATTCGCAAGTTTCAGTGTGGCCCGGCGCAGCGGCAATAATGCGCAACGGAGTGTTTCAGAACGGGTGCTTTCGGTCAAGCATATTTCTCAAGGGCTACGGAGCACCACAATCCTGACGCCCGAACCTGCATCCGCAGCCCGGGGCATCATCTAATCACCCAAGGGAGACCTGTATTCGGCCTGAAAGGCCGTGGCTCGATGACCGTGGTTCAAGCCATCCAACGTCTAATACTCAAGGGAAAACCTCTGCCCCGCACGAGGGTTATGGTTCCATGAATGTAATTCAAGCCATGCAACGTCCCAAGCTGGAGCGCCGGCCCGAGCTGGACGCGCTGCGCGGGTTGTTCCTTGTCTGGATGGTGCTGACGCATCTGCCCACGTGGTATAGCGACCTGGTCAATCAGCCGCTGGGTTTTGTGACCTCGGCCGAAGGGTTTGTCTTTGTCTCCGCGCTGCTGGTCGGCCGCCTCTATATCCGCGACCTGGTGGAGAATCCGGCTAACGTCCGCGCCAGGCTGTGGAAACGGACGCTGAAGATCTACTCCTACCACCTGGTGATGCTGGCTTTTGCCTTCACCGTGGGTGCCGAAGTGGCCATCCACACGCACAAGGCCGCCGTGGTTAACCTGCTGGATTTCTACCTGGCCCACCCTCTGGTGGCCATTGTGGGGTCAGTGCTGCTGCTCTACTGCCCTCCCCTGCTCGACATCCTGCCCATGTACGTAACCTTTCTCTTCTTAACCCCGTTCTTGCTCTGGGCGGCGGTGAAATGGGGTTGGAAGTGGATGCTGGCTGCCAGCGGGCTGGTGTGGCTGATGGCCCAGTTCGGCCTGCGCGACCTGGCGCACAACTGGATTGTTCACGTCACCCACCTGCAAATTCCATTGCAGGAAACGGGAGCTTTCAACCTGTTTGCATGGCAGGCGGTTTGGATCGTGGGGCTTTGGCTCGGCGCGTGCTCGGCCATGGGCACCGTGCCGCTAAACAAGATTCCCGGCTGGCTGGCGGCCCTGGCTGGCGCCATCTGCATCGTGTTCATCGGTATTCGTTTCGGCTGGCTCGGGCCGCACCTGACCGTGCAGGCGCTGGGCGTGAAAGTGGACAAGTGGCAGATCGGCTGGGTGCGCGTCATCAATCTCATGGCGTTCACCATCTGCGCTTACTGGTCGCGCAAGTACCTGCTCAAATTGATCCATCGCGAGCCATTCCTGACTCTTGGCATGGCGTCCCTGCGCGTCTTCTGCGCCCATATTGTCTTTGTTTTCCTCGGACTGCTGATGCTTTATGGCGACTTCGATTCCGATGGCCTCGATCAGCTCCACGGCATCCCCGCCTTCGTGCTGCTGGCAGGCACGTTTATTTCACTCTTCATCCTGGCCCGTCGCGAAGTTCGCGGCAAGCGGCTGGAGAGGGAGCGCAAGCGGCTCGCAGCGAAAGCGGAGCCGCGGAACGCTGAGGACATCCGTCAAGCCGAGGAGCAGCCGGGGGAGTTGGAGCAGACGGCAACGTAAGCAGCCCGTGAAACCAATTCTCCAAATCCATCCCCGTTTTCCTCAAAGTTCCCTCTCCATTCGCCGCCCATTGCAATACCATTGAAATCATTCTTTAACATTCGTGTGCCCGGTCCATCAATCCGGGTCCGGAGATTTTTCTGTCTAGAGGGATGAGGGATGGAAGAAGTTTCCTGCGGACGCATCGTTCGCGTTGCCATTGCTCTATTTGCACTCTGCCTGCCGGCATTCGCGTCCTTTGCGGCGCATGCCCAGTCCACTTACGGTGCAATCGTTGGCACGGTACGGGACCAGAGTGGCGCGCTGGTGGCGGGCGCCTCCGTTACCCTGGTCAACACCGGGACCACCGCTGAGCGCAATGCCCAGACTGACGCGAGCGGCAATTACTCGTTTACCAACATCGATCCGGGCGATTACAAACTGACGCTGGTAGCGCCCTCATTCCAGACCGAGACCGTGCCGCACGTTCCGCTCACCGCGCGCGAGGTGCGCCGCGTGGACGCCGAGCTGCGGGTGGGCGTGGCCACGCAGACCGTGGAAATCATCGACAACGAACCGCCCGTGATCAATACGGAAGCCTCCAGCCTCACGCAGACCAAGGTGGGCGATGAGCTGACCGCGCTTCCCATCGCCGTCTACTCGCGGTCCACCGGCTCCACCAGCCCCATCGCCACGCTCACCACCGAGGCCGGGGTGCAGACCGACGACAGCGGCGAGCTGGATGTGATGGGCACCACGGCGGCTCTGCTCAGCGTAACCATCGACGGCATCTCCAGCGTGGGCGTCGAGTACTCCGGGCCGGTGAACGAGATGTTTCCGTCGTTCAACTCCATCGAAGAAATCCAGATCAGCGAGTCAAACAACAACGCCGAATTCTCCGGAGTCGCCGACATCACCACCGTGTCAAAGGCCGGCACCATTCACTTTCACGGCGGGCTGTTTGAGAACAATGAAAACACGGTCTACAACGCGGGCGATCCGTTCACGCTCTCCAAGCCGCGCATCCTCATGAACGATTTCGGCGGCACGCTGGGCGGGCCACTACGGTATCCGAGCCAGATCACGGGAACGGACCAGTCCTTTTTCTTCGTCAGCTACGAAGGCCTGCGCTTACCGCGCCAGACGCCGACCCTGCTCAGCGTTCCCTCCAGCGATATGCGCAAGGGAAATGTGGCAGCGTATCTGGCCGGACAGGGTGTCTCGGCCATCTACGAGCCAGACGGCGTTACTCCGCTGGATCCCACGAGCGTGCCGGTAAGCCACATCTCGGCGGCGCTGATGCAGCAGCTGATGCCCATGCCCAACTACGGCGTGGCCGGTTCCTGGGTCAACAATTACCAGGTCAATATCCCGTCGCCCATCAGCTCCAACCAGGGCGATGTGCGGCTGGACCACATTTTCTCCGCGCGGCAAACGGTCTTCGCGCGTTTTTCCTACAAAAACCGTCAGGTAATCTCGGCGCCCTCGGCCACATGCGTATTTACCTATTGCGCTGAGGCGGGCAGCCCGCTGCAGGGCGCCTACAACACCCCGGAAATCGACGAGGGACTGACCTTCGCATACAATTTTGTCTTCAATCCAAAAATGCTCAACGAGTTCCGAAGCGGCTTTAACGCACAGCACACATCGGAGACGCAGAGCTACTCAACAGACACGCTGCTGCAGCAAACCGGCCTCACTGTGCCGCAGCCGGACCTCGAATGGTCTGAGGCCCCGCAGGTGCTGATCAATGGATTCATGTCCACGGGCGCGGGCAATCCCGGCACCCAGCGCGGCCAAATCGTGGAGCTTCTCGACAACTTCTCGTGGTTCCGGGGCAATCACAGCTTCAAATTCGGCGCGGACGTCAAGCGCTTGAGCGACCACGACGACAACGTATTCGGCAACTACCGCTCCGGCTGGTTTGTGTTCGACGGCAGCTCGCAGGTCGGCACAAATATCGGCGACCCTTTCACCTCGTTCCTGCTCGGCTATCCCGACTACACGGAGGTGAGCACCACCAACAAGCCGGCCATGGACGGCCTCGGGTACGCCTATGCCTGGTTCGCGCAGGACGACTGGAAGCTCACGCCCAAATTGACCCTCAACCTGGGCCTGCGCTATGAACTGCATCCGCCAATCGTCGAGCAGCACGGCAACACAGCATTTTTCCAGCCTGACTACGATGGCGCGGGCACCGACGGCTCGACCGTCCACGGCGCCGTGGTGGTCCCCAGCCACGCCGCGCTCGCCTACACCTCCAGGGACTTTGCCGCCGCCGTTGCCCCCACGCCGATCATGACCGCGGCCCAGGCAGGAATCCCGAGCGGCCTGCACTTCACGGATCACACCGACTGGGGCCCGCGCCTTGGCTTTGCCTTCCGTCCATTTCAAAATGACAAGACTGTTTTTCGCGGCGGATGGGGTCGCTTCATCGAAACCCCGCTCGGCTTCTCGCTCGTCGCCGGATGGGCCGTCCATGCCAGCTACGTGGGTACCTATAACCAGGGCTTCGAATCGGACGGCGTTACTCCGCTGCTCTCCTTCTCCAATCCGTTCAACACCGCCGCCGGCAGCTCCACCGGAACCGCCGGCTTCTATTACGCCTTTCCCATCCACTACAAGGACCCCTCTGTCCAGCAGTGGAACATGACCTTTGAGCAAGACCTTGGCCACGCCGTCGGCATGCGCCTCTCCTATGCCGGCAGCCACGGAGAGAACCTGGAAGCTATGGTCGATCTGAACCAGGTTCCAGCCAATTCCCTCGGTTACAACAACACCGACACCGCGCCGCCAGCCACCGGCTCCTGCATCATCGACGATGGCTCGCTGGTCTCCGATCACCGCCCCTATCCCTGCTGGAGCATCCTTCAGAGCGTGGCCAATGCCGCCGAGAGCAACTACAACAGCGGGACGGCGGAAGTGTCGAAGCATAGCTCCTCAGGTCTCAACTTCGACGCCAATTACACCTGGACGCGCGATCTTTCCAACGCCGGTGGCGCCACGCCCAGCGCCTTCGCCGTGGCCGGCGGAAGCTACCTGACCGACCGCTTCCATCCTGGCCTTGACTACGGCAACGTGATCTACGACCGCCGCCATCGCTTCCTGGCCACTTACCTCTACGACCTCCCCTTCGGCAAGGGACAGCACTGGCTCAATCACGGCGCACTGGTGAATCGGCTTGCAGGAAACTGGCAGCTCGGCGGCGTTACCGTCCTCCAATCGGGGCCGTTCCTCACGCCCTATCAGCAGTCTGTCGACCCGGCCAACACCAACATCCTCACCACCGTTGGCCAGGCGCGGCCAGATCAGCTCAAGAATGTCTCGCTGTATGCTTCCTCCCGCAACACAACGCAGTGGCTCAATCCCAACGCGTTCCCTTACCAGAACCTGGCCCTCAACTACGGCACGCCCAACCAGGTCGGCATCGGACGGTTCGGCAATGCGCCCGTAGGCGGCGTGGTAGGCCCGGGCACTATCAACTTCTCCTTCTCGCTCACCAAAGCCATCCCGGCCGGCGAACACGCCCGCATGCTGTTCACCTTGGAAACAGCCAACGCCTTCAACCATCGCAACTACGAGCCGCCCAACATGCAGGTAGATTCGAGCGCCTTCGGCTCCATCACTGCCTTGCAAACCGCCGAGGGCGCCGGCCCCCGCAGCTTGGAACTGGCTGGCCGCATCAACTTCTAGCAGTGCACGCAGGTGTCCAGCCGTGTTATGGGTTCCAATCGCAGCGAATCTTCGAGACCCAAGGAGTCTTAAGGAGTTCCCCTTTATCGCCAATGACGCCGCTGAAATAGCAGGAGTGTCTTCGATATACGGTTCCGTCGAATTTGAATAGGTCAAGCTCTCGTTCGTTGGCGCTCACGTGGGCTGCAAGAACGATGTCACGAAAGCCGTTCGTACTCCAGGGACGTACCGTGAAGAATTCGAAACCCCCAAGTGGTCTCAAGCAGAAGCTTCAGGCCCCGCGGCGTTTCGTCAAAGACCCACCAAGAGCAATTCCCGGTTCCCCCACATGGGCCCAACCCATTCGCTTGTGCGATGATCTCGGGACTGCCGTCCCCGTTCAAATCCAATAGTTCAATTCTGGTGTCCGCCACCTGCTTGTTCAAATCCTTGGCTGATTCGTCACCAAGCCCGCCCTTCCGCCGAAGAGTCCGAATCAGCTCCCTCCTGATCTACTGCGAAAGCGCCTTTCGGAGTCCCGGGGAGACCTCTGGTGCCACGGCGAATGTGTGCGCATAGTCCAGTTCCTTCGCGTTGCTTTCGCTCCAACGAAAATGCTCCGGCGTAGCAGCCGCCTGAGGGGGGTTTTCCGCCATAAGAACACCCGCAAGCGAGACGGATAGCAGAAAACGAAAGGACCGTACGGCCTGAATAGATAAAGCACTGATTTCCATCGTGCATCGAAGCATAATCCCATCGGAGGCAAGCTACAATCAGCGCTAGCCGCCGGCCCATTCGCCTAAACCGCCTTAGGCATTCTGCTCCTCGGGCCATCACCTCCGAATTCACACAACGTTTGCAATTTATTTGCCTGAATGCAGTAATCTGAAGCCGGTTCCGTGCGGCCAGAAGCACCCGAATCCAAACGGCCGCCGGCGAGAGGCAGACCGGTTGAGCCAATCAGTTTTTGTTCTGGAAGACGATGCCGATATTTCCCGGCTTGTGCAACATCATCTGGAGGCCGCAGGTTTTTCTGTCCGGCCGTATCTTACCCCCACTAATATGATTCCCGATGCTGAGCGTCAACCACCAGCTCTCTTCCTGCTGGACATCATGGTGCCCGGCGGCGACGGGCTTGATGTTTGCCGCCGACTGCGCACAAACCTCTCGCTTTCCACCATTCCGATCATTTTCCTGACCGCGCGCGCCAGCGAAAACGACCGGGTTCTGGGCCTTGAGCTGGGCGCGGACGATTACATCACCAAACCCTTCGCCACGCGCGAGCTGGTGGCCCGCGTCAAGGCGGTCCTGCGCCGGTTTGAGCGGCCTACGTCCCCCTCGGTCATTCGCTTTGAAGAGGTGGTGATTGACGGCAACTCAATGCAGCTGACGGTGCGCGGGCAGCTTACCACTACCACGGCCACCGAGTTCCGGCTGCTCGATTACCTGGCCCGGCATCCGGGGCGCGTGTACAGCCGGGACCACCTTCTCGACGCGGTCTGGGGCGATGCGCGGTTTGTGACCCCGCGTTCGGTCGATGTGTATGTTCGGCGGATCCGCGAGAAAATCGAAGTGGACCCGGAGAATCCGCGATACCTCAAAACCGTCCGGGGAGCCGGCTACCGGTTCGAAATCCCCAAAACCGAGTGAGCCGGCGACAGTCTCCGGACGTCTCCAGAATCAGGTATGGCCAACGCGCGGCGCGCCGATTCCGAATCCGGATTACGGCCCAGCGGTCATACTGGGAGGGAATGATGACCTCAACTCGCGGTGTCGCTTTTCTCGCGCTGCTCACATTCGCCGCCGGGACCGCTTATCCGCAGGCGCCGGACGATGCCTGCCTGGTCACCGGCCCAAAACCACCTGCGTGGGCGGCGCCTGACTTCACCTTACCTGGGCTCGACGGACAAGACGTGTCTCTGGCCGACTTCAGGGGCGAGCCCGTGCTGCTGGTTTTCTGGGCCCCATCGTGCGCCCCTTGCCGAGTCGAGCTCCCTCTTGTCGCTCGTATGCAAAAGGAGCTTGCTGCGCGGAATCTGGTGGTTCTTGCCGTCGCCGTCGACCCGCCTGAGAAGGTGCGGGCTTACCTTGATCGCACCAAAATCGATCTTCAATCGCTCGTCGACCCGGAACACGATGTGGGCCAGCTTTATGGCAATTGCGGGCTGCCGCACGCGTTTCTCATTGACCCCAACGGCGTGATCCGCAAGGGTTTCGACGGTCCGCTGCAGGAGACAGAACTTCGCAAGGCGATTGCGGACCTGGGTCCGGCCCAAACCCCAGCCGCGTCACAAACCCCCGCCCAGGAACCGCAGCCATGATCCAGCCATCAGGAGCAGATCGTTCGTGACCCGCAAAGTATTCACAAGGCTGCTGGGCCTGTTCGTGCTGCTGCTGGCCTTTCACACGGCGGTGATGGAGATCGTGTTCCGGCACATGGCCCGGCATTCTGCGGGCGAGACTCTCTCGCGCATCGGCCAGGAGGCGCTGTGGTCGGGCGTCATCGCGCTGCTGGTGGCACTGCCGGTGGCTGCCTGGGTCTCCATCGACATTATGAATCGCTTACGGCGGGTGGTCGATTTTGCGCGGCGTGTCGCGGAGGGCGATCTGAGCGCGCGCCTGGAGCGTTCCGGCACCGACGAGTTGGCCGCGATGGAATCGGCTTTGAACCAGACCGCCGAACGCCTCGGCAACAGCTTTGCCGAGATCGAAAGCGGTCGCCAGGAGCTGGCTGCAATGTTGGACTCCATGCAGGAGGCAGTGGTCACCGTCACTGCGGAGGGACACGTGCGCTGGTCGAACAGCGTGATGCAGCGGATGGCGGGTATGCAGATTCGCGCCGGGCGTCCACTGGCGCATTCGATGCGCGATCCGGACCTGCTGGCATGCATCAAGGGCGCGCTCGAGACGGGCGAAGTGAAGACGGGCCGCGCCAGTTCTTTGGCGCCGGGGCGCGTTTTCGAGGTAAACGCCGCGCCTCTGCCCTCCGGCGGCGCCCTGGCGGTGCTCCATGATGTCACCCGCATCGAGGCCGCCGAGCGCTCGCGACGAGACTTCATTGCCAACGTGAGCCACGAATTGCGCACCCCCCTCACCTCCATCCAGGGCTACGTGGAGACGCTGCTGGAAGAACCTGGGTCCATTAGCGAAATGAACCGCGAATTCCTCGGTGTGATCCAGAAAAGCGCGCGCCGCATGAGCCGGCTTACCGAAGATCTGCTGGCGCTGGCCGGCGTGGAGAGTCCCGACTACAAGCTCGCCCTCCAGCCCACCAGCGCCAGCGCACTGCTGGAAGACGCCATCGAGTCGCTGGGCGGAATTGTGGCCGATGCGGGGATGGAGATGGAAAACGCGGGAGCACCCAGCGCCCAGGTGCTGGCAGATCCCGACGCCATGAACCAGGTTTTCGGCAACCTCATTGAGAACGCCATCAAGTACGGGCGAAGCGGCGGCAGGCTGCGTGTGGGCGCGCGGCTCTCAGAAGATGTGGTCGAGTTTTGGGTCCAGGACTTCGGGCCCGGAATCGCCTCCGAACATCTGGCGCGCATCTTCGAGCGCTTCTACCGCGTGGACAAAGCGCGTTCGCGGGAGATGGGCGGAACTGGACTGGGGCTGGCCATCGTGAAGCACGTGGTGCAGGCGCACGGCGGCAGGGTGCGCGCGGAAAGCGAACTCGGCTCCGGGGTGACGTTTTATTTCACGTTGCCGCCGGCGCAGCCGAATTTGGCGGCATAAGCTCAGAAACAAGGAATGAGATTCATCGAGCCAAAGCTGACGGGTGGCAGAACTGCTGACGTAGCGTCGCAACCCTGGAGCTTCGCCGGCGTAGAATAGGCTGTCTTCAAAGATCGCCCATTTCTTGAGGCTCCGGTGAACACCATTGATTCTCGCTTCTCTCTTGCCGCTTCCCTGCTCTTTCTCGTTGCTCCATTCCTCTCAGCCCAGCCGCAGCGCCCGCCGGCCGTTCCGCTGATCGCCCACGATCCGTATTTCAGCGTCTGGTCCTTCTCTGACAAGCTGACCGATGGCAATACGGTGCACTGGACCGGCAAGCCGCAGCCTTTCCACGGCCTCCTGCGCATCGACGGCAAGCCGTATCGCTTCATGGGCGCGGATCCGGAGGACGTGCCCGCGATGGAGCAGACTGGCTTGACCGTCACGCCCACGCACACCATCTATGACTTCGCCGCCGATGGCGTGAAGCTCATAGTCACTTTCTTTACGCCGGCGCTGCCGCACGACCTCGACGCGCTCTCGCGGCCGGTAACTTACCTGACGCTGACGGCATCGAGCGACTCGGCGCACGTCGTCTCCGCGCTCATCGACGTCGATCCCATTATTGCCGTGAACACCGCCGATGAGCCTGTCACCTGGGGCCGCTCGCGTGCCGGCAACTTGACCGTGCTCAACTTGGGCTCGCGCGACCAGCAATATCTGCATCGCCCGGGCGACGACGTGCGCATCGACTGGGGCTACTTCCATCTCGCGGTGCCGGATGGCGAAGAGGCTCGCGTGGTCGCATCCCGCGAAGCAATGGATCAATTCGTGTCCAGCGTCAGCGTTCCCACCAGCGACGACATGGACATGCCGCTGATGCCGCGTGAAGGTGCTGCACATCTTGCCGTTCAGTTCCCTCTCGGCCTTCTCACCGCGCCTGTCACGCGCCACGTTCTTCTGGCTTACACCGAGGACTTCAACATCGAGTTCTTGAACCGCCGCCTGCATCCTTATTGGCAGCGTAACGGTCAGACCGTTCAGGACATGCTGGCCACAGCCGAGCGCGACTACCCGGACCTGAAGCAGCGTGGCGAGGCGTTCGACCATGATCTGACCGCCGATCTGGAGCACGCCGGCGGACCGGTCTACGCCCAACTGGCAACGCTGGCCTACCGCCAGACGCTGGCCGCGCACGGATTCGCCGCCGACATCGACGGCACGCCCATGCTCTTCCCCAAGGAGAACTTTTCCAACGGCTGCATCTCCACCGTGGACGTGCTCTACCCCTCCGCGCCGTTCTTCCTGTTCTTCAATCCCCAACTGCTGGAGGCGCAGCTCAAGCCGGTAATGGAGTATGCCGCGCTGCCGCGCTGGAAGTGGCCTTTTGCGCCGCACGATCTTGGCACCTATCCTCTCGCCAACGGCCAGGTCTACGGCGGCGGCGAGCGCACCGAAGAGGACCAGATGCCGGTGGAAGAAAGCGGAAACCTGCTCATCCTGGTGACCGCGATGGAGCGCGAACTGGGGAACTGGGACTTTGCCCGCCAGTACTGGCCGCAGTTCCAGAAATGGGCCGAGTACCTGCGAGAGAAAGGCCTCGATCCGGCCAATCAGCTTTCGACCGACGATTTTGCCGGTCATCTGGCTCATAATGCAAATCTTTCCATCAAGGCCATCGAGGGCCTGGCGGCCTTTGCCGAGATGGCCCGCGGGCTGGGCCATGAGGATGTGGCCGCCGACTATGCACGCCAAGCCCACGAGATGGCCGCCAAATGGCAGACCATGGCTCTTGATGTGGACCACTACAAGCTGGCCTTCGACAAGCCCGGAACCTGGAGCCAGAAGTACAACCTGGTCTGGGATCAGATCCTGGGCCTGAACCTGTTCTCCCCTGAGGTGCGCGAAGTTGAGATCACTTTCTATCTCAAGCACTTAAACCGCTTCGGCTTGCCGCTGGATAACCGCGCGACCTATACCAAGCTCGACTGGGAGACGTGGACGGCGACCCTGGCCAGCCGTCCCGAGGACTGGAATGCGCTAATGGCGCCGATCGGCCGCTGGATCAATGAGGGGCCGAGCCGCGTGCCGCTTACCGACTGGTACGACACCGTCACCGGCAAACAGGAGGGTTTTCAGGCGCGGTCGGTGGCTGGCGGAGTCTTCATCAAGATGCTTGCCGATCCCGATCTTGCCCAAAAATGGCGCGCATCCGGTGGAAATTAGGCCGGTTTGTTTCATTTTCGCAAGCTCCCGTTCAAACGCCCTTAACATTCAGGTTGGAGAATCGCTTACGGCAGTCAATCTGCGAGGGAGTGATACGTGAAAAAAACGATTCTTGCGATTTGCTTGTTGATGTTCGCAGGCGCTGGCGCCGTTCAGGCGCAGAAACTTACGGGAGCGGGGTCAACCTTTGACTATCCGATTTTCTCGAAATGGTTTACCGAGTATAGTGGGGCGCACCCAGGCGTTGAGGTCAACTACCAGTCCATCGGCTCGGGCGGCGGCATCACCCAGGTCACCAAGGGCTTGGTGGACTTTGGTGCTTCTGACGTGCCCATGACCGACCAGCAGCTGGCGGCGGCGCCGGTTAAGCTTTTCAATCTTCCGCTCGTGCTAGGCGCGGCGGTGCCGATCTTTAACGTACAGGGTCTTCAGGATGTGCGTTTCAGCTCCGATGTATTGGCTGACATCTACCTGGGCAAGATCACCGAATGGAACGATCCGCGAATCGCCAAGGACAATCCGGGGGTGAATCTTCCCAACCAGAAAGTTACTGTCGTGCACCGCTCTGAAGGCAGTGGCACCACCTATATCTGGACCGACTACCTCAGCAAGGTAAGCAAGGATTGGGCTGGCGGACCGGGCAAGGGCACATCGATCAACTGGCCGGTGGGAATAGGCGCCAAGGGCAGCGAGAACGTGGCCAGCATGGTGCGCCAGCTCCCCGGGGCCGTCGGCTACGTGGAACTGACCTACGCATTGCAGAATCACATCAGCTTTGGCACGGTCAAGAATGCCTCTGGAAACTGGGTGAAGGCTTCCATTGCAGGCGCGACGGCCGCTGCTGCCACGGCGAAAATGCCCGACGATTATCGCGTGTCCATCACCGATGCGCCTGGCGCGGATGCGTGGCCCATCTCCAGCTTTTCCTGGATGCTGGTCCCGGCAAAGCCTTTCCATCCGGAAAATGAGAAGACTATCAGAGACCTGCTGAGCTGGATCATCAAGTCCGGCGAGG
The DNA here is from genome assembly GCA_963788435.1 of uncultured Acidobacteriota bacterium. GTDB lineage: Bacteria > Acidobacteriota > Terriglobia > Terriglobales > Acidobacteriaceae > Telmatobacter. The sequence continues at coordinate 999 of CAWBIG010000299.1, read as the reverse complement.
CCGAGTCTCCTTCGCTCTCCTATGCGCCCATACCGCAAAACGTGGCGGACAAGGTGCTCAAGACCATCTACTCGCTGCCCGAATAACCTGGCGCAAGACGCTAAGACCATTCAGTAGCGCCTTTCCTCAACTCCGCACTGCAACCCGCCGGTCCGGTGTTCGCCGGGCCGGCGATTTTTTGAGCCGTCACTGCCGGCACATAAATCGCATCCGCCCAGCGGGTCGCGCCGTCCAATTCGTATGCCCAGTCAGGAAGCCTAATCTACGGCGGCCGCGAACAAAGGCCTTCGGCAAGAAGCTACAGTCTTGCTCGATAACCCTATCTGGCATTCGCTTCGCACCGAACATGCGGCGATTGGTCTTGGGATTAGCTGAATCCCTTCGCGGCCAGCGTCTTCCTCCACTCCTTACATTTCTCCGCTGCCTTCTTCAGGGGCCGGGCGAATCGCGGCAGAAGGTGAAAGAAGCCGAGGGCGAGGCTCAGTCCAAGGTGGTGGAGGCGAAGGGCGAAGCGGATGCAATAAAGTGCACGCTTCCGCTGAAGGAGAAGCAGATTGAGCAGAGCGAGCTGGAAGCGGAGGCCCGCAAGGAGGCGACCATCCAGAACGCCGATGCCGATGCCCCAGCCAAGGTTATCGACAGCAAGGCGGAGCTGGAACGGCGCAACCTGCTTGCCGACGCCGAGGCTAGCCGCATCCGGCTGTTGGCCGCGGCCAACGCCGAGGGGGCGCTGGATTTCCTGGAGAAACCGCTCTCCACGGAGAAGCTGCTGTTGACACTGGAAAATGCGCGCTAGCTCGCTCTAGCTCACCCGCCTCGAAGCGGAGAATCGCGAATTACGCTCGCGCATGGGAAAGCGGCGTCGCTCCGCTGCCCTCTCGGCTTTCCACCGCGATGGTTCCCGCGTGATCGGCTACCAGGGATTGCACAATCGCCAGGCCCAGACCGGTACCGTGCTGCTTGGTTGCGTGGATAACTCCGTTGATGTGACAACTAACA
>CAWBIG010000298.1:0-37192 GCA_963788435.1 uncultured Acidobacteriota bacterium | reverse complement strand
GGCGAGTTCGGCCCCATCCTCGGCATCGTGGTCATGGACGCGGCCCGCAGCCACCTTGCCTGGAGCCATTGGGAGCTAGACTCGAGCGGAGCCCTGGCCGTATTCCGCTACTCCGTCCCCAAGGAAAAATCGCACTACGACGTCCGTTTCTGCTGCGTCATCCAGCAGCACGGCTTTGAGCTCAGCGTTCTCTCCCAGCGCGCCGGCTATCACGGTGAGATCGCTCTCGATCCCGATAACGGAACCATCCTGCGCATCTCGTTGATCGCCGATCTCGACCCCGGCAATCCCATCGAGCGCGCGTCTATCCTCGTCGAATACGGCCCCCAGGACATTGGAGGCAAAACCTTCATCTGTCCCGTGCGCGGCATCGCCCTCGCCCAGGGGCCCGATCTGAAATCCCTGAATGACGCCATGGCGGAGCGCCGGCAGACCGGAATCGAGCACCTGCAGCCTTCCATCGAAAAAGCGAGTCTTCAGGCGCTGGTTCACGCGCCGGAGCAAATCCTCCTCAACGACGTGAACTTCCGCGAATACCACCTCTATCTTGTCCAGTCGCGCATCCTGAATGAGAAAGAGGCCAAACAAGCCACGGAGGCCGCTGCCTCCGCACCCACGCCCGCGCCGGTGCCCCCCATTGACAACGCCAGGCCGCTCGAAGAAGTGGCATCGCCCAAGGCGCCCCCTCCATCGTTTCCGGGCCTCGAGAATCTCGCCTCCAATGCTCCACCCGCGCCCCTCAACGCATCTCAGCCGTCGTCCATTCCGGAGATCTACGTCACGCCAGCCCTCAGCCTGCCCCAGACGCCCACCATCTCTGTGGAAAGCGCTCCCGCCGGTACCCCCACCTTTCGCATCAACGCCCGCATCGTCGATGTGCCCCTGGTTGCGCTCGACAAAAAGGGCCTCCCGATTGCCGACCTCAACCCCGACGACCTTGAAGTCTTCGACAATGGCGTGAAAGTGGATGTGCGCTCGTTTGTGCGGCCCAACACGGCTGCCCCGGAGCAGTCCGCCGCGGCGCAATCCTCGGCCCAAAATCTACCGGAATTCTCCAACCGCGAAGCCGTCGCCGCCAAATCCGCCGCCCGCGAAACCCAGGACACGCTCATCCTGCTGATTGACGGCACTCTCTCCATGGGCGATCTGGGCAATGTCCGCGACCAGATGGAGACGTTTCTCATGAAGCTCCACGACAACGATCGCGCAGCCATTTACGTCATGCGCAGAGGCGGGTTCCAAGTCCTTCAGGTCCCCAGCACCGACCATCAACTCATCGCCACGACCCTTGCCAAGTGGACGCCGGCCGCCGACAGCCTCATGCTCGGCCAGGAACAGGAAGCCCGGAATCGCCAGCAGATGGACTATGTCCGCAACACCGACGATCTGCTCGCGACCAATGGCAATATGGTTATGGATCCTCAAGCGGATACGCAGGCTCAGGACCCCAAGCTCCGCGAACTGGGCGATCGTCCCGGTTCCGACGCGCTCTCCACCCTCATGCTGGTGGCCCATTATCTTTCCGCCATGCCGGGGCACAAGAACCTGGTCTGGATCGCCAGCGATAACGTCCTGGCCGACTGGAATTACTCCGCAATGAATATCCAGAAGGGCGACCGCAACATCGAGCCCGCCGCGCTGCGCGTGCAGGAGGCCATGAACGACGCCCACGTCAGTGTCTATCCGCTGGACGCCTCCCGTCTCGAAGGCGGCATGGTGAGCGCCAGCCAAGCCGCCATGAACGTGCAATTGAATCCCACCGCCACCGCAAATCAACTTGGTGTGAACCCTGGACCGGGCGGGTCAGGCGGATGCGGGCTTGCCAGCGGCCCCGGCGGGCCCGGAAGGACATCCTTCGACCCCGCATTATCCGCCGGCCCGGACATTGACACCTGCAACAACGATATGAGACCCGGCCGGATGAGTGCTCAAATGCACCAGGACATGCTCTCCATCCAGGGCGTCTATCGTGAAATTGCCGACGCCACTGGCGGCCAGGCATTCCGCCGCGCTTCCGACATCGTCACCGAGCTCAACCACGTCGCCGACGACGGCCGCGCCACCTACCTGCTCAGCTTTGCCCCCTCCGCAGCCGCCGACAACAAATATCACCTGATCACCGTCAAGGTTCCGGGCAAAAAGAAAGTCACCCTCCGTTACCGCACCGGGTTCTTCTACCGCGAAGAGCCGTCCACCATCAAGGACCGCTTCAAGAACGCCGCCCTCGAGCCAGGCGATGCAACCGATATCGGCGTCACCGCCGATGTTGTGCCCGGTTCGAATGGCCACACCGTCAAGCTCGGCATCGCCGCCACCGATCTCGAGATCGCGCAAAACGACTCGCTCTGGACCGACAAGCTGGACGTTTTCCTGGTCAAGCGCGAGGTCAACGGCATGAAGGCGCAGATCACCGGCCAAACCATGAATCTCCGCCTCCAGCCCGGCTCCTACCAAAAGTACCTGAAGGCCGGAATTCCCTTTGACCAGGCCATCGAATTAGATCCGGGCGTCGGATCGGTGCGCATCGTAGTTCTCGACGAGAACTCCGGCCGCATGGGCTCGGTCACGATCCCGGTAGCCGCGCTCGGCAAAAGCTCTTGAGCTGCCGCCAGAACGTAATGTTGTTGCCACCCTCACCCGGTCGTATATTCCGCGCAGCAGTCCCGGGAAGAGGCGCGCGGCAAGCCGCGACTCTGTTTGCTGAAGAGTAATTTCCGAATTGGCCACAATCCATGCGCAATCTAAATCCTGGACCCTGCGGTGTTTTCGAGGACGTATCCCGATTCAGCGCGCAATCCGAAGCTCGATGAGTGGCCTGAAGTCATCAAGGCAGCTTTTTGGATAATCGATAATATTCCTCTTGCTTACCGAGGGGAAGCGCGCTATTATCACTCGGTAACCGAGAGGAGAACGCGTGAGCAAACCTCCTGACCTCGTCCAGGGCACCCTGGATCTGTTGGTTCTGAAGATCCTCGCGCTTGAGCCGCTGCACGGATGGGCTCTCAGCCAACGGCTGAAGCTGGTGTCGGGCGACGTGCTGCAGGTGAGCGACGGGTCGCTTTACCCGGCTCTGCACAAGCTTGAACAGCAGGGCTGGATTCATGCCGAGTGGAAGCCGACCGAGAACAACCGGAGGGCGAAGTTCTACTCTCTAACCCTGCTCGGGCGGCGCTATCTCGAGAAGGAGGCGGCAAACTGGGAGCGTATCTCGGCAGCCATTTCCGGCGTGTTGCGGCTTACGGAGGTGTGAGCGATGCGGCTTGAACACTGGATCTACACAATTCCGCTGCGGCTGCGCGCGCTGTTTCATCGCAACCGCCTGAACGCGGAGCTCGACGAAGAGCTCCGCGATCACCTGGACCGGCAGATTGAATTCAATCTGGCACGCGGGATGAGTCCGGAAGAAGCTCGACTTCTAGCTTTGCGTGAATTGGGCAATGCGGCGCTACTGCGCGATCAAGCAAGAGCAACGTGGAACTGGAACGGATTGGAGCAGTTCGTTCACGACCTTCGCATCGGAATTCGGACTCTGAGCCGCACGCCCGGATTCACGCTCGTTGCCCTTCTGGTTATGGCGCTGGGTATCGGGGCCAACGTTGCTTTGTTTACGGTTGTGCGTAGCGTATTGCTAAAGCCGCTTCCGTACACCGACCCGGAACGGCTGGTTTTGATCTATGAAGCGGATAACAGTCAATCGCATCCCGCGCCCTGGCTTCCCTTAGATGCGGGGAGCTTTTGGGATTGGCAGCGGTCAACTCAGTCCCTGGCGCAGATGGCCCTTGTCTCCCCCTTTCAGGGATACAACGTTTCCGGCGAAGGTGGAAAGCTGCCGGAAGTAGTGGAAGCGGCATGGTGCACCGACAATTTCTTTTCGTTGCTGGGCGTGCAGCCGATGCTGGGGAGATCCTTTACGCCGGACGACGACAGGCCAGGCGCGCCGGCTGCGGCCATGATAACCGCGAGCTTTTGGAAGCGCCGTTATGCGTCTGACCCGGCCATCACCGGGAAGACCATCTGGCTGAATGCCAAACCCTATACGATAATCGGCGTCCTGCCTTCTACGTTCGTCTATTCCGGAGCATTCGGGGGCAGCGCCGACCAGATCTGGACGCCGGTGAGACATGAGGCGCCGGCTTCTCTCCTGCAAACTTACGGCGATCACGAGTTCCTGGCCGTAGCGCGGCTAGCTCCCGGTGTTTCGCTCGCCACGCTTGCGGCGCGCGTGGACGCGTTGCAGAGGCAGATCAAGTCGGCTCATCCCGAACCCGCCGTACATCCCGGCGCCATCGGCAGAACCATGCTCGACGATGCCGTCCATAATTACAAAACGCCGCTTTATGCTCTGCTGGGCGCAACCGGATGTGTACTGCTCATCGCCTGCATGAATGTCGCGGGCCTTCTGGTCGCGCGTGCAGCATCGCGCAACAAGGAGTTTGCGATTCGCGCCGCGCTGGGTGGCGGGCGCATGCGCCTCATACGCGAACGGCTGATCGAGAGCCTGCTGCTCTCAGTGTCCGGCGGCGCACTCGGCCTTTTGCTGGCCCGGACCGCGCTGGCGTGGCTAGTTCATGCGCGCCATGACATGAATCGTGTAGAGGCCATTCATTTTGATGGCACGGCCGCGGCCTTTACGTTGGCTGTTATCTTTCTCTGCGCCCTCATTTCAGGGCTAACCTCCGCTCACAGCGCGGGACGGGCGAATATTCTGGCGGGATTGCAGGAAGGCTCTCGCTCGCACAGCGGCGGCAGATCTCGCGCGCTGCTGCGGCGTCTTCTGCTATCGGCGGAAGTAGGATTGACGGTTGTGCTCCTGGTCGGGGCAGGACTCCTGCTCAAGAGCTTCGAGCATCTGCGTTCCTCCGATCTTGGCGTACCGGTCGACAACGTTCTCACCATGCGCCTGGGACTGCCGGATGCTCGATACAAGCACGCCGAACAGAGGATTGCATTTTTCCAGCAACTCATCGCACGGGTCCGCGCTCTGCCCGGGGTCTCGTCCGCCGGCCTGGTGAGCGCGGCGCCGGGCGAAGGATGGAACGGCGACGATCTGATGGCCATCGTGGAGCATCCGCCCCTGCCGAAGGGCCAGGGACTCGACTTCATGCTGCGTGGCGCGGACCCCGGATATTTTTCCGCAATCGGACTTCCGATTCTCAAAGGACGCACCTTCAACCAGGATGAGCAGGGGGAGCGGGCGAACGTTGTGCTGATCAGCCGCGGCGCAGCCCGGCAGTATTTTCCCGGTGAAGACCCCATCGGCAAGCATCTCAAGACGATCGATGAAGGCGGCGTATGGACAGTCATCGGCGTGGTTGGGGATGTTCGATGGAATGTGGCGCAACCTCCGAATGCCCACGTTGTATTGGCCGATCTACGGAAATGGCTACAGCTTTAGCACCATTGTGGCGCGCAGCTCCCGTGACGCGGACTCGATGGCAGTTCCGGTTCAGAAGATCGTCGCCCAACTCGACCCGGACTTACCGGTCTCGAATGTGATGACGTTGCGAGAGGCTATAGGCAAGAGCACGATCGACTCGGAATTCGATTCGATTCTGGTTCTGGCCTTTGCCGATCATCGCGCTGGTCCTCGCCGCCGCAGGGCTCTATGGCGTGCTGGCGTACCTCGTGGCCCAACGGCTGGTTGAGTTTGGCATTCGCCTGGCACTCGGCGCGCAACGCAACGCCTTGCTGACTCACTTGCTGCTGGACGGCCTGAAGCCGGCGCTGGTAGGACTCTTGATCGGTTTGCCGGCGAGCGCGGCCGTAGTGCGCCTGATCCGCAGCATGCTGTACGAAACAGAACCGCTCGATCCCGTGGTATTTGGCTCCGTGGCTGGGCTGCTTTTACTGGTGGCTATTGCGGCTTGCCTCGCCCCGGCCTGGTACGCCTCGCGTCTTGATCCGATGCGGGCATTGCGAACTGAATAGCGTGAGATCTGGTCATCTGGGAATCTCTGACTTGCCGCATTATCGCCATGCGCTCATCGAGACCTGATTAGTACCAATCAAGTCGCCATGGCGAACCCTTTGAGGGTACCAGCGCAGTTCCGGTCGGACCGCGTATTCGGAAGTTACCTTTTAGGAATGATCCCCTGTACGCCTTCGGCGTGGATGATGCTGCCTTTTCTCTCGGCCCTCCCATGGCAGGTTTCTTGCGTACCGAGTGCCAGCAAAGGACTCTATTCGCTGGCGGGATTGGGCTATATCAGCAGCAGAATTGAGTAAAACCAGCAAAGCAGGCGGGACGCGCGGCGGAGGCCCCATTCTTCGCTCCTGAGCGCAGCGAAGAATCCCGCGATAAGCGGGTCTCGACGCCCCGGCTCATCTCGTCCAACGTTCCTGCCGTACGCTTTTGCACCGAATCTGCGACATTCCGTGCCCCGCCCCACTCGCTGTCAAGCCCAACGGTCTGTGGAAAACTAAGTCGCACCCGTATGAAAACTGGAGAAAATAAATTTGCCCGTTGCATCAGTATTAAATATCCAATCTGCTAGCTTTAGACAGTAGCAGGAAACACGCTCGCGATTTATCGCGGGCGTTTCCGTTTTTGGACTCGGAAAGTGGTAAATGACCCATGCACGCCGAAATCACACAACTCCGCCCCACGCGTTGCGGCTCAAACGCAACGCCTGGGCAACGCAACGTCAGCGGCCTTCCTGGTCCCTTGGTCCCTCGTTCCCTCGGTCCTTGCTCTCCTGCCCCACCGTCCGAAAACGGACGCTGATCTGTGCGCTATTGGCTCGTATCATGAACAATCCATTCGACATCCTCGTTTTATTCTTTGCACTTCTCGGCAGCCGCCTCCCAGCATCCGCAGTCCCCTGGCCCCGATTCCCGCCGTCCCTGCGGAACTCCGCGCAATTGTGTGCACTTTGAGGACGTAAGTCCATCAATCCGCAAGACATCGCCGTTTTTATTTTGCGCTGTTTTCGAGCCTTTCGACCATCTGCGGTGCCAGCTGGCTTACGTTGCCGGCGCCGAGGGTCAGGATCAGGTCGCCGTCGGCGGCCGCTGCCGTTGCCGCCTCGATTGCGGCCGGGAAGTCGGCTACGAAACGGACTTTCGGCCCTTCAATCCGCTCGGCCAGCCGCTCCGCGGTGACGCCGGGGATGGGCTGCTCGCTGGCAGCATAGATGGGCAGCACGAAGACCGAATCGGCATCGATGAATGCGGTGGCAAACCGGTCCATGAGGTCGGCGGTGCGGGTGTAGCGGTGGGGCTGAAAGACCACGTGGATGCGCCGGAAACCGCACTCGCGCGCAGCGGCAAGTGTGGCCTTGATCTCAGTGGGGTGGTGGCCGTAGTCGTCCACCACGGAGACACTGCGCGCCCTGCCGCGAAGCTGGAAACGGCGGTCCACGCCGCGGAAGTTGCCGATGCCGGCGGCGATGCGGTCGGCGGGCACCGCAAGCTGGTGGGCAATGGCGACGGCCGCGGTGGCGTTGAGCACGTTGTGGCGCCCGGGCACGTGCAGCTCAAACGGGCCGAGGGTTCCGGATGCGGCGGTCACCTGGAAGCGCGACGAGCAGCTTGCGTCGCCGGGCAGCGGTTGGAGGCGGTAGTCGGCCTCGCGCGCCGTGCCGTAGGTCAACACGCGCCGCTTTGCGCGGGGCAGGATGGCGGCAAGCTGGGGGTTGTCAATGCATGCGGTGACCGCGCCATAAAACGGCACACGGTCCATGAAGGCAAGGAAGCAGTGCTCCACATCCTCCATGTCGCGGTAGCAGTCCATGTGCTCGCGGTCCAGATTGGTGACGACGGCGAGGATGGGCGAGAGCTTGAGGAAGCTGCGGTCGCTCTCATCGGCCTCGGCCACCAGGTACTGCGTGGTGCCGAGGCGGGCGTTGGAGCCGAGCGCATCCACTCGGCCGCCGACCACGACGGTGGGATCGAGGCCGCCCGCGGTTAGTACAGAGGCCACCATGGACGTGGTGGTGGTTTTACCGTGCATGCCGGCGATGGCGATGCCGTACTTGAGGCGCATGAGCTCGGCCAGCATCTCCGCGCGCTGGATGACGGGGATCTTGCGCGCGTGCGCTTCCACCACCTCAGGATTGTCCTGGCCGACAGCAGAGCTGGTGACGACCACGGTTGCGCCGGCGATGTGGGCGGCATCGTGGCCCTCGTAGATGACGGCGCCGAGCTTCGAGAGGCGGTCGGTGATGGGGCCGCGGCGGAGGTCGGAGCCGGAGACGCGCATGTTCTGGTTGAGCAGGATTTCCGCGATGCCGCTCATGCCGATGCCGCCAATTCCGATGAAGTGGGCGTGTTGCGAGGTGGCAAACATGGCAGGGATCAGGGTAACAGGGCGCGGTCAGTGGTCGGTGAACGGTGAACCGTGGACGGTTGTTGCGGGGATTTAATGGTAGATGTGGAATGAGTGAGTAAAATGCATAGCGGCGATGGGATTGCAGAGATCGCTGCAAAACAAGCACAAAGAGGTAGTCGCGTGAAACAAAGGAGCTCAGGGGCTAAAGCCCGGATGCCTTTTTTGCTGCCGACGGCGGGACTGAAGATCCGCCCTTACGCGTGGATAGCGCTGGCGTGTATTGCTGTGCTTTGGCTGGGAGCGGACGCCGCGGCGACGGCGCAACCGGCGACCGCTGCGAAGCCAGAGCAGGCGGTCGAATCGAAGACCAGGCAGGCGAGGACGCGGCAGGAGATGATTGCCAACCTGCGCGCGCATATTCATCACGTCTTTGTCGTCTACCAGGAGAATCGTTCCTTCGACTCTTACTTCGGGACATTTCCGGGGACGGACAACCTGGCTACGGCGGAGGCGAGGGCGCACGGCTTCCGCCAGTGGGACGCTATCGGCAAGGAATGGATTACGCCCTTCCTGTTGAACGCCTCGGATACGCAGGATGCGGACCACTCGCGCGAGGCGCTGCTTGCCAAAAGCGACCAGGGCCGCATGGACAAGTTTGTGGCCTGGGAGGAGAAGAACCTGGTGGAGGCGTCGGGCGCCAACCCGGGTTTTGCGCGCCAGGTGGGCATTCTGACCATGGCGCACCAGGACTGCAATACGGTTCCGTTCCTGTGGATGTATGCGCACCGGTTCGCGCTGTACGACCACATTTTCCAGGCGATGTACGGCCCGTCGACGCCGGGCAATATCGACCTGATTGCGGGGCAGTCGGGGCAGACGCAGGCGGCGCGGCATCCCGAGGAGAAATTCTCTTCGACGCTAGCGACCGGCGAGCCGGTGGTGAACGACGCGGAGCCCGATTTTGGCCCTTATGCGTTCGCGGACCAGGCTCACGGCTCCATCCAGCTCGACCAGAAGTACGCGACGCTGATGCTTTCGCTCAGCGGACGCGACGCGTCGAAGGTGACGGTGGACGACGACGACGTGAAGGACGATATCGGCGAGCTGGCGCGGCTGAACAAGCAGGCTGTGTCGTGGGGGTGGTACCAGGAGGGATTCGGGAACGGCGAGGGCAACGATCATCCGGCGTACATTCCCCACCACAATGCGCCCCAGTATTTTGGATACATTCGCCAAAACCCGTCGCAGTGGAGCGGCGAGCATGACCTGCTGGACTTCTTTTCCGCGATGGAAAAGGAGCAACTGCCGGACAAGAGCGTGGTGTTTGTGAAGGGCGGAATGCTGAATCCGTTTGGGTGGAAGCCCGCCAATCCGCTGGCAGTGAACTCGCTGGGCGACGACGACCACCCCGGGTACGCAGATTCGCAGCTTTCGGAATCGCTGGTGGCGAAGGTGGTGAACACGGTTGCGCGCAGCCCGTACTGGAAGGACTCGGCAATCATCATCCTGTGGGACGACTCGGAGGGGTTTTACGACCACGTTCCGCCGCCGCAGTTTGAAGAATGCCCTGACAAACACCCGTGCGGCGACGGGCCGAGGGTGCCGCTGATCCTGATCTCGCCTTATGCGAAGTCCGGCGGCGTGGTGGCGGATCCGGGCGATCACGTCTCGTTCGCGAAATTCCTCGACGTGCTGTTCGATCTGTCGCCGCTGGCTTCCCTGCCGGATGAGAAGCCATATTTGCCCGAGGGCCCGCGGGATGCGAATCCGCGGCTGACCGACCTGCTGGGCGGATTCGACACTGCGCGGCTTGCCGGGGCGAAGGCTCCCATTCCGGCCTCGTCCGCGGAGATTCCCGACGACGTGGTGAATCATTTTCCGCCGGCGATGACCTGCAAGGACACAGGCGTGACGCCGGTGGCGGTTCCGGGAACGCCGGCTGGGCTGCCGAAAGGGTTTTTGAATCCGATGCCGTAGAGGCAGGAAACAGGGAACAGAAAAGCAGGGACAAGGGATAAAGGGCGGGCCGATCATTATTCGCTGTGGGGAAGCGTGTAGTCGAGATCGTAGAAGTGCTGGCCGTTTTCGATGCGGATGGTGAAGGTGCCGGAGATGCCGGCTAGCTCTCCGGCACCTGAGCCAGGAACAACGATGACCTGCATGTTGGGGCCGCGCGCGTCCATGGTGGCGAAGTGCTGGAGCGCAAAGCTACCTGAACGGCCGCTGAGGACGCCGGTGATCATCTCGATGGCGACATAGCCGGCTGCGCCCTGTTTGGGATTGCCGCCGGAAAACATCTCTCCATGTGTTGTGGCTTCGAGGTCGCCGTGGATCTGCTTGTTGATGGTGAAGCGGGCGAGGCCCTCGGCGGGCGCGGACAAGAGCGGGCGGACATCGACGGTGAAAGTGCCGTGAGCTTTTGGCATGAGCGGGTCCTCTGCTGAGGGGATTGTACGGCAGGCGCCAGGTGAAAAGTGAACAAGTGAAGGAGTGAAAAAGTGAACGCGCGAAACACCGGAGCCGCGAAAAGTTGCGGGGATATATTTTCGCCGGGAGGCCGCAACCTTCTTCCGCAGTTGCGGTTAGAGCGGACATAAGCGGCAGGCCCTGAACCACCCCGGCGGAAGCCGGGAAAAGAGCTCAGGAAGCCGGGCCGGAGGCAAGCCCTGAGCGAAAAGGCATGGGGCGAGTGGAAGGAGGAGTTATGAAGAACGCAGGGAAATGGATGTTGGGTGCGGCAGTGGCTGTGGGTGCTTTGGGAATGGCGGCAACTCCGGCAAAGGCAGCGGAGATTGGGATCTACGTTGGCGGGCCGGCAGCCTATGTTCCTCCCTGCCCCGGACCGGGGTATGCGTGGGTGGCAGGCTACTATGCCAACGGCTACTGGGTGCCGGGACGCTGGAACTTTGTGGGTGTGCACGATCGCTTTTACGCGGGACGCCGGGAGGTGATTGTTCGCGGCGGTTATCGTGACCGCGACCGCGGCGACCGGGATCATTTCCGCGACCGTCGGTAAGCCCTGAAGACGGGCGGCGGGGAGAAACGGCCCTGGCAAAACTGCCGGGGCCGTTTCCGTTCAGGGCGTAAGATTCCAATCAGGCAGAGTCTCGCGTGCCGGGAATCGTGAAACGAACCGCAACTTTTGCCTGCGAGAGTTGTTCTAATGAGTGGAAGCCGGCAATGGACCTGAAAGACCTTGGCCGGAGGTGCTGAAAGCGCGGTAGCATCGCGGACCGACCCCAGCAAGACGGGACCGGGCAGCACGAGGAGGTAGTTATGAAGGGTTTGCGTTGGGTTTTGCTGGCTGCGCTGTTGGTGTTGCCGTTCTCCATGAAGGCCAATGCCCAGGTAGGGATTGGCGTGGGGATCGGGCCGGTGGTTGCGGCGCCCTACGGTGGGTATTACGCACCGCCGGACTGCGAATGGGGCTATTACTCTTATTATCCTTACGCTTGCGCACCCTACGGGTATTACGGGCCGGACTGGTTTGCGGGCGGCGTGTTCATCGGCACCGGGCCGTGGTACGGCTGGGGCCGCGGATGGGGACGCGGGTATGGCTACGGCCGAGGATACGGATATGGCCGAGGCGGCTACGCACGGGGCGGCGCTAACGGATATCGCGGCGCTTATGGCGGCGGATATGCACGAGGCGGCGCGGCCGGATACCGCGGCGGATACGCGAGGCCTGGTGGCGTGGGTAGCGGACGCGTGGGCGGAGGCTTCCGCGGCGCGGCCGGTGGAGGGTTCCGCGGCGCTGCTTCGGGCGGATTCCACGGCGGCGGCGGATTCCATGGCGGCGGAGGCGGCTCCCATGGGGGCGGCGGCGGACGCCGGTAACGAACGAAGTTGAACCGGGCGCATGAGGCCCGGAATGAAAGGGCTCATCTGCATTGGCAGGTGGGCCTTTTTTGTTGCGCTTGTGCGATCTACATCACATCCAGCTGAAGGTGTAAGGAGGCACAATGCGAACCGGCGCCAATAAGGAGGCTGACCATGCCGGCCGAAACTCCAGAGGTGTGCGACGAGCTCTACGCACGCCACCTGAATGCGAAACACTTCGATTCCCTTGCGGCACTCTACGAGCCGAACGGGAGCCACGTAAGGCAAGACGGCACTGCGGCGCATGGGCACTATGCGCTGCTGCAGGATTTTAGACAACTTGCCACCAAGGAGCCTGAGCTTCACGTGCGCGTGAGGAAGATTTTGCATGCGGGCGAGGACCTGGCCGTGATCTACGATCACTGGACGCTTTTCACGAATGGACCTGGCGGCATACGCATGCAGACGAACGGGAAGGGCGTGCACGTCGTCCGGCGACAGGCGGGGGGCGGTTGGTTGTTCGCGGCCACGGATCTGACAAACTGCGCTTGGTGAGATGCTTCGCGGATGCCTGGACGGTAAGATGGCTGCGTGGACGCCACTGACTGGCTGCTCGATTCTGACCCCGCAATCCGCTGGCAGGCTTTGCGCGACCTGACGGATGCCTCGCCGGCAGCGGTCAGCGCGGAGCGAGCTTGCGTGGCGCGCGAAGGGCTTGGCGCGGAGATTCTTGGCCTCCAGGAAGCCGACGGAGCGTGGCGGGGTGGCAACGCCCGCATCTGGTTAACGACTCTTTTCACAATGCAACTATTGCGCGCAACGGGCGTGGACCCTGCTGAACCGGCAGTGGAGACGGCGGTGGCGCAGCTCGAGGCAAACCTGCGCTGGAACAATCATCCGTGGTGGGACTTGCGGCCGGCCGAATCCGGCGGCAACGCGTACTTCGATGGCGAAGTGGAGCCGTGCATCAACGGAGGTGTGCTTGCGCAGGGCGGATACTTCGGGAGGCCTTCGGAGCGACTCGCGCGCCGCCTGCTAAGCGAGCAACTCGACGATGGCGGATGGAACTGCGAGACGCCGAAGAGCAAGAGATCGTCTTTCCATACCACGATCTGCGTGCTGGAGGGCCTGCTGGAATACGAGCGGGCTATTGGGGGCTCGCGGGAGATAGCTGAGGCGCGCCGGCGCGGCGAGGAATATCTGCTGGAGCGGAGGATGTTGCGGCGACGCTCCACCGGCGAGATCGCCAACCCAGAGTTTCTGGAATTTGCGTTCCCGCCGCGGTATCACTATGACGTTCTTCGCGCGCTCGACTACTTTCGCGCCGCGGGCGCCGCGCCGGATGAGCGGATGAGCGAAGCCGTGGGCCTGATTGAGAACAGGCGGCAGAGCGACGGGCGGTGGCTTCTTGAGCGCGCGTATGACGAGGCGCTGGCCGTCCCTGTTGGTGAGCTTGTGGGCGGGCCGAGCCGGTGGAACACGCTTCGCGCTTTGCGGGTGCTGCTATGGTACGAAGGATCAGTGGTCAGTGGTCAGTGGTCAGTGGTCAGTGATCAGTGATCAGTGATCAGTGATCAGTGGTCGGCTATCGATGCGAGACGAGCTGAGCTAAACGGTCGGCGATGCGCTGGGCGGCGTCGGGATGGGCCTGGGTGCGCGCGGCGGCGGACATCTGGGCCAGCCTGGCGGGCTCGCGGAGCAGGACGATGAGGGCGTCGCGGAGGATGGAGGGCGTGGCCAGCTCCGGTTCTTCCAGCATGACGGCGGCACCGGCTTTGACCAGTTCTTCCGCGTTGCGCTTCTGGTGGTCGTCCGCTGCGGCGGCAAAGGGGACGAGGAGCGAAGGCTTGCCGGCGGCGGCCAGCTCAGCCACGGTGGACGCACCGGCACGGGCCATGACGAGATGCGCCGCGGCGAAGCGGGCGGGCATGTCGTCGAGGAACGGCTGGACCTGCCAGCGAGCGGGGTTGGCGCCCGAGGCGCGATAGTCGGATGCTGTGGACTCGAGGTGACGGGCGCCGCATTGGTGCAGGATGGTGAGGCCCGGAACCGCATCGAGAAGCGCGGGGACGATTTTGGGGAGGGTCTGATTGAAGATGCGCGCGCCCTGCGAGCCACCGAAGATGAGCAGGTGCGGCGGGGCGTCCGGCGGCGGAGCGGGGATGGAGAAGAACTCCTGGCGAACGGGGATGCCGGTGACTTCGGAGTTGCGGAAATAGCGAGTGGCGGCGGGGAAGTTGACCGCGGCGGCAGCGACGCGCTTGCCGATGAGGCGGTTGGCGAGGCCGGGCATGGCGTTGGGCTCGAAGGCCATGAGCGGGATGCTGAGAGTGAGTGCTGCGGCGCTGGCGGGGCCGGAGGCGTAGCCGCCTACGCTGAGAACCGCGCCGGGACGGAAGTCACGCAGGATGCGGCGGCAGGAGAGGATCGCGACGGGCAGGTCGAATGCGGTGCGGAGCTTGGTGGCGAGCGAGACATTTTTGAGCTGGCCGACCTGGATGAGCTCGAGGCGGAAGCCGGAGGCGGGGACCATGCGGCTTTCCAAACCGCGGGGCGTGCCGACGAAGAGGATTTCGGCTTGGTGGCGCTCGACCAGGGCGCGGGCGACGGCGAGAGCGGGGATGATGTGGCCGCCGGTGCCGCCGCCGGCGATCAGGATGCGGGGGTTGGACAAGATGTTCCCTTCGGATTGATCTTAATCGCGGGGACCAGTGCGATGCGGCTCGAAGAGCTGCGAGTCCATTGCTCGATGACGACGGGGATCGGGAGATCCCCGCGACAGCCGGTCTTGAGACCGGCGGTACGCGTCAGAGCTCGGATCAATCCACCTTGCGGGAAATATTGAGGAGGACGCCGATGCTTGCGAGGGTGATGAAAATCGAAGTGCCGCCGGAGGAGATTAACGGGAGCGGGATGCCCTTTGTGGGGACGAGCGAGAGGACCACGCTGATGTTGAAGAAGGCCTGAAGCAGGATGCCGGTGGTGATGCCGAAGGCGAGGATGCGGGCGAAGGGATCTTGCGCGCGAAAGGCGACGCGCAGGCCGCGCACGGCGAACACAATGAACAGCGCCACGATGATGATGGCGCCGATGAAGCCGAGCTCCTCGCCGATGTTGGCGAAGATGAAGTCGGTTTGAGCTTCAGGAAGGTAAAAGAGCTTCTGCATGCCCTCCATGTAACCGCGGCCGGAGAAGCCGCCGGAGCCGACGGCGATGAGGGACTGGTTGATGTGGAAGCCGGCGCCCAGGGAATCGGCGCCGGGATGGAGAAAGGCGAGGATGCGGGCGCGACGCCAGGGGACCAGCAAGAGCAGGGCTGCGAGCGGCGGGAGCGATGCGGCGATGCCGGCGAGGAGCCATTTCCAATCCATACCAGCCAGCACCAGGATCATGGCGGTAACGCCGGCGAGGATGAGCGCGGTGCCGAGGTCGGGCTGCTTGACGATGAGCAGGATGAAGATGAGCGGGATGAAGATGGAGCGGAGAAGCGTGTTCTTCCAATCGCGCATCTGTTCAAGGCGAGTGTGCAGGAACCAGGCGAGAAACAGGATGAGGACGGGCTTGGCCAGCTCGGATGGCTGGAAGCTGAAGAATCCGCCGAAGCGGATCCAGCGGTGGGTGGCGTGGGAGTTGCGGAAGAAGAAAACCATCACCAGGAGGACGGTGGTGACGGAGATGGCGGGATAGACGAAGCGGGGCGAGTTGTAATGCTCGTAGTCGACGCGCATGAGCACGCACATTGCGAGCACGCCGGCCAGCGCCCATCCGGCCTGGCGAGCGACATCGATGTAAGGGGAGTGGTAACGCGCTTCAGAAACGACGGCGGAGGCGGAAAAGACCATGGCCAGACCCACGGCGACGAGCACCATGGTGGTGAAGAAGATCCACTTGTCGACGCCTACGAGTTTTGCCATACGCCTGCGGTGATGATTTCACGCTTCGGGTGTGAAAAAGAGCAGGCATGAGGCGAGTGAATCAAGGTGGTCAAGTGTTAATGCAGGGAGTAGGGAGAAGGGAATAGGGAGTAGCAAACACAACAGCGGATTCCCGTCTGGGAATGACAGAAGCAAAAGCAAAAACAAAAGCAAATGCAGGTCCTTCGTCCGCCGCGGCGGACTCAGGATGACGGCGATTGTTTTGATGATAACTATTGCTTTGGATGGCAGCTTTGGTCAGGGGCGCCGGGCGACTTCAGAAAGGCCGCGGAAGCGGGGAGCATCGGCGATGAGTTCTTTGAAGACGCGTCCGCGATGTTCGTAATTCTCAAACTGATCGAAGCTGGAGCAAGCCGGGGCCAGGAGCACAACATCGCCCGGATGGGCGGCGGCGGCGGCTTCGGCAACGGCTTTTTCCAGGGTTTCGCAGGAGCGGATTGGCACCACGCCGCGCAGGTGCGACTCAATCTTCTGAGCAGCCGAACCGATGGTGTAAACGGCGCGCACGCGCTGGCGAAGCAGGGGAGCGAGCTCTGTGTAATCGGAACTCTTGTCCTTGCCGCCGAGGATGAGATGGATGCCGGAAGGAAATGCGGCGACGGCCTTGGCGGTGGCGTCCACGTTGGTGGCCTTGGAGTCGTTGTAGAACTCGACGCCGTTGACGGTGGCGACGTATTCCAGGCGATGCTCGACGGCGCGGAAGTTCTCGATGGCGCGGCGCACGGCGGCGCCGGGGCAGCCGGCGAGACGCGCGGAGCACACGGCGGCAAGCACGTTCTCAACGTTGTGAGAGCCCTTGAGGGGGATGCCGCTCAAGGGGATGATGGGCTCCGGCGGCGCGGATTTCGAGTCGCGGCAGAAGATTTCGCCGTTCTCAACCCATGCGCCCTCGAGGACCGGGTGTTCCTTTGAGAACCAGTAGACGCGGGCAGCGGAGCGCGATGCGGCAGCAACGGTGCGCGGGTTGTCGGCGTTCAGAACCAGGAAATCCTGCTCGGTCTGCACCTCAAAGATGCGCTCCTTGGCCAAGGCGTAGTTCTCGAAGGTGCCGTGGCGATCGAGGTGGTCAGGAGTGATGTTGAGGATGACGGCGATGGCGGGATGAAACTCAAGAATGCTCTCAAGCTGGAAGCTGGAAACTTCAAGGACTGACCAGGTTTCGTCGGTGCTTTCATCGATAAGTGCGACGACGGGAACGCCGATGTTGCCGCCGACGAGGGTTGGAAATCCGGCTTCCTTGAGGATGTCTCCGACCAGAGTAGTGGTGGTGGTTTTGCCGTTGGAGCCGGTGATGGCCAGGAGTTTGCCCTTGATAAAACGGGCGGCGAGTTCGAGCTCGCCGATGATGGGCAGGCCGAAGTTGCGAACCTGGGCCAGCTCGGGCGTGTCGAGGGGAACGCCGGGGCTGACGACAATGAGGTCCTGGCGGCGGAAGGTGAGCAAGCCGTGACCGCCGGCTTCCACGTTGATGCCCGCCTCAAGAAGGCCGGGAATGTCCTTGGCGAGGGCCTCGTCGCTGCGAATATCGGAGACGGTAACCTGTGCGCCGCGGCGGCGAAGAAAGAGCGCGGCGGCCAGGCCGGATTTGCCCAGCCCGACGACCAGCACTTTCTTCCCCTTGAGGTCCATCATTTTCAGCCCTCAGCCCTCAGCTTTTAGCTCTTCGCGGTTAGCCTCTGTTTGCTGATCGATGCTTCCATTCTATTTTGCACCTTTGGCCCCGCATGGCGCTTTCGAGCTAGCGCAATTTGAGGGTGGTGAGTGCAAACAGTGCAAATACCAGGGCCAGGATCCAGAAGCGGACGATGACTTTCGACTCGCTCCAGCCGAGTTGTTCGAAATGGTGGTGCAGCGGGGCCATTTTGAAGATCCGTTTCTTGCGCAGTTTGTAGCTGCCCACCTGGAGCATTACGGAGAGCGCCTCAAGGACAAAGATGCCGCCGATGAAGAGCAGCAGCAGCTCCTGGCGAATGATGATGGCCACGGTGCCAATGGCGCCGCCAAGGGCAAGCGAGCCGACGTCGCCCATGAAGATTTCGGCGGGGTGGGCGTTGTACCAGAGGAAGCCGATGGACGCGCCGACCATGGAACCGCAAAATACAGTGACCTCGCTGACATTGGGCATGCGCTGGAGTTCGAGGTAGTCGGCGAAGACCACGTGGCCGCTGACGTAAGTGAGAACGGTCAACGCGGCGGCGGCGATGATGGTGCAGCCGATGGCGAGACCGTCGAGGCCGTCCGTGAGATTGACCGCGTTGGAGGAGCCCATAAGGACAAAGACAACGAATGCGACAAAGGGCAGGAAGGCCAGGAATCCGAGGTGGGAAACGTGCAGGGGCCAGTGCCATAGCAGATCGGGACGCAGACTTTTGACGAAGGGGACAGAGAGCTGCACGGAGAACATCCTGAACTGTTGCAGCACGGCGAGGGCGGCGGCGACAACGACGGCCGCGATTCCCTGCCCCAGCAGTTTGGCGCGCGCAGTGAGGCCAAGATTGCGGCGCCTGACCACTTTGATGTAATCGTCGGCGAAGCCCACAGCGCCAAAGGCCAGCGTGGAGAAGATGCAGATCCAGACGAAGGGAATGGAGAGGTCGGACCATAGCACCGTGGGCAGCAGGATGGCGATGACGATGAGCACGCCTCCCATGGTGGGCGTGCCGGTCTTCTTCTGATGGGACTTGGGGCCGTCTTCGCGGATGTACTGGCCGATCTGGAACTCGCGCAGTTTTTGAATCACGTACGGGCCGATGACCAGGGCGATCAACATCGCCGTGCCGGTGGCGAATGCGGTGCGGAACGTTAAATAGCGGAATATGCGAAATGAATGGAAGACCGGGTACAGCTTTTGATAGAGCAGCCAGTAAAGCAAGTGGCCTCCAGAGCCGGCATGAGGCGGGATTCAGGATGATTCTACAAGACGGTGGACCGTGAACCGTGAACCGTGGACGAATCACCGTTCACTGTTCACCGTCCACGGTTCTAGGCCTAGATTCGATGCGCCGGCCCGATGAGGTGGTAAAAAATGGCGAACCAGCTCAAGAAAAGGCAGGCGAGGCCAACGAAATTGAATTTGACTTTGGTGATCCAGCGGAGATCGTCGCGGAACCAGATGCGGATGGCGGCGAAAACGGCAAAGAAGCTGAGAAAAATGGCGAGGCTGACGACCCAGTTGATGACGACAAACCATGGGAACCAGGCTGGAGTGGGCGGCAGCATGTCGTTACCCTCGACGGCAAAAAACGCGAGTATGGCGCACAGAAAAAGGAACCAGATCCAGGCCGCCGAGCGCGGACCGAAAGTGAGCCAGATGGTGCCGGGCTGGGGTTCAAGCTTCGGGCGCCGCTGAAAGAACAGACGGCGGCCGAGGCGAATGATACTGGCGATAAACACCAGGCCCAGGATGCCCAGACCGGTGAACAAAGCGGGAACGGTCCACTTGTTATTGGCGTACCAGGGGACGCGCTCGAACTGGATGCCGGGGAACATCATGGCAACGCGCACCACACGGCCGGAGCTGTCGCGGATGGCGAAGACGCGGTCCTGGTCCTCCTGCGCCTGCCACAGATCGTTACCGATGAGCTTGAACTTTTCCTGATGGCCGCGCAGGTCGTCGAAGCCGCCGATGGTGAGCACGTTGTCCTTGTCCACGCCGGCCGTGACCTGATCGGTGATACTCAGGAGGCGGAGTTTGGTGGAGTCGGCGCGGCGGGTGCTCTGGTAACGGCCGGCGATATCGCGGAAATTGCCGGTAGGCTTGGCGAGGAACGTGACGGCGGGCGAATCGGGAAAGTAGCGGTCGGAGAAGAAGTCAATGATCTCGGGGCGCGGCTTGGCGCCGCCGCCGGCAGAGTTGTAGGAGACGAAAAGAACCAGCTTCTGCGTCGGCTCGACAAAGAACAGCGAGTGGAAAGCGATGAGGTCGCCTTCGTGGCCAATCCATTGCAGGCCGTTGCGCCAGTCCCGATAGAAGCCCATGCAGATGGGGGGCATCCGCGGGCTGGCCTGATATTGCGGCGTCCACATCTCGGCAAGGGTCTCAGGCTTGAGGATGGCCCCACCGTCGAGAGACCCTCCATTTAATAGCGCCTGGCCGAAGCGGCCCATGTCCGCAGCGCTGGTTGAGAGACCACCCGCGCCGTATGGGGCCACAAACTCAAAACCCACCGGCGGCTTGGTGGTGTTATCCCGATAACCTTCGGAAACGAAGGGCACGAGGGGTTTCGGGACCGGCTGATAGAAGGAGGAGTGGGTCATCTTCAAGGGCGCGAAGATGTGCTCCTGGACGTACTGCGCAAAGGGCTCGCCGCTGGCGCGCTGCACAATGTAACTGGCCAGCGATACGCCGTAATTGGAGTACGCCGGAACCTGGCCCGGCGGAAAGAGCCGCCGCGGCTGGTTGGCGATCAAGTAATCGCGAAGGCTGGGCACTTTCTTCGCGTCGAGGATGATGATGTCGTTGAGGACTTCCTCGAACCCGCCCGTATGCGTCATCAGGTTGCGCAGGGTGATCGGCTTTTGGAACGCGGGCTTGATCTGGAAATCGAGATAGCGGTTGACGTCGGTGTCCAGATCGAGCTTGCCCTGCTCGACGAGCTGCATCACCGAGATCCAGGTAAAAAGCTTGGAGATGGACGCGATGCGAAACATCGTGTTTGCCGGGTCGACGGGCTTCCTTGTCTTGACGTCGGCAAAGCCGTAGCCCTTCTGGAAAATGACGTTGCCGTCCTTCATCACCAGCACCGTGGCGCCGGCAATGTCGCTGCGCTCAAGCTGCAGCGGAAAAACGCCATCGAAGAAAGCCTGAAGATCGTCGGGGGTGAGCGGATGCGCCTGGACGGCAATGCCGGGAACTGGCGCGGCGGCCTGCGGCTGGGCCGGAGGAGCAGCGACCGGCGTTTTGGGTGCGATGGGTGCCTGGGCCGCGACGCCGAATGCGGCTGCCGCAATGACCGCGACCAGGATTGCGCCGGATGAGCTTCGCATGCGGACCTCTCCGCCGTGGAATACAAACAGGCTAAAGGATTGTCATAAAGTGTCTCGTTTGGAAGGGGATATTGGCAAGAGCGGCGGGCCGAAACCGGCAAAACGAGTGCCACCTGACTGGCTTTCGGCGCATCTACCCTGACGGGTGCACGGGATCGGCCAGGTTTCCCGGAGGTGAACTGGGCCGGGACGGCCGGAAACGGCGGAACCAAAGGTACCAAGTCATGTTCATCCGACCTTGACGGGCCTCTTTTCATCGGCCTAGACTCACTGGGTTTGTGCTCGTTCCAGGTGAAAGGGGCTGGATTTGCCCCGATCCCAGGCAAAGAGCCGTCTAACCTGTGTAGTGCCTCCGCCCAAATGGCGGAGAAATCCTGTCGCGTGTTCAACTTGCCGTCAGATCCATTGAGGCGGCGGCAGCGACAGGGGAAAGAAGGGAGTAGGAAACTGTATGGCTGTATTAACCCCGACCGTGACTTTGGACCAGGAGATTAATCCGTGGGAGGCGCAAAGCGCCCGGTTCGAATTCGCGGCACGCAAGCTGAATCTGGATGAAGGGCTCTGGAAGGTGTTGAGCTCCCCCGCGCGGGAAGTAATTGTGCATTTTCCGGTGACAATGGATGACGGGCGAATTGAGATGTTCACGGGCTACCGCGTGCAGCACTCGCAGGCGCGCGGGCCAGCCAAGGGCGGCCTCCGCTACGCCCCCGACGTGACCCTGGACGAAGTGCGGGCTCTGGCTAGCTGGATGACTTGGAAGTGCGCGGTGGTGAATATCCCCTTTGGCGGCGCCAAGGGCGGCATCATCTGCAACCCCAAAAAGATGAGCCAGGGCGAACTGGAGCGCATGACGCGCCGGTACACGTCGGAGATTATCGAATTCATCGGGCCGGAAAAGGATGTGCCGGCGCCCGACGTGAACACCAACGAGCAGACCATGGCGTGGATCATGGACACCTATTCCATGCACATGCGGCAGACGGTCACCAGCGTGGTGACGGGCAAGCCTCTCACCCTGGGCGGCTCGCGCGGCCGCCTGGAAGCCACCGGCCGCGGCGTGATGGTGGTCTGCAACGAGAGCCTGAACTACTTGAAGATGCCTATAGACGGCTGCCGGGTGATCATTCAGGGCTTCGGCAACGTGGGCTCGAACGCGGCGCGGCTGATGATGGAGCACGGCTACAAGATTGTCGGCATCGCGGAGAAGGACGGCGGGCTTTTCAATCCCAACGGCATCGACATTCACGCGCTGCTGGATTTCCGCTCCCGCAACAACACGCTGCTGGGCTACAAGGGCGCGGAAGCCATGCCCAGCGACGAGCTGATCACTACCGATTGCGAAATCCTGATTCCGGCGGCGACGGAGAACGTGATCACCAGCCGCAACGCGGATAAGCTTAAAGCGCGCATTGTTGTGGAGGGCGCCAACGGCCCCACCACCGCGGTGGCCGACGAAATCCTGGCCGACAAGCGCATCTTCATCGTGCCCGACATCCTGGCCAACGCCGGCGGCGTGACTGCCAGCTACTTTGAGTGGGTGCAGGACCGGCAAGGCTACTTCTGGAAGGAAGCCATCGTCAACGAGCAGTTGGAGACGATCCTGCGCGACAGCTTTGAGGACGTGATCCGCTACGCCGAGGCGCACAACGTGAACAACCGCATCGCGGCGTACATGCTGGCAATCGACCGGGTGGCATTCACCATCAAGCAGCGCGGAATCTACGCCTGAACGGTCTAAGCAATCTGCGAAAAACAGGGCGAGACCAAACGGTTCCGCCCTTTTTTTGCTAACCAGGGATGCATCCAACAGGACAAATCAAGTGTGCAGGTTGAGAGCTTGAAATGAGATTTGCTCTGGTTGTCTTGATCCTGACCGTCACCCCCGCGCTTGCTCAAAACCCGGCAGCGGCCTGCGGGCCGGCCGGAGCGCAGTTTAAAGTCAAGCTCGATAAGTTTCCGCATTCCGCCGCACAGCTGGATGAAGGCAAGGCTCGGATCTATTTCATCCACGATGCTGCAACTGCCGGCGACTTCACTCCGTTGGTCTACCCCACGGTGAAGGTCGCAATGGACGGTTCGTGGGTGGGAGGGAATCGCGGTGACTCGTTCTTCCAGGTCGACGTGACACCCGGCGAACACCACATCTGCGAGACTCTGCAAACATCGATCATGGATCCACGGGTCGAGTTGGCGCATTTCAACGCGGAGGCTGGCAGGATTTACTTCTATCGCACCCGGCTGTTGTTGTCGGGCACGGTGGAAGTGCTCGAACTGGAGCCCATCGATAGCGACCAGGGCGCCTATCTGGTTTCGCAATATCCGATGAGTTCCTCGAAGCCGAAGAAGTAGAGAATTCATACGGTCACTATTCGACTTCCACGCGCCAGTACTCCGCGCCGCCAATGTGCAGCAGACGCGCTTTGCCTTCGAATACGTGGCGGAACTCGGCGGTGAGGGGCGACCAGGGCTGCTCTCCCAGGCGAAAAAGCGCGCCGCCAGTGGGCGTGAGCGGAGTATGGTCGGCGATGAGGCGGCCCTTGAGAACATAGACCCTGAGGCAGCCGCCCCAGGGACTGTCACTCTGGTAGCGGCCGACGAATTGGGCGAACTCCGCTGGGACTGGAAAGCTCTTCGGGCCCTGGTATGCGGCGCTAGTGAACCAGTCCGGGCCATAGGAAACTTCGACGACCGGACCGGAGGCGGCGGACGAGCTTCCGTCCGGCTGTTTGCGCGCAAAGTGCAGTCCGTACCAGGCAAAGCGACCCGCCCGGGCAGAAACGAAGACATCGCCGCCGGTGTGCTGGAGAGGAATCTCTTCCTCTCCGTCGACCAGGACGAGCCGCTTTTCGCGAGCAGCAAAAACGAGCTTGCGGCCGTCGGGCGCGGTAAACGTCTCCGCGTAGTCAGCCGCATTGTCCACCTGCTGCGGGTCGGCGATTCCGGGCTGCTCCGGCAACTGCTTCCCTTCCCGTTGCGCGCGCATCAGGCGCACCGCGTACTCTGTTACCGCCGTGGGCCGGTAGCCTTGCTTGGCGTTGATGGAGGCAAAGGCCGCCACGCCGCCATCGAGATCCACGTGAATGGAGGAGGCAAACGCCACCATCCCTCCGGTGTGGCGCAGGATTTTGTGGCCGTCAAGCGTATCCACCGCGATGCCGTAGCCGTACCTGGCCGTGGGGCTGAAATCCTCTGCCTTGATGTAGGGCGTGGAGAAAAGCGCGAACGATTCTTCTGAAACGATGCGGCCGCCCGGTCCCTGGCCGTGGTTCAGCAGCATCCTCAAATAACGCGCCATATCCGCCGGCGTGGACTGGATGCTCCCGGCGGTATCGTCCATTACCAGGCTGGGGGCTTCATCCAGGCGGCCCTGGCGAGGATAGACCTGATCGCTCCAGTAGGCGAAATAGCCGGTTGCGGCACGATCGCGATCGGCAGTGGTGATGACGCCGCGGGTCGCCGTCATGCCCAGAGGCTTGAAGATCCGCTCCTCAACCAGGATGCGCCACGGGCGGCCATCCAGCTTGACTGCCAGCATGCCAAGAATGTCGAAGGCGGCGTTGCAGTAGTGAAAGTGCTCCCCGGGCTTGAAACCCTGCACCAGCCGGTCAGAGGGATTGGCGGAAAATAGACTCAAGTTGTCCGGCAGGCCGGAAGTATGCGTCAGGAGATGATGGATGGTGACCGGCCCGAACTCGGTCACGATGGGCAGGTCCGGCAGATAGTCGAGGATCGGCCGCTGAAGATCCAGCTTGCCTCCATCGCGGAGTTGCATCAGGACGAGCGCGACGAACGATTTCGAGATGGAGCCGATCTGAAAGAGATGATCGACACTGACGTGGATCTTGCTCTCAATGTCGGCGTAGCCGTAACTTGTGACGTCCCGGGATCCGTCTGCATAAGCCAAACCCAGCGTCATGCCCGGCGCGTTCATCGCCTGCATGTAGCCTCCGACAAATAAGTCGATGGCAGCATGGAGCGGGTTATCCCTCCTGGGTGGAAGGATTCCTCGATCCCCGGGCCATTCAGACTGGGCGCCTGCGGGCCAGAATGGTGCGGCGCCGGCAAGAGCGGCGGCGGAAGCCGAAGACGACAGAAAGGAACGGCGCGACAGGAAAGGCTTGTTCATGGCAGTGGAGGAAGTCTAAACGACCGGCTTGGGGACAATAAAGAATCTGACCCGATAGTTACATCGGCACCCAAAGGGAAAGTCCTGCACATTGAAGCCCGAGTCATTGAATGATCGAAAAACCAGCCGCTAAGGCTGCGGAGTTGATGGGACGGTAACCTCGGCCGATTTGCCGAAACCGATTGTCGATGCAACCGCGGCGGGAGCCGGCGGGTCTACCGGTATCTCTGTTCCCTGGGGAAAAATGAGGATTTGGATCGAGCCTCCATCCACACCGGGGTTTTCGCCGGTCTGCTTGCCCAAACCCAAGGTCTTAAGCTGGCTGTCGTCAAAGCCGAAATTCTCCACCAGATACTCGCGAATTACCATCGCGCGGGCTTCGGTAAGAACGAGATCCCTTTGCGTATCACCTTCCATGCCTGTGGAAACGACGATCACAGCGACCCCAAACGGAGATTGTGCCAGAAAGTCGCCAGCGGCTTTCAGTGCCTTCGGATCCTTCATTTTGGGGGAATCGACGCCATCGAAGAGCGCCCGGACGGCGTAGGTAAATGTTTTTTCCGGCGTAGCCTGGGGAAGTCTGATAATCCTGTTCGCCGCCAGGTCCGTTGCGTCTTCATACCCCCGTTTCTTGAAATATCCGCTCAGGAAGAAGTTGTGCTTCAACGCCTCCATATTCTCCTGAAAATCCGTCACTCCGATCTGCGCCTGCTGCATCGTGTCATGCAGCGTTGTCGTAGTCTCTTCCAGATTGTTGTAGAGTTGCCTGTCGTTCACCAGAGCGCCCACCGTTCCCTGGCCGGAATCGATCTTGGCGCTTACCGAGCTCAGATGTGCAGTCGCCAGAATTGTGTTCTGTATGGCCTGCTTGCTGCTATCCAAGATGCCGCTCATCTTCTTGAGTAGATCAGACGCCTGGAGCGGTGGATCGCTCCGAAGGATCTCGCCGTCCTTTACATCGGCTTGCCCGGCTGATCCAAACGAAATCGCCACGAACTGATTGCCAAGTACTCCAGCGGTTTCAATCGAAGCCACAGAGTCCTGCTTGATAATCTCGTGTGTCGACTTGGCGACTTCCATAAGAACAGTGACCTTCTCTCCCGGCTTCTTTGGCAACACAATCTCCGTCACTGTTCCGCTGTGCACTCCACCAACCTGCACGTCGGCTCCTTCGGCCAGCCCCGCCACATTGTCGAACTGCGCTTTCAATTGGTAAGTGGAGCGGAACAAATACTCCTTGCTTCCGATAATGAATACCCCGGCAGCAAGAATTGCCAGCGTTCCGACGATAAATGCTCCCAGGCGCGCTAATTTCGACATAGTTCCCCCTACGATTGCTTCAGAAACTCTTTTACAAATTCGATACTGCTTTGCTGAAGATCCTCAAACCTACCCTCGATCACCACATTGCCCTGATCGAGCAGCGCCAGACGATTCGCAATTGTCTTGGCGCTGTGCAGATCGTGCGTCACTACGATGGACGCCATCTGACGCTCCCTCTGGAGCTTGAGAATCAACTCGTCAATCTCCCCGGAGCTGATGGGGTCGAGGCCCGCAGTGGGCTCGTCGAGCAGAAGGATCTCCGGATCCAGGGCCAATGCTCGAGCCAGGCCCACGCGCTTTTGCATCCCGCCGGAGATATCGGACGGCATCTTTTCCAGATTGCCCTCCATCCCTACCTCGGCCAGCAATTGCCTAACCCGGTCAGCCCTCTCGGATCCAGACATGTCTCTACGATGGTGCTCAAGGGGAAACGCCACATTTCCGGCGACGGTAAGCGAATCGTAAAGCGCCGCGTGCTGAAACAGAAAACCCATCTTCTTCCGGATGTCGCCCATGCGGTCGAGCGCCAGACCGGCGATGTCCTGGCCGTAAATGCAAACCGAGCCGAAGTCGGGTGTATCGAGGCCGATAATCAGTCGTAGCAGGACGCTCTTTCCCGTGCCGCTGCGTCCCAGCACGGCCAGTGTCTCTCCGCGGCTCACGCCCAGACTGATCCCGTTCAGAACCTGGTGAGTTCCGAAGGTCTTGTAAACTTTCCGGACTGCAACGACGGGCATACCGCCATCTTGCTTCGCTTCTTCTTGCTCTATCGCGATGTCAGAAAAAGTGGCCATGTTTGTTCCGCCGGACCCATCAAGAAACAGTTAAGAAAAGAAAACGAGGATGAATTTCACCAGGACGACATCGGCGAGGATAAGAAACAGCGAGGCCAGTACGACCGAGTTAGTGGCCGCGCGGCCCACGCCTGCGGCGCCTCCGCGCGTGCGCATTCCCTGGAAGCACGCAATGAGTCCGATGATGAGGCCATACACCGCGGTCTTGAAAGTGGGCGGAAGAAACGCATTGAAGGTGGCGCCGCTGAAGCCGGCGTTAATGAATTGATGGAACGACAGCGGTTCCACCAGGGCCTGCGCAAACCAGCCGGTGAGCAACGCGCATGCGTCGGCTGCAAGAGTCAGCAGCGGCAGCATCAAAATGCAGGCGAGAATTCGTGTCGCTGCCAGGAGCCGGAATGGATTGATCGCGGACGCCTCGATGGCGTCGATTTGCTCGGTTACCTTCATCGACGCGAGTTCCGCGCCAATGCCCGCGCCTACGCGGCCGCTCACCACCAGCCCGGTAATGACCGGGCCCATCACCTGAACCACCGAGTAAACGAGCGTGGCCGGAAACATCGATTTGGCGCCAAATCGGCTCAGGCTGTAGCGCGCTTCGAGCGAGATGACCACGCCAATTGCCGCACCTGCCAAAGCCACCAGCGGCAGGGACTTCGATCCAACCTCATCAAGCTGCCGTATCAGCTCGCGCCATTCATATGGCGGTGTGACTCCGGCGCAGAGAACCCGCCAGGAAAAGAGCCCAAGGCTTCCAAACCACTCGAAGAAGCCGCTGACCACTCCCGTGACGGAGCCGATAACGGAGGCAACCGCCATGTTCCTCTGCACCGGAAGTTGAGGGCCTATCTCCGCGATTGTTGTGAATCCACGCTCGCTCATCAGTTTGGGCCTTGAACCGTGGAGCCGTGCGCGTTGTTCAGATGCATACGCGAAATCAAGGCATGGGGCCCGCTATAGAAAAACTCCAGGGTAATGTTGCTGCCCATATATCCAACCAGGCTGTAGTTGCCCATTCGGAACGCGTCCTTTGCCCCGAAGCGGTCCGGATACCATGAGTAAACCGCGACCATGGAGCCGACATAGGGCGCGACCAGCGCGGGGAAAGAGAAGACCCGATGACCGTCCTGGCCGCGGCGTCCTGTGAAGGTGGAGATCACGGCATGTCGCAGCCGCGGAAACGGGCCAGAGCAGTCGCATCGGTAGTACAAGGTATCTTCCTGGAAGGCTTCCGCCAGCCCGTAGCGCGTCGTGGTTCCAATCGCCGCGATGGCGTAGTCAGAACCGAATCTCTTGCCGAAGCCACGAACCCCCTGGTCCCACTCTGGCGGGGTATTGCTCCACTGGTTGATTCCTGCTGCCAATGCGGCGCCGCCAATTGGGTACGGACCGAACGCGTCGAACACATAATTCTCCGCCATCGTTTTCTGCGATGGCTGGACGTAAAGCTGGTCCTGTGTGCTTGGGGCCAAAGGATTTACAGAAGGAACCAATGCTTGCGACTGTGCCGGCACCGGCAATGCAACCAGCGTCGCAGCGACCAGCACCAGGAGTATCCCATGATGGGCCTTCCTGCCGGAATCCACCTTGTCCGATCGGTCTACTCCCTTGCCCGCTCGATCCGCCCGGCAAGCCGGCGCGAGCTGCGATCCCGATATCCGCTTAGATGTCCTCAAAAGCTCCCCTTCTATCGGTATCCGACCATTTCCAGCACTCTAAACAACATTGATGAGCTGTGGCGTTGGGGTCTACCTAAACGGATACTCGCAGAGAGAAGGCCTCGATGAATGGTCACATTTGCTCGCAATCGCAAGTTAATTCTGCGTACTGGCCGCCGAGGGCCAAAGCCGTGACGGTATTTTCGGTTAGCGTTTCCTTTGCTCAAAAAGAGCACAGTCTTTGCTCTTCTAATGCGCGGACAATTCATGAAGCCAGCCGTCTCCAGAGTGCGGCAAGGAGCCCGGAGACTGACACTGCCATCAGCGCCTGCACAGCCCTCACGGTCGAACAAAATGAGATGATTCGCGTGATGCTTGACGAACCTGCATTCATCCATTCACTCGTCGGATGATTGACATGCTCTTTCCTAGATCCATTTCATTCTCAGCAACCAGATCTTTACGCCTTGCGTAAGGCCCGTGTAGGCAAGGAGCGTCATCAGGAGGATCGGCCAATACATCCCGGGCAGTTGCGTCAGGCCGAGCGAAGAGGCTAACGGAGAATAGGGCAGCCACGCTCCGAAGGCCATGATGGTGAATGTCGTGATCAATAATGGCCAGCTTGCACGGCTCTGGAAGAAGGGGATCTTATTCGTGCGAATGATATGGATGACGAGCGTCTGGGTCATGATGGACTCAACGAACCAGCCCGTCTGAAACAGCGGGGCGCGGGATGGATCCCGGCACTTGAATAGATAGAGCATGACAAAGAAAGTCGTGTAGTCGAAGATCGAGCTGATGGGTCCGATGCAGAGAATGAACCGCCTGATCTCACCAATATTCCAGGGCCGCGGCCGCGCGACCAATTCGTCGTCCACCGCATCGTTGGGGATTGGAACCTGCGAGCAGTCGTAGAGCATGTTGTTGGTCAGAATCTGAATCGGGGCCATGGGAAGAAATGGCAGAAACGCGCTTGCTCCCAACACGCTGAACATGTTCCCGAAGTTAGAACTGGCTCCCATGCGGATGTACTTGACGATGTTGGCGAAGACCTTCTTGAGCGGGTCGGTTATTAGGAGGCAGAGCAGGCGCTCGGACTGTGACGAGACGGCTAAGTTGCCGCTTCAAAAAAATGGGCTCGGATGATACAAGAATCGGGAGTAGGAGCACCTTCCCTTCTACACCATTCCCTCGGAATACCGCCGAGCGCATCTTAATCTCAACGGTTCTGGCGAAAAAACCATCAAACGAGGCGGAACATGCTTTCCACTTTGCTGCTTGAGCACGGCGCAGAGGCTCTTATCCTCGCGTGCATGCGAGTGGAACGTACTCATCCGAGGCGCGAGTTTGCTGCGCGGGTATTTCGCTCCAGTACTCCAGTGCCAAGGGAAGCGTCCAGGAAAAAGTACTGCCAGAGCCCACGGCACTCTCCACTTCAATCGCGCTGCCATGGCGTTCCAGAATCCACGCGGCGAGAGCCAATCCTAATCCCGAGCCTTCGACATTCGCGTCCTGTGCGTTACTGCCGCGGCGAAAGCGCGCGAAGATAAGAGCGCGGTCCTTTACGGGGATACCTATTCCCGTATCCGCAACCGAAAAGCGCGCGACTCGGTCTGATATTCGAAGAAACAGCCGCACCGAACCACCGCGCGGCGTGTACTTGGCGGCATTTTCAAGGATGATCGTAAGCAAGCGCTGCAGATAGGTTGGATCGGCAACTACGGGTAGTCGGCCCGGCGGCAGGTCGGTTGTGAGCTGAATCTCGGCACTCTGGAATGCGCGGAGCGACTTTTCATATGCCTGTGCGCAAAGACGCCGTGCATCCACAGACTGCAACTGTACTTGCTCAGCGCCCGCATCAGCCCTGGCCAGGAACAAGAGGCTGTCCAGCAGAGACGACATTCTTTGCGCCTCGGAACCGATGATTTCGATGGCCTCGCGATATTCCTGGTTTGAGCGCTCAAACTGCAGCGCGAGATCCGCTTCAGTGCGAATTAGAGCCACAGGAGTCCGTAGCTCGTGCGAGGCGTATGCGGTGAAGTCGCGCACACTGCGCACACCGGACTCGATCCGTTCCAGCATTTCATTCAACGTTGCGGAGAGATGCGCAAGCTCGTCACGGGAGTGCGGCACCGGCAGCCGGGTTTGCAGGTTCCCATCATGAATGCGTTGCGCTTCCTGCGCGATCGCGGCGACGGGAGTTAGTGCGCGGCGACTAATCAGATGACCGGCAAACCCCGCCATCAAGAAGACCGCCGGCGAAATCAGCAACAAACCATTTCGAAACAGAAGCAGGGTTTGATCGGTCTTGGTAAGCGTGGCCCCAGCCTCGACAACGAAGGTATGGCCTTCGAGCGTGAAGGCGCGGCGCAGAGAGCGCACCCCCTTGGGACCTGCACCGAACTCCACGATGGTTCCCTTCGCGGGTAGCGTCTGCGCCGCCGGCACATCGTGAGGAGCAATCAACATCCGCCGCGCGCGAAAGATCCAGCGCCCCTGGTCGTCCTTGATCTGCAACCATTTCCCATCGTCCTTGAGACCGAATTCCGCGGCCACTTCGGCATGCGCACGGGAATAATCATTCGCCAATTCGTGGGCCGCAAAAAAGTCGTGCACGTCGTCGATACGTTCCTCGAGTTCGTGATCCAGAGCGATGTAGAGGCTCTGCCGCGCCATCAGGTAAGATGCCAGGCACAGGAGAATACCGGCTACCGAGAAGATGGCAAAATAGCTGATCGAAAGCCGGATTCGGATGGGAAGCGGCATGGGTGGCGTGTGGCCATTGTAGGCCCCGACAGACTGCGCATTTGTTAAGCGGATGTTACAAAACACAGCTACCGCGTAAGGACATAGCCGCGCCCCTTCAAAGTGTGAATCAGGGGCGTAGTGCCATCCCGATTGAGCTTACGGCGTAGCGAAGAAATATAAACCTCGAGCACATTAGAGAATTTCTCCCAGTTGTGGTCATAGAGATGCTCGAGCAACTCGCTCTTTGAGAGCACCGCACGCGGGCGATGCACCATGTACTCGAGGAGCCTGTATTCCATGGCGGTGAGCGACAACGGCAGTCCCCCGCGCGTGGCCATCATTTCTTCGGGATGTACCACCAGGTCATCCACGGTGATCGCGGGCGCCGCGATACCGTGTGCGCGACGGATCAGTGCGCGGCAGCGAGCCATCATCTCGCCCAAGTCGAACGGCTTGGTGAGGTAATCATCCGCGCCTGCGTCGAGAAGCGCCACCGTGGTTTCCTTATCGTCGCGGGAGGTCAGAATCAGCACCGGCGCGAGAATGGCCTGTCGGCGCAGAGCACGCAGCACCTCCAGCCCATCCATCCTGGGCAGCATCAGATCGAGGAGGATCAGGTCGTACGGGTTTGACGCGGCCAGGAATAAACCCTCTTGGCCATCGAGAGAGATATCGACGGCATACCCTGCCGACTCGCGCAGAGCCCGGGCCACGTTGCGCGCCAGACCCGCATGATCCTCCACCACCAGAATCCGCACCGTGCTTTCACTCTTTCATCGTCCAATTTCGAGGAGGACAAATTGCCCATCCCGGTTGGCGACAGTGTAGATCAGGTGCCGTGCTGGGTCGAGGGCCAGCGTCTTTGCGCCGGGAATCGTCTGCACGGTTTCGAGGTTGTTGTATTTGTCTGCTGTCTGTTGGCGAATCACGGAAATGGTTCCATCCTTGTTGGATGCGAAGACGATTCGCATCTCGGGATCATAAGCTACGGCATCGACGCCGATTCCGATGGGCAGCTTCTGGATATTCCCGCCCGAGTTCGCATCGACGACAATCAGAACGCCGTTGTGGCATCCAGTGAAGAGCCGCGCATCCTCTGTGTCAATAGCCAGTCCCGTGGGCTCCGTGCAACCCGTCAAATCCCAGGTGCGAAGTACGGAACGTGCCTTCATGTCGATCTCCGCGATCTGTGCCTTATCCTCGAGATTCACAAAAACCTTGCCCTTGCCGTCGGATACGGCGGTCTCCGGCCGTCCAGGAAGCGCAATCTCGGCAATCGACCTCGCCTGGGCAGCATCGATAACCGAAATGCTGTTCGCGATTCCGTTCATCGTCAACACCGTTTTCGTGAACGGCTCCCAAAGGATTCCGTCGGGCTTTGCGCCAGTGGCAACAGTGGCCAGAGGTTTCAACGAATCGAGATCGAAAATGGATGCGGTGTTGGCCTTGCCGTTGCTGGTCACGCCGCGCTTGAGCGCGGGCACGAGCGCCACACCATGCACGCCGGCCGTGTCGGGAATTTCACCGGCGAGTTTGCTCGCGACTAAATCGACGACCATCACGCGCGTAGAACGCGCGATGAATAGGCGATTCGCTTCGGGATCGAAGCGAAGGTAGTCCCAGGAACCGTCGCCGCCGAGGGTTATGGTGCGCAGAATGTGGAACT
Organism: uncultured Acidobacteriota bacterium; assembly: GCA_963788435.1. Taxonomy (GTDB): domain Bacteria; phylum Acidobacteriota; class Terriglobia; order Terriglobales; family Acidobacteriaceae; genus Telmatobacter. The sequence continues at coordinate 3,868 of CAWBIG010000298.1, read as the reverse complement.
TCGCCTGTTCCTGTCCATGCGCGGGAAGAATCGCAGCGCTCGCAAGCGCGAGAATCGTCATTCCTTTCAAAGCCATCAACTTCATCTCTATCTCCCTGAATTCATTGCGCGCGAAACTCGCGCCCCTGAATCAGAGAATGGTTGAGCATAGATGAAGCAAAGCTGAAGCGAAATGGTCCGGGGCGATAATTCATGACTTTGTCACACGCGCTTCAGGAGCATTTCAGCTTTACGCAGTCATTCTAGAGATGGACACTCCAAACGAAGAGGATCCAATCTGGAGGCACGTGATGATTGATATGTTTCGTCGACGCAGCGTCTATGTGTTAATAATGATGGCCGTCGTCACGCACAGCGCGCTCTACGGCCAATCGCAAAAAGCGTCCATCAGCGGCCACGTCATCGACGCTTCCAAAGCCGTCATTCAAAGCGCGCGAGTGGTCATTGATCCCGGCAACATCGTCGCCACCTCCGATCAGTTGGGCGATTTTGTCATAACCGGATTGGCCCCAGGAACCTACACCGTGACCGTCACTTCCGCTGGCTTTACCCCTGTCACTCAAACCGTTGCGCTGGCCGCCGGACAGGCGTTGGAGCTTCCCGTGGTGCTCCAGGTCGGCTCCGCCAATGAACAAATCGTGGTCTCCGCGGGGAGCGGCCAGAACATGGTTCAGGCGGTCAATGAAGAAATCAATTCGCCGGACATCGTCAACGTGATGCCCGAAGCCGAGATTCTCGCGCTGCCCAACGCCAATATTGCTGATGCAACTGGCCGCCTGCCCGGCGTCACCGTGCAGCGCGACGAGGGTGAGGCTGTCTACGTCCAGGTCCGCGGCCTCGATCCGCGCCTAACCAACACCACCATCGACGGCGTAACCATTCCTTCGCCGGAGTCGAACGTGCGCCAGGTCCTGCTGGCCACCATTCCCGCGGACATGGTGCAATCCATCGAGCTGAACAAAACCCTCTCCGCCAACCAGGACGCGGACGGAATCGGCGGTTCGGTCAATATGGTTACCAAGATGGCCGGCGAAGCGCCCACCATCGATGGCATCTCCACGCTGGGCTATTCGCCCATCATGAACGGCCGCTACATGGGCCTCGTGAACTTTACCGTGGGCAAGCGTTTCGGCGTCACCAAGCGCTGGGGCGTGATCGCCAGCGCCAGCTACGATTACAACGGGCGCGGATACAACGACATTGAGCCGGGTGCAGACCTGAACCCCAACGACTACACCAGCGCGACGCCCTATTACGACAACATCACCCTGCGCGAGTATCGCCAGGCGCGCCTGCGCTGGGGCGGCACCATGGGCGCCGACTACAAGATCAACGAGCACTCCAGTCTCGCCGCTCACTTCATCCTTACCGACTTCAAGGACTGGGGCGACAAGTGGACTTATACCGTCAACACCCTTGACAAGCCGGGCTTCAAGTACTCGATTCGAGCTCCAGACTTTGGCCTCGGCAGCCTCTCCCTCGGCGGTAATCACATCTTCAACAACAAGTGGTTCACCTGGGGTACCGCCGCCTCGCGTGGCCGCGAAATCAACGCCGGCGGCAATCCCGGTGGCGCCTTCGACGCCAGCAAAGAGTTGAAGAGCTGGGCATCGACTAACTGCAACTACCTCGGCGGACTCAAAGGCGATCCCTACCGCCCGCAGTGGTCGCCAAACTGCATGGTGCCCAATACCACGTCCCCTGCTGACAACATCTACAGCCTCTCCAATTACACGTTGGACAACGTCAACACCAGTACCGGCTCGGATATGCAAGTGAACCTGCAGGAGTGGGGTTCAATGGGGTTCAACTATCACGCCGGCTCCCACTCCGCCACGCTCGAGTTCGGCGGCGAATTCCGCAATGCGCACAAGGGCCAGGATGCCGAGACCCCAACCTACGATTACTGCCCCAATCCGAAGGCGGATCCCGGCTACCCGTCCTTCGACCCATGCAACGCTGCCAACACGAGCCCCTCTCCTGTAAGCTCGCAGATCTTCGCCAGCGGCTTTGAGGATCCGCACTACTATGGCGGCACCTACCACATGGGCGAACTGACGGACCACTACAAGGTAGATGCGTACCGTAACGCCAATCCGGGACTTCTCCCCCTCGACGTGCCTGCCACCCGCGCCGGGTCTGACTCCGCCGACTACAACCTCATCGAGCGCGTCTCCTCCGGTTACGTCATGAACACCTTCTACCTGAACCGTTTGCGCCTGCAGACAGGACTACGCTTTGAAGCAACCCACGAGTACGGGCGGGGATACCTGGTGAACCCCGCCGCCGGCCCCAATGGGGACGGCCTCGATAACAACGGCAACTGGATTGGAACCACACCGGTTACGAATGTCCAGTCCTACGTGGATCCGCTGCCCAGCATCCAGGCCCGCTATGCCTTTACCCCCGAAACCGCCGTCCGCGCCGTCTATGCCCGCGGCATCTCCCGTCCAAATCAGTACGACCTGGTGCCGTACGTCTTGCCCACTGGAAACAACCCTGTAGTGGCCCAGATCGGCAGCCCGAAAGAACTGCCCACCCATGCCAACAACTACGATCTGCTTCTGGAGCAGGAGCTGAAACCCTTCGGCCTGATCCAAACCGGGTTCTTCTATAAGCAGCTCACCAATCCAATCGTGATTGCCAACGTTCCCTGCACCGGAACCTGTTTGGCTGTAGTGCCGGGCACGCCGGCCGGTTCCCTGGCAGAAGAAGATGCCAACGGCAGTAACGCCTACGTCTGGGGGCTGGAATTCGGCTTGCAGCAGAAGTTCTCCAATCTGCCCGGCGGTTTCCGTGGCCTGGGCCTTATGGCCAATTACTCCTATAACCAGTCGGGCATCAGCGGCCTTCCCAACCGCACTGACTCGCCTTCGCTCATGGGAACAGCCAGGAACGCTTTCAACATCTCGCCTGCGTATGACTTGGGCCGATACGGCGTGCACATGGGCATGTCTTACAACGGCTCCAACCTTTACGCCTACCAGTACTACTCCACTGCTTCCGGAATCGCGGAGTGCGGCAACCCCAATCCCAGCCCCACCCCCTCGGCGCCGCTCAACGGGCCCATCAACGGACCCTGCGGCGACAACTACTTCTACCCCCATTTCCAGGTGGACGCGCAGATGACAGCACGCGTCTATCGCGGCTTGCAGCTTGAGGTGGAGGGCCTGAATCTCAACAACGAGGTCTTCGGCTTCTACAACGGCAGTCCCCAGTACATGACCCAACGCGAATACTACAAGCCGACTTACAGCGCCAGCCTGGTTTGGAATTCAGGCCGCGAAAGGTAAGTTCCTGACTGCAACACTTGTTCAGATGGCCGGCGATGGGCCTCTCAATACGCCGGCCTGCTTTTTAGGTGCGGAATCTTTCCTGCGGAGCTGAGGAATGCGCGGCTTGACAGTACCGCTTTTGGGGTTCGCGACCTTATTTGGTGCGTCGAGCGCATTGCCGACTCCGGCGCAGAATGCGGGGGGCAGCGGCGAGAAGCTGCAGTTTGTGATCTACCTGAGCCGGCATGGGGTGCGATCGCCCACAAAAAAGCCGGGGGAGTACGCGAGGTTTGCGGCAGCGCCGTGGCCAGAGTGGCCGGTGCAGCCCGGATACCTCACCCCGCATGGCTACGAGTTGATGAAGTTCTTTGGGGCGTACGACCGCGTCAAACTTGCAGACGAAGGGTTGCTCGCACCTGCGGGCTGCGATGATGCAACGCGGGTGACGATTCTGGCCGACAGTGACCAGCGCACACGCGAAACGGGCAAGGCGCTGGCTGAAGGACTGATGCCGGGATGCGCCGTGGAGACGCATGCGCTGCCGGAGGGAACCGAAGATCCACTGTTTCACGGAATGAGCGCGACAGAAGCGC
>CAWBIG010000297.1:0-8590 GCA_963788435.1 uncultured Acidobacteriota bacterium | reverse complement strand
CATGTTCTTGCCTTCTTCCTCAAGCATACGTATTGCTGCCCACGAGCAGCCCCAGGCAGCCAGCCACGTCCTTCAGGCCGTTGGAGTGGCACGGGAAGTAGAGGTGGGCGTAGACCACGGACAGCACGTTCACCATACATCAGGGACTCGGTCCACCTGTTCCTTCCTGCTCGCCGTCTTCCTCATCCGCTTGAGGAAAGTCCGCTCGTACCCGCCGTAGCAGAAGACCACGAAGTGCTCGTACCTGCACACCTCTGCCAGGAACCGCTCGAATATCTCCTCTTCATGCTCCTTATCGTCCGCCCAGAAGAACTGCCGCGTCTCCATGTCTCCCTGGACGCGAGCATGCCGATCAGGTAAACGAAGCCCTCGTCGGGCAGCCCTTCCATGTCGAGGTAGACCGCGACGGGACTGGCAGGAGCTCAGGCGTCCCAAAGACGTAGGCACGCTTATCCCGGATGGCCATCGCTTGCAAAGCGTGGTGGCGTTTCGTCTGCTGCACCGCCCGCTTGTTCCTACGCCGGGGGCGGAACGTGTGTGCATTCTGGGTCAGCGTGAGGATGCCCTTGCGAGCGTAGCATCAGGATTTCCTTCTCTCCGAGCCCCCGTAACAGGCTGAGGCTGTCCTCCTTCACGGCCTGTTCGCGGCACCGCTGCCTGAACTCGCACATCTGGCAGTGGTCAGTTGAGGACCAACTTCGATGGCTTACCACCTGCCTGGAGTCTCTTCAGTTCATCCAGAACCTGCTCGGCCACGTAGGCCGTAGAGCTTCGCGTCGAGTCGGACCTTCATCAGCCGGGCTTCCAAACCGGAGGCGACAAGTCCCACGGCGGGCCGCAGCCCCTTGAACACCGGCAAGAGCCAGCCCGTACAGGGCGAGCAGGATCTTCTGCCGCCGGCCAACCTTTTCCCCGTGGACGTGCAGCACGGAGAGGTAGTGGTGGTCGCCCAGCTTTGAAGCTCATCGGCCCGCTTCAGAGCGTCGAAGCGGATCGTCATGCCGTCGTCCTCAAGGGTGGCGTCCACCGAATAGTGGAGCCGCCTGCTTCAGCGTCGCGACTGAGACAGGTATTCCCGGCAGGCCTCGCCCTCACCAAAGCGGGTGACAAGTTTGACGAGGGCAGCCTCCCGTGACACCTGGTTCGCCGCCGTGGTCATCGTCTCATAGTCCGACTTGGTGCCGGTCTCGCCGACAAGCTTCAGGTGTCCCTTGTTTTTGCAGTTCAAGTGGCTTTCCAGGATCTCATTAGTAATCTTCATGGCCGCGTACCTCCACGGATATTCTTCTCCGACAGAGCGTGATGATGTCCGCCATCACATGCGTGTGACCTGGGGCTGTTTCGCCGGCCGGGCGAATGCAAGGTCATTGTAGGCTGAGGGCCCTTCCTGTCGAGGCGGTGGTTGATCGCCGGCGGACGGGAGTTCTTGAATGGACCGACGACGGGTTCGTGGCTCCCCCTTCCAGGCTTGCGTCGGGCTTCGACTTATGTGGCGTTCCAACTTGATGTCGTCCGTGCGAAAGGCGGAGGCGAGGTCCGGCACCACATCCTCGACTGCCACAACATTATACACCAAATGTGGCCGGCCACATTTGGTGTACATCTCGACCATCGTATTGGAGATCGGCGTGCCGGTGGCGAACGTCACCCCATGCCCGGCGTGCTGCTCATCCAGGTATCGGGCTTTCATGTATACGTCGAACGCCCGTTCCCTGCCGCCGGTCTGGATGCCGGCGACGCGCTCCATCTTGGTCGGTGTTTCCAGATTTTTGAAATAATGCACCTCGTCGATGAAGACATGATCGACGCCGAGTTCGTCGAATACGAGCCCGTCATCTTTCTTGTCTTTGGCCAGCAGGTTCTTCAGCCGTTCGGCCCTGGCGGCCTTTTGTTTCTCGATGGTCTTGATGAGATTGCGGTTGGCTCCCTTGGCGCCTGCGTGTTCGCGCAGCAACTCGTCATATTCGGCGATCTGCTCCAGGAGGAATTTCTCCTGGTAATCGCGGCTGATGCCAATGCGCTCGAAGCTGTCTATGGGTGACGATGATGCCGTCCCATTCCCCGCTGGCGATCTTGGCGGTTAAGAACTTGCGGCGGTCACGGCCCCACTTCCTCCTTGGCGGCGACGAGCAGCCTGGCATTGGGGTACAGCTGCATGAACTCACGGGAAAACTGTTCCAGCAGGTGGTTGGGGACCACGAACATCGGCTTCTGGGTGAGGCCGGCCTGCTTCATCTTCATCGGGGAACACGGCCAACGAAAAGACGATGAGCTCCATCATTCTGGGTACATCGCTGCTCACTGCGCGTCACGTTCCAGTGGCCGGAGAGTACGAGGTAAAGAACGTGCTGGCTATGAAGATCTTGGATTGCCTTAGCGCGGGCGGTTCATTTACCGAGTATTACGCGATGGATCTCAATGACGACCTGGTGCTTATGGGGCATGACGGGCCGGGACATATAGCCATCAGCGAAGGCAAAACGAAAGTACGACCACTGACGGTCTATCACGGCAAGGTGGGCCGCGGGTTATCCGTGGAAATGAGCGTAAGGCGTGGACCGGTGACGCTGTTGTCTGTGGTCGAAGACACGAATTTGGGTTTCAAGCTAGTGGCTGCAGAGGGCGAATGCGTGGCGGGCCCGGTCCTTGAGATTGGCAACACCAACAGCAGGTATCGCTTTCCTTTGGGTGCACGCGGTTTCGTGAACGCGTGGAATTCCGAGGGGCCTGCGCATCACTGCGCAGTGGGCGTGGGGCATGTGACTGGGACACTTGAGAAAGCCTCCGCGTTGCTGCGGATTGGATTCACGCGAGTTTGCTGAGAAGCTGCTGAATACACTCGATTCCGCCTGATACATTGGCATGCCGCCAGTCTCTGCACGGTTATGCCGTAACCGGGTACAGTAGAATCTCACCGCGGATCAGTTGGCAGCTGGGGCGGCATAATCCACTTCAGGGGCGATCCGGACCGTTGACAGGTCTTCGCCTCGGCCGGTCGAAAATCGAGTAAAGGAAGGGTGCGCGGTGATACCCCCGGAGCAGCTTGTTGTGCGAGCTGCGACGCGGCCAACTCCCAATCAATGCCGGGCAGCTTAACAGCGAAATCACCGCGGATTGCTGTGATACCCGGCCACCCAGCACGATTTCGGATTGCGGACACACGCGTCATTTGTATCTCGCAGATTCCCACCTAGGTCGTTAAGAAACATCCTTTTGGATTCAAGCTGGTCATAGGTCTTTGAAATCGAAAGGCCCGGTATGGAAATCTCGCGCAACTCAAACACGCCCATGCTGTCGCAGACGCTGACGTGGGGAACCTGCACAGCGGCGATAAGGTGAGAGGAATCGAGCCACTTTACCGCCGCCGTCAACGCAAATTTGCTCGCAGGAGTTCCGTTTTCGCAGCGAATTCCGTTCCCGAAGCCACTTGTTAATGCGTCTCCCACATGCAGGTCTCGCACACCGGACTCCGAGACCTCGTAGACATACAAGTATGGTGAGAAACCCGAACAGCACCACGTGTACGTGACGGCCAGCCATCGGGAGTCTGGCGACCAAAGAATTTCTGCGCCCATTCCTTTTGATTGCAGGGGAAGAGTGCGCCCACCCACGGTGACCTTTATCCGCTGCTCCCCCTCTTCCGGCTCGTCGGCCAAATTGGCAGTGACGAACTTCAGCCCATCTGGCGCGACGATTCTTTTGGTGTACCGTTCATGTTCTGGGATGATCACTGAATGAACCGAACTGTAGAGAGGATCTGAGGCGGCAGACGGCTTCTGCTGTGCGGATGGCGCAATCATGGGGAGCAAGAGCAACACCGAGATTGTCGATTTCCTCTGCACGTTCCACAGTTTACGCCGATCAGCAAACTTCCACGATGGTCAACGAAGGCTGGAAAACGCGCTCACAGAGAAGGTTGTGGGGCGTGTGGTGGGCGATCCTTCCCCAACCCCGATCTGCACCGAAATTGGGTCATTGACGGTTTCGCGGTGATTGGCCCGGAATTCGAGTAGGGGCCAAGGACTCCCGCGTAAATTGACGCCGCAGATGTTTGGGAGCGGGAGCGCCTGGGTGAGCTCGCCTGAAAAGAATCGGGCCGCCTTCTGCAGCGGCCCGATCGTCAAGCCCCAATCGCAGTTGGCTAGTACTCCGGGAACCCGGTAATCAGCGCGGCCATCTTCGGCGTGCCGATGCCCGTCGCCAGATCATAACCCGGGGTAGTTGGGTACAAGCCGTTGTTGTTAACTGCTTGCCCAATTCCAGTGATGTCGTGGAAGTACCTGTGATAATCGAGGTTGAACAGCAGGTAGAGAAACGGGTTGGCATTGCCTACGCGCCGGTGGAAATAGCCGACGCGGTCGGCGATGATACCCGCCCAAAAGGGCGATGATGCGCTGGTGCCTGCGACCTGGAACCAGCCGTCAATGGGCGGGGTACCACAATTAGTGCCGGGTGTGCTCGCGTTGCCGGTGCAGTATTCGGCATAGGCAGTGTACCCGTCGGCATCGGCCGAGATGTCCGGAGTCTCACGGCAGGGCATACCAACTGCCGCGAACACGCAATTCGTCGTCCCATTGCCGTAGGTGGTGTAGGGATTGTTAACGCCCGGCCCAAACTGATAGAAGGGGCGGCCCCAGAGAGTGCTGGTCCCGCCGGCGCCCGCGTCTGTGATGCCGTTGCACCAGAACAAGCCTCCCTGATTGTCGTTGCCTGCGTTCGGGCCCTGATCGCTGCACAGGTTATAGGCATTCCAGACCGTTTCCACGCCTTCCGGATATTTCGGATATGGGTCTGCGCCTGGATTGAAGGATTCCAGGGAAGTGCCGCCGACGGCCGTGACCCAAGGCTGCGAGGAGGGATCAGCAAGGCCATAAGGCCCACAGGTGAAAGCCCCGTTGTCGCCCGCTGCCGCGAACACGCTCTGTCCCTGAGCGGCCATCTGTTCGAAGATGATGTGCTCGGCATGGAGGAATCCGGGACTGTCCAGAAGCTCGCACCCGAAATAGCTGGTGCTGATGGCATCCGCACGATTATCGTCTGCCATTCTCGTCCATTCATCGAGCACAGTTTGCCCCGTGCTATCGAGTGGAGCGGCGTAGACGAGGATACTTTTCGCGGCCGGTGCGATCGACAATTCCATCTCGATGTCTTCATCGGCCTCGCCGTCGACCGCGTAAGCATACTGGTCCGCTGGTGCGCAGCCGTCGCCCGCCGGGCAGATGGGGCTGAGCGGGCCGCCGTCAACGGGGATGTCAACCAGCGGCGGCTTGTAGTCGTTGCCGTAGAAGGTGTGGGCCCAGGTTTCAATGTCGGAGTGCTGGTAGGCGGTCTGCTCGAACACGGCAAGACTGACGCCCGCCCCCTTGCCTCTGGGCCCCACGTCCGGCGCGCCGTAGATAGAGTTGCGCTGCGACGGAGTCAGGCCGGTGCACCCCGGCCCGCCGCCATAACCGGCCTGAATGCCAACCGGCCCGAGCTCGCCAATCTCACCGTTATTGATTAGGGTGAAGAGCAGTTCCTCACTCGGGTAGGGGAGTTCACAGCTTGGAGAAAGAGATAGCGGGGATGGATTGCTCGCAGGCAACTTCGACACCGGTCGCTGGCGCAGGTTACTCGCGAGACCGATCACGCCGCGCACTCCGGCGGCCAGGCTCGTAGGCATCCGGATTTCCGAGGCGTTGGAAAAGTACGCGGTCCCCTGCGCATCGCGGTAACTGTGGAGGGTGGTCCCGAATGCCTCTTCGACGTTGCTGCTCGGTCCGCTGGCGCGCACACGGAAGGGAGAGGCAGAGGATTCCACCACCAATCCATGGGCCTGGAGATGGTCCTGGACGGCTGCAATCTGCGCGGAACTCGGAGCGAAGCGCGAGTTGAATTCTCCCGTGCCAAGCCACTGATGATAGCTCGGGCTGGTTGTGTCATAGAGCTTCACCAGGGTGTCATTCAGATCCGGCTCATTGGCAGGCGCGAGGACAACCTCGACTGTCATTTTCTCGCTGCTGAAATGGCCCAGGTCGGCATCGGTGGTGGGCCTGAAGCCGCCGGGAATGGCAGCCAGATCACTGTTGGAGGTGAGGACAGCGGATTTGGGCGCGGTGGTCTGCGCCGAAGCCACGGACGTAGCGGCCGTCCCGGCAATGAGGGCTGTGAGAAGCACGGCAAACGCCAGGCGCGAGAATGACGTTGCGCGGAAGCCGCGAGCTCTTGGGGCGCTAGATAGCGGGTTGGGAACAAACGCCTTGTTGGACGGGGAAATCGGAAGGAGCCTGTGGATTTGCATGCGACCTCCAAATCTGCTTCGGACGTGAAATCTTCTCTAGGACAGCTTCTCGTTGCCCCTGAATGGAGACAAGGAGACACCGCAACAGACTTCTGTAGGGAAGGGAGACCAGTTGTCGGCCTACAACGTAAAACATGGGCGGCAGAACCGTCAATATCTAAGCGCAGGCGGGTACAAGGTTCCCGAGTGGTGGCCGATACTTCCCCAACCTCTTCTGCACTGAATTTGGGTCATTGACGAATGCGCGGTTATAGTCCCGGAACGCCGACTTTCTGCTCGATAAGTGACTCGACGATTATGCGCGAATCGATATCCCGGGCCAGCGAGACTTCTGAAAAGAACAGGGTCCCGTTCCCACGCCCGCCCGCGAACCAAATGCCGGTCTGGATCGACGACACCGTTGTGCCTGGAAATTCTGGAAGCCGCGCGTGTCAACCGGCAAGTGGCTTCACTCCGCTTTGTGGGGCTCGTGTAACGCGCTGTTCCCTTTCGCCTGGGTCAGGGCAGATTGGAAGGCCGGATCGGCACGCAGAGATGCCAGTTCCGGACTGCGCTCGAATTCGGGCGCGTGATAACCCTGCGCGAGGGCCTTCGCAATCAGCGGAATCGCTTCGGAACGTTGTCCGAAGCGATTCCGCTGATTGCGAAGGCCCTCGCGCCGTCGAGCGCAGTCCGGAACTGGCATCTCTGAGTGCCGATCCGGCCTTCCAATCTGCCTCAGACCCAGGCGAAAGGGAACAGCGCGTTACACCGAGCCCCACAAAGCGGAGTGAAGCCACTTGCCGGTTGACACGCGCGGCTTCCAGAATTTCCAGGCACAACGGTGCTGTCGATATTGACCGAGAATAAATTCACGGGCGGGCGTGGGAACGGGAGCCTGTTCTTTTCGGATTTTGCGCTCTCACCGGGATTGGATTCGCGCATAATCGTCGCGTCACTTATCAAGCAGAAAGTCGGCGTTTTGGGACTATAACCGCGCATTCGTCAATAGACCGAGATTTTGCAGACTTTTATGGGAGGTCTCGGCCACCGCTCGTTCTAGTACCCGCCTGCGCTTAGATATTGACGGTTTTGTCGCCCATGTTTTACGTTGTAGGCCGACAACTGGACTCCTTTCCCTACAGAAGTCTGTTGCGGTGTCTCCTTGTCTCCGTTCAGGGGCAACGAGAAGTTGTCCTAGAGAAGATTTCACGTCCGAAGCAGATTTGGAGGTCGCATGCAAATCCACAGGCTCCTTCCGATTTCCCCGTCCAACAAGGCGTTTGTTCCCAACCCGCTATCTAGCGCCCCAAGAACTAAGCGGCTTCCGCGCAACGTCATTCTCGCGCCTGGCGTTTGCCGTGCTTCTCACAGCCCTCATTGCCGGGACGGCCGCTAAGTCCGTGGCTTCGGCGCAGACCACCGCGCCCAAATCCGCTGTCCTCACCTCCAACAGTGATCTGGCTGCCATTCCCGGCGGCTTCAGGCCCACCACCGATGCCGACCTGGGCCATTTCAGCAGCGAGAAAATGACAGTCGAGGTTGTCCTCGCGCCTGCCAATGAGCCGGATCTGAATGACACCCTGGTGAAGCTCTATGACACAACCAGCCCGAGCTATCATCAGTGGCTTGGCACGGGAGAATCAACTCGCGCTTCGCTCCGAGTTCCGCGCAGATTGCAGCCGTCCAGGACCATCTCCAGGCCCATGGATTGGTGGTGGAATCCTCTGCCTCCCCTTCCGTGTGCGCGCCAGCGGACCGAGCAGCAACGTCGAAGAGGCATTCGGGACCACCCTCCACAGTTACCGCGATCCGCAGGGGACCGCGTACTTTTCCAACGCCTCGGAAATCCGGATGCCTACGAGCCTGGCCGCCGGAGTGCGCGGCGTGATCGTGCTCGCGAGAGTGACCTGCGCCCGCGACCGGTGTCGAAGTTGCCTGCGAGCAATCCATCCCCGCTATCTCTTTCTCCAAGCTGTGAACTCCCCTACCCGAGTGAGGAACTGCTCTTCACCCTAATCAATAACGGTGAGATTGGCGAGCTCGGGCCGGTTGGCACCGTTATAGGCGGGAGCGCCGCGGTGGACGCGGCTCGCCTCCGTCCCGGCAGCTGCTCTATTTTCCCCGAGCCGGCGGTGGGGGCCCCGCGGCCAGGGGGAGCGGCCTGAGAGTTGCCGTGCTCTGAGGCGGAGCCGCCTCCCCAGCACTCCGACATTGAAACCTAGGTCCACACCTTCTACGGCAACGACTACAAGCCGCCGCTGGTTGACATCCCCGTTGACGGCGGCCCGCTCAGCCCCATCTGCCCGGCGGGCGACGGCTGCGCACCAG
>CAWBIG010000296.1:0-6707 GCA_963788435.1 uncultured Acidobacteriota bacterium | reverse complement strand
TGTCCTGTTTGCTTCGACAGTTGGTGTTGCTAATATTCGCCTGCCCGGCGCGGATGGCTCCATGGTGTCGCTGCGGGAGTTGGTTATCGTCGAGCACAAGACCATCGAGCGCAGCATCTACCACAAGAATTTGCGGCGCGTGGTGTATGTGACCGGCGACGTTGCGGGTGCGATAGAAAGTCCTGTCTACGCCATTCTGAAGATGAACAGCTGTCCTGTTTTGCGCGCATCAACGAATATGGATTCATCGAGAGCCCATACCGGCGCGTGTTGAGTGGCGTGGTGGTGGATGAAGTCCGGGTGCTGAACCCTGGCGATCTGAATCACAAGGTGGGCGATGTGCTCACTCGCGGCGAAGCCGACAAGGCGAATAAGGATGCCAAGGCGAAGAACAAGCAGGGACTCGAAATTGAGGCGCACTGCGACTACTTGTCGGCGTGGGAAGAGGACAAGTACATCATCGCCCAGGCGAACGTTCAGCTGGACGAGACCGGCGCGATTGTCACCGATCTGGTGAACGCGCGCAAGCAGGGCAACTTCGTGCTCATTCAACGGGACGAAGTGGAATACATGGACGTCAGCCCGAAGCAGCTTGTGTCGGTGGCGGCGAGCCTGATTCCGTTCCTCGAAAACGATGACGCCAACCGCGCGCTGATGGGATCGAACATGCAACGGCAAGCCGTGCCGCTGTTGCGCGCCGAGGCGCCGTTCGTGGGTACCGGCATGGAACGGGTGACCGCGCGCGATTCCGGCGCGGTGGTGATTTGTAAGCGCGCCGGCGTGGTGGATTCGGTGGATTCCGAGCGCATCATCGTGCGCGTGGAAGGCGCCGGGCAGGAAGGGCAGATGTCGCGCGAAGTAGGCGCCGATATTTACCAGCTCACCAAGTTCAAACGCTCCAATCAGAACACCTGCATCAATCAGAGCCGATCGTGTTCCAGGGGCAGCGGGTGAAGAAGGGCCACGTGCTGGCGGACGGCCCGTGCACCCAGCTCGGCGAACTGGCGCTCGGCCGGAACGTGCTGGTGGCGTTCATGCCGTGGCGCGGGTACAACTTCGAAGACGCCATTGTAGTGAGCGAGAAGCTGGTGAAGGACGATTACTACACCTCGATTCACATCGAGGAGTTTGAGATCGAAGCTCGCGACCAGGCGATTAGCCTTCAGCGAATCTGACAGATTCGGCCGAACTCGGCTGTGACCCAGGAACATTGCTTTTGTGATGAATCCGGCTCGGTGAAATGGAGAGCGCACGCGGATTATGCGAGTGGCATTGTGTTAGTGGCAGTCTGGCTCGCGTGGAACTCTCGCTTGCGCGGCCGTGTCATCATTCTGCAATTCCCGAAGAGCAATACGTATGGTTATGTTTATGTGGTACCTTTAAAACTCGTCGTATTGCTGCAAATCCGTTAAAGACCGGAAGGCCGATCTCGAAACTCTGTCGATGCATCTCGGAATTTGATCCCGGAAGCACAGATGCACGGGTCGGCTGACTTGCCGACTCGCTGACTTGCCGACTCGCTAAGCCGCTGCCTTCGCCAGCACTACCGCGAACCATCCGCGCTCGTCGGTCCACGTGTGCGCCGGCGTCAATCCGGCCTCCGTCAGCATTGCCTCCGCCTGCCCCGGCCGGTACTTGTAGCTGTTTTCCGTGTGGATGGTCTCGCCCTTGGCAAAGCGGATGCGCAGGTCGAAATCGGGAGGGCTCGGCAGCAGCACCGTCTGCTCCCGCAGGCTCACCAGGTGGATCTCCATCCGCGATGCCGTCGGATTCCACGCCGCGCGATGCGCAAACGCATCCGCGTCGAAGTTTGCGCCCAGTTCGCGATTGATGCGGCGCAGAATGTTGCGGTTGAACTCCGACGTCACTCCCGCCGCATCGTCATACGCCGGCAGCAAAATTCGCTCATCCTTCACCAGGTCCACGCCCAGCAGGATGCTGTCGCCCGGCGCAAGCGCGGCTCTCACTCTTGAAAGCAGCGTCTCGGCCTCGTGCGGCTCAAAGTTGCCAATGCTCGATCCGATATAAAGTACCAGCCGCCGTTCGCCGCTCACCGCCGCATCCAGCTTCAGGTTGCGGGTGTAGTCCAGCACCCGCGGGCAAACCACCACCCTCGGTAACTCCCGCTCCAGCCGTTCCTGCGCTTCCATCAGCGCGGTAGCCGACACATCCACCGGTTCGTACAGCACCGTATCCTGCCGCTCCGCCGCCGCCTTCAGCAGCAGGCGCGTCTTGTCGCAGCTCCCCGCGCCCAGTTCCACCACGTGCAGCGCATCGGCCCCCGCGGCCAGCGCCACAATCTCGTCCGCACGCTCCGTCAGGATGCCGCGCTCCGTGCGCGTAAGGTAGTATTCCGGCAATTCCGTGATGCGGTCGAAGAGCCGCGACCCGGCCTCGTCGTAAAACAGCCACGAAGGCAGCCAGCGCGGACGGGAAACCAGGCCCTCGGTAACAACCGTGGCCACGTGTGCGTCGATTTTTGTGCTGCTGAGGGGAAGAGAGAAAGTCGTCATGTCAAAAGTTCGGGTCTCAAGCTTTGTGGTTCGATTTCTGCCCCGAATTTCACCAGAGCGTTTTGATGCTTCCTTGCCTGTTTGGAGTTACCAGGATGCCATTCTGATCCCGGAGAATTGCCAACGTGTTTCCGGCGGAAAAAAGTTCCGATAACTGGACCGGATATGCGCCTTCGGAGTCACGCAGGATCCGCCGCGCAGAACCATCTGCCCGCTCATGAATTTGCCGTTGTATTCGCCCAGCGATCCGGGCAGCGGCCGGAACCCCGGGTAGCCCAGATACGCGCTTGCCGTCCACTGCCAGCAATCGCCAAATAGCTGCCATGGCCGCCGGAATTCCACCGGGCTCTCCTTCAGCAGCGCCGTCCCCCTCGCCGCGCGTCCCGGCTCGGCTTCCGCGCTCTCGCTGGCCGCCATCGGCATCAGCCATCCCTCGTCCAGCAGGTTGCCCGCAATCAGCAACCCCTCCGCCGCTGCCTCCCATTCAATCTCCGTCGGCAGCCGGTAGCCTGCCCAGCGCGCGTAGGCGTCTGCCTCGTAATAGCTCACCTGGCTCACCGGCGCGTTCTTCATCCGCTTCATCGGCTGCAGGCCCCGCAGCGTGAACACCGCCCATTCGCCCGACTCGCTGGTCCAGTAGAGCGGCGAGCGCCAGCCCTGGGTCTGCATCGCATTCCATCCGTCGCTCAGCCAAAGCTCCGGCCTCCGGTACCCGCCGTCCTCCATAAACTCCGCATACTCCCCGCAGGTCACCAGCCGCTCCGCCAACCCATACGGCTCCAGCCACACCCGGTGCCGCGGCAGCTCGTTATCGAAGCAGAATCCATCGCCCGCGTGTCCCGCCTCCCTCATCCCGCCCTCAAACCGCAAGAACCGAACCGGACCTGGGTCTCTGTTTTCCAGTCCCTTGTCCCTGTTCCCTGTTCCCTGCCTTTCTGATCCCTGATCCCTGATCCCTGGTCCCTGCTTCTCGTACTCCGGCCTTAACGGGTTCGTGAAAAACGCATGCAGCACATCCGTCAGCAGCAGCTCCTGGTGCTGTTCCTCGTGGTTCAAGCCCAGCTCGATCCGCTTCACTGCCTCCGGATCGGCGTCGCTCTCCAGCAACCGTTCGATGGCTTCATCCACATGGGCGCGGAAGCGGACCACTTCTTCCAGCCCCGGCCGCGAAAACGAAGACCGCAACCGCTTCTCAGGAAACGATGCAAACGTCTGGTAGTAGCTGTTGAACAGCCACGCATAATCGGGATTGAAAACGCGGTAGCCGGGCTCGAGCTCCCGCAGCACAAACGACTCAAAGAACCACGCCGTGTGCGCCAGGTGCCACTTGGCCGGTGAAGCCTCCGCGGTGGACTGCACCATCATGTCCTCGGGGCTCAGCGGCTCGCACAGGCTCATGGTGCGCCGGCGCACGGCGCGGAATCGCTCCGCTACCCTGGCCGCGCCCGTCATCGGGGTGGAAATGCCCATTGCACACCCTCCCTCGTGCTCAAAAGTCTACCCTAAGCCGCGTGCGGCTGGTTCCGCTTCAACTCGCAACAGCGCCGGCTGGAAACGAAATCAGCCCGCATCGGCCCCCGCAAAGCATACCTTTCCACCAGGGGCACAGTCTCGTCTTGTAGAGCACAGCCGTTGGATGCGGTTGCCCATGAGAGTGGCGAAAGAAATCCATTGGTGGTTTAATCGAGGATTAAACACAGGCGCGCCCGCTCCGAAGGCCCCCAGGCTTTCAGGGAGGTTTCCCATGAAACCCATCAAGTCCTCGCACTGGTGGCTCGTTGGCACTGCCGTACTGGCTCTGGGCGTTTCCGCGGCTGCTGTGCCGGGTCAGTCTGCCGCTTCCGCCCCGACCCAGGAAAGCCCCGCCCCGTATCGTCTCCCCGGCTTCCATCCCACCCATGAGAACCTGGGCGACTCGTTAATGGCCCGCCAGCAGTACCAGGCCGCGATCGAGCAGTACAAGCAAGCCCCTCCCGAGCCGGAACTCCTCAACAAGATGGGCGTCGCTTACCAGCTCCTCGATAATATCCGCGATGCCGCCCGATGCTACAAGGAAGCCCTGCGAAGTGACCCGAAGAACCCCAAATATCTCAATAACATCGGGTCGGTCTACATGGCCGACAGGGAGTACGGAAGGGCGGTGAAGAGCTTCGGCAAGGCGGCCAGGCTCGACGCCACATCCGCCCTCTACCAGAAGAACCTGGGTACCGCGCTGTTCGCCGACCGGAATTACAAAAAAGGCTGGATCGCCTACCAGGAGGCGCTCAAGCTCGACCCCACAGTCTTCGACCACTCCACCAGCATCCGCGTGGAGAATCCCGGCACCATCCAGGACCGCGGCGCCATGAACTTCTACATGGCCAAGGGATGCATGAAGGCGGGCTTGCCGGATCGCGCCATCGAATACCTCCGCCTCGCCCTCAATGAAGGGTTCACCACGCCCAAAAAGGTCATTGCCGACGCCGAATTCAATCCCCTCCACAAGATGCCGGCATTCCTGGAGATGATGGCAGCGCAGGGCGTCTACCTGAACGGAATCTCGGCGCATCCGCCGGTCCAGCAATAGCCCTTAGGAAAGGGCGAATCCGCTGTTGCGTCCCGAACCTGAAGTTCGCAACAAAAACGTTGCCGTCATCCTGAGCGGAGGTCGTCGAGGCGACCGGAGTCGAAGGACCTGAATTTCGGGCGCTTACGGCTGCAACGAACCTCCAGGAAACCACGCTAGCCGCTGACGAAACGTACTCCGGATGCGGTCAGGCCTCTTTTAGCGCCGATCTGCCCGTTCCCCCGCCTCGTCCCCGCCGCCAATCCTTTCGTCTAATCCTCTGAGGCACTTCCATGAAGACTCGCTTTCTGTTCATCTCCGCGCTGGCCCTGGCGTTGAGCGTCGGCGTACTGACGCAGTCGCCCTCCGCTCCGCCCGACCCCCAGCAGCAGAACGGCCAGCAGGGCGGCCGCGGCTACGGGCGTGGCATGGGCGGCGGATTCGGCCGCGGCGTAATGGGCACCGTCACTGAGGTGGCAGCCGACCACTACACGGTGAAGAACGACCAGGGCGAGTCCTGGACCGTCCATTACAGCGCCAACACGCGCATGATGAAGCAGCCTGCCCGCCCGGCCAACGCGGCGGCGCGCGGTCAAGGCCAGGGCCAGGGTCAAGGCCAGGGTCAAGGCCAGGGCGAAGGCCAGGGCATGTACATGCGCCGCGGCGGCCCGCCGGTGCCCATCAAGTCCTCTGACGTCAAGGTGGGCGACGCCATCGCTGCCATGGGCGAGATGGACGATGCCGCCAAGTCCGTCGGCGCCGTCATGGTCATGGAGCTCGATCCCGATACCGCCAAGCGGATGCAGGAGATGCGCGCCAACTACGGCAAAACCTGGCTCACCGGCCGCGTCACCGCCATCAAGGACACCTCTGTCACGGTTGAGGGCGGGCCGGACAACGCCGCTCACACCTTTGTGGCCGACGAAAACACCGACTTCCGCAAGCGCCGCGACCCCATCACCCTGGCCGATATCCAGGTGGGCGATCCCGTGCGCGTGGAGGGCGCCATCAAGAACGGCCAGTTTGTGGCCACCTCAGTCAACGTGATGATGCCCAGGGCAGAAGGGGGCCCAGCCCGCCGCCAGGGCCCCCCGCCGCAGTAGTGAGAGGGACCGAGGGACAAACGTAGCCCAGGATCCGCCATCACATCCATCGCCCAGCCATCCGCGCTAGTGTCTAACCGTGAGTTGAATTGCGCCCGCCCCTCGGCGGGCGTCCGTATTTCGGGGGACCCTCATCAGAAACGACACCACAACCCGGCGTATCGAACCCCGGCAAGCCAGCGTCTCGCCGGATGCAAAATATGTAACATTATCCATATCCAATGTTATCAAGAAAATAAATACCCTCCACCCCCCTCTCATTTCCCCAACTGGAAGAAGCAAGAGGGTGCGCAGTTTAGTGCATTTTTCGGCCTTATCTCCATCAATCCAATAGATATAGCCGTTTTGTTTTTCGCGCGTGTCCGCCCCGCAGCAGTTTCCCAGGCCCCTAAAACCGGGAACTTTTCAGTTGCCCGGCGGAGGTTCGGAGGATAGCACCTGGTCAGCCCATAGCATGGCGTTGAGATAGCAGTTGGCGAGTTCGGGCGGGTCCGCGCCGGCGTCGCTGGCGGTCTTCTGGCAGCGCTCCCAGTCGCGGCGCTCCTC
>CAWBIG010000295.1:0-3603 GCA_963788435.1 uncultured Acidobacteriota bacterium | reverse complement strand
TTATGTTGTAGTTTACTTGGTTCAGTTCTGGTGCCTGTCACTCGATTCCGGATGTGGACGCGTGTGCTGATGATGAATGCCTACCTACCACACTCAGCAGCAGCGCCGGCATCCTCGCCGATTGGACAGCTACAGTACATCGACATCGTTCGGCGTTTTCGCTGTTGCGGCGAATGGAGTCCATGAAGGACCGGCATCACCGTAAGTGGAGGGTTTGAGCCCCACACATCGACGTTTCGGGCAAACAACTGGGACATCGAAAACCTGATCACTCTTGCGTTTGGTGTGGCTCGATACCAGCTCGCGGGCGTCCCCAAGTGGCCCTGGCCAACTATGTTTGTGATCGAGGCCAAGGGCGACAGCGAAGCCGACGCGAAGATGGCGACGCTGACGAGCGAGCAGCAGTCGGCGGAGCAACGGCATATGTTGCGGGTGCTGCTGGAGGGTCGCTTTAATCTGAAAACACATTGGGAAACGAAAGAGGGCGATGTTTACAACCTGGTTGTGGCCAAGGGTGGGCCGAAGCTGGGCGGGGACGGCTCGATGCCCCCGTCAGCCGAAGAGTTGAAGATGTTTGCAGGCCGTCCAGAGCCGCCGCTCTACCAGAAGAACGATGGGCAAGGGTACGACTTTGTCGCGCACGGGTGCCCCATGGAAGAGTTAGTGACGATGCTGACTGGGCAGTTTGGGCGACCGGTGATCGATATGACCAAGCTAACCGGCAAGTACGATTTTGTCCTGAAGTACAGGGGACGGTGGGACCGTGACCGAAACGCGGACGACATGGACCCGACCCTTCCGATGGATCAGGCACTTCGTGAGGAACTTGGGTTGAAGGTAGAGGCTGCGAAGGGGCCGCTGAAGCTATTGGTGATCGATCACATCGATAAGCCCTCGCGGAACTAGCTGAACAGCTGCGAGCGAGGCCATAACCCACCAGCGATCCCAGCACCCGCACCCCAGTTCCTTATACCAATCCCCGCCCTCCATGCATTACCCTTGGACACGCCCGCAATTTCTTCCCAAAATCGAACAAGGAGTTTCCATGTATTCCCGTTCGGCCGTTTGCCTTTGTTTTTTTGCCGCCAGCCTCTCGCTGACCGCATCCCGCCCCGCTGCCGCGCAGGAGATCCCCACGCCCGTCTCCGTCCTCGGCCACACCCCCGGCGACGACTTCTACCTTGCCGATTACGAGGACACCATCAAGTACTTCCATGCCCTGGCCGCGGCCGCGCCCGACCGCATGAAGATGATAACCGTGGGCAAGTCGACCGAGGGCCGCGACATCGAGGTCGCCATCATCTCCTCGCCCGCCAACATCGCCAACCTTGACCAGATCAAGAAGGACGCATGGCGCATGGCCCACGCTACGGACCTGAACGACGACTCCGCGCGCGCGCTGGCGCGCAGCACGAAGATCATCGTCCACATCGACGGCGGCCTGCACTCCAGCGAAGTGGCCGGCACGCAGCACACTATGATCCTGGCCTATAAGCTGCTCTCCGCCAAGGATGATCCCGAAATTCAGTCCATCCTGGACAACGTGGTGCTGATGCTCTGGCCCACGCTCAACCCCGACGGCCAGGATATGGTGGTGCACTGGTACCGCCGGAACCTGGGCACGCAGTATGAAGTGAGCCCGATGCCCAAGCTCTTCCAGGACTACGTGGGCCACGACAACAACCGCGACGGCTACATGCTGAACATGAAGGAAGAACAGGTGGTGGCGAGGGCCGAAATCGACTGGAGCCCCGACATCTTCTACTGCCAGCACCAGACCGCGCCGTTCCCAGCGCGCATCTGGATTCCCCCGTTCTCCGACCCCATCTCATCGAATA
Organism: uncultured Acidobacteriota bacterium; assembly: GCA_963788435.1. Classification (GTDB taxonomy): domain Bacteria; phylum Acidobacteriota; class Terriglobia; order Terriglobales; family Acidobacteriaceae; genus Telmatobacter. Next base: position 1,765 of record CAWBIG010000295.1, on the reverse strand, counting down.
TTAGCCCCTACGTGCGCAGCTGGCTCAACGTGGTCGGCAGCAACATGGCTGCCTACCTCGACGCGCACAATATGCCCGGCGCCATATCGGAGTCCGAATTCGACAACTGGTACGCGGGCTTCATGGATTGGGCGGGCGTCTTTCGCGGTGAAATCTCCTTCTTTACTGAGACCGCGCTCTACGAATACGCCACGCCGCACTTCTACACCGTCAGGGACTTTCCCCCGGAATTCCGCGACCTGCGCGCGCTCTCCATGTACACCACCCCATGGCAGGGCGGATGGTGGCACCTGAAGGACGCTGTTGACTACATGGTGGGCGGATCGATGTCGGTGCTCGACCTGGCCGCGAAGAACCATGAGACCCTCATCTACAACCGCTACCAGGCCGCGCGCGACAGCATTAACCTCTACCGCAAAGAACCGCCGTTCGCTTACGTCATCCCGAGCAAGCAGGCTGACACGCCGGAAGCGGCGCAACTGGCGCAACTCATGATTGAAAACGGCCTCGATGTTTATACCTCGAAGGACGGCTTCAAGGCCGATGGCGTCAGCTATCCCGCGGGCTCGTGGGTCATCCCCATGGATCAGCCATTCTCCGCCATGGCCAAGGAACTCTTAGAGCGGCAGAAATATCCCGACGCGATCGCCCAGGGACCCAATCCCATCGGCCATCTGCCCTACGACGTGACCGGTTGGACGCTGCCGCTGCAGATGGGCGTGAACGTGGACGCCGTCACCGATCCGCTGGGCGCGGACGAGCGCGCGCTGCTCATAAAAATCGACAAGGCTGAATTGCCCGCGCAGAGCGTGGATGGCACGGGCAGCGTCTTTGCCCTGAGTCATCGCACCAACGCGTCGTTTGAGGCGGTAAACGCGGCGCTGGCCGAAGGCGCTACCGTGCAACTGGCCGAGGAGCCGGTGAAGACCGCCAACGGCATGGAGCGGGGCGCGTTCCTGGTAAGCGGGATCGATCGCGCCAAAATGGAAGACCTGACGAAGAAGTACGAGGTTCCCGCCATCGCGGTAAGCGCGCCGGCGCACACGCTGCCCATCAAAAAAGCGCGCGTCGGGCTCTATCGGCCTTGGACGCCGTCCATCGACGAAGGCTGGACGCGCTGGATCCTGGAGAACTACGGTTTCGCGCCGGAGAGCATTTACAACGCCGACATCCGCTCCGCCGGCCTGCGCGATCGCTACGACGTGATCGTGCTTCCCGACATGTACGGGCGACAGATGATGGAAGGCTACGGCATCGGCATGGTGCCGGGACAATATGCCGGCGGCATCGGCGAGGACGGCCTGGATAACCTGCGCGAGTTTGTGCGCGGCGGCGGCACGCTGGTGGCGCTGAACCGCACCGCCGGCTCGCTCATCCCGCTCCTCTCACTGCCGGTGGAGAACGTGATTGAAGGCGCCAAGAGCAGCAAGTTCTTCTGCTCCGGCGCGCTGGTGCGCGTGAACACCGAACATGCCGACCTGCCCGCGAATTATGGCGAGCCGGATTCGCCGGTGGTGATGTTCCAGAGCGGACCGGCGTTTGAGCCGCTGCCGGGATTCCACGGCGCGGTGCTCGCCGATATTCCAAACAGACAAACCCGCTGGAGAGCGGATTGCTGCTGCATCCCGAGGCGATCGAGGGCAAGGCCGCGGCGGTGGAACTCGAATACGGGCACGGACGAATCGTGCTTTACGGATTCAAGCCGCAGTTTCGCGGCCAGTCGCACGCCACCTACAAGTACCTGTTCAATGAGCTCTACTTGTTC
>CAWBIG010000294.1:0-17020 GCA_963788435.1 uncultured Acidobacteriota bacterium | reverse complement strand
GCGGGACGCGGTCTCGCCGATTCCCTCAAAGCCATGATGAACGGCTTGGTTGAGGAATTTTGCTGTGGCAAAACGCCGCCCCCAACCACCTCAGTAGTGACAGAAGGTCAACCGAGAACAGTGAACTCGTGGGCCGCAGAGGAAGTGTGCAGAATTGCAAGGGAGGCGCTATTAAATTCACTCTCCCACGCTCGATCGCAACGAATTGAGTCGGAAGTTGCTTATTCGGACAGATTTCTCCGCCTTCGATTTCGCGACGACGGAATCGGAATCGATTCAGAGATCCTGAAGAACCGCGGGCGTGAAGGTCACTGGGGAATGACCGGCATGTATGAAAGAGCAAAGAACATTCATGCACGCCTCTGCATCTGGAGCAAGCCAGGTGCCGGGACCGAGGTCGAATTGACGATTCCCGCCTATATTGCCTATGACGCGGCTCCGGCGCGCGGTCGCTTCAGACTACCCAAAAGAAAGGAGCAGGCACATCATGTCGAGCAGCTCTGATCCCATCCGTATTCTCATCGCTGATGATCACCCACTTTTACGAGAAGGCATTGAATCCCTCGTCGGTAAGCAATCCGACATGACCGTTGTGGCCGAAGCTTCCACGGGCAGACAAGCAATTGAACTATTTCGGATACACCAACCAGATGTAACGTTGATGGACATGCGCATGCCCGACTTGGGTGGCGTAGACGCAATGACGGAGATCCTTCGAGATTCTCGCGAGGCGAAATTCATCGTTCTTTCGACCTACAGTGGAGACGTTCAGATCCTGCGTGCACTCAAAGCTGGAGCCAGGGCCTATTTGCTCAAGGGCTTCTTGCGCAAGGAACTGCTGGACACGATCCGCAAGGTTTACGCAGGCCGCAAGAGAATAGCGCCGGAAATCGCCGCTGAGATTGCCGACCACGCTGGTGAAAGCAATCTTACAGAGCGCGAAATGGAGGTCCTTCAGTCAATCGCTGCCGGAAATCCCAACAAATTGGTAGCGGATAAGCTAACAATAACTGAGGACACAGTCAAAGCTCACGTAAAGAGCATTCTTTCCAAGTTGAGCGCGAATGATCGGACGCATGCGGTCACCATCGCCCTTAAGCGGGGAATTATCGACCTATAGGGACTCGAAAGGGTAATTGGCAGCATACTCTTCTTGGCGTTTCACGCGCCTTCGATTCGCAGGTACTGTTGAGAGCAAAAGGGGGACGCGTCCGTGCAACGCCTGTTTTCGATTTTTCCAAATGGGTGGCCGGGCACCGGCCTGCTCGTGCTGCGAATTGCGTCCGGAGGGTATTTGCTTGCGGACGGAATCGCCGTGATTGCAGCTTCTGGATCTCGCAGCCCAGGCCTGCTCGCGCTCACTTCAGCGATTCCTGGCGGGCTCCTAATCGTTGGGCTCTGGACACCGGTCGCCGGAATTCTTGCGGCGCTACTCGAGGCATTCATGATCTTGATGGGCAGCCAGGAGTCGAAGGAAGGGATACTGCTCATTTGTGTTTGCGTGGCGATTGCCATGCTGGGGCCTGGATGCTGGTCAATCGACGCCGCCTTGTTCGGTCGCCGTCGGCTAGACGTAAATGATTAATGAATGCCGCTCCACGTGATCAGTCTATGTAGGCTCTCGAGTCCCTTTGGACTCCATTCCTTGGCTTTGCGTTCCCAATATTTCAACGTTGCTGTGTGCGCAGTCCTGCCTCGTGCTGTGTTTCGTCGCGGTAGATTTGGGCGAGCATACAGAAAATCGTCAGCACAGCGGTCACACCGAGTAGCAGTGACAGAGAATGACGCACCAGCTTTACGCCGGCATATGCCCCGGAAAACATCATCAGGATGGAGCCAACGCGCCTGCGCCATCTGGGATTGCTGCCCGGCACAAGCGAAAAGTCGAAGGCCAGTGCGGCAACTGTTAGCGTAAGTACGGTTGTCGTCAACTCCGGCACTGCGAGCCGTCTGACAGTGCCATTGCGCATTCCCATACCGAGAGCTGACAGAGCAATAATCCCGTAGAGCGCGGTCGGGATATGCTGTCCTCCACGTGGTGCAAAGTATCGGGCAACCGCAGTCGCCCCGAGGAGAAGCATCGCTTCTATTCCCAAGGCTGCAGCAAGCCAAGAGTTTCGACGCCTAGTACCGAGCCAAGAATCAAGCTTGCCTGCCAGGAAAGCGCCAAGAAGTGCGAAGCCGAGAGCAGTCGATGACCTGCCGATCGACAAACCTGAGACCCCGCCAAAAGCGAAGCCAAGGAAAACAATATTTCCTGTCATATTGGCAGTGAATACGTGGCCCATTGCGACATAGCTGCCGGCGTCAACGAGGCCCGTGACGAACGTCAGACAATAGAGAGAGCCGTGCAAGACGCGCTCACTGTTCGTCAGAGAATCCATCTGAGCTCCGTTTTAGAATTTGTAGCCCGCCCAAACTGCCCAATAATTCAAATTCCGCCCCGGTTGTGTTTCCTTGAGAAACTTTCCCGCGTAGAAGATTCCGTAGTCTCCCTGAAACCAAAGATGACGATTTGCCTGCCAATGCACCTCAGTTCCTGGTCTATCTCCGACGAAGCGAGCTCGACTGCCATCCGCAGCTCGAATCAAGAAGCCGGGTACGGCATACACCCCGTCGTCCAGGCTCTGTCTCCACTGAAAGATCCAATCGGCAGATACGGAGATATTGTGTGGAGCCCAAGCTTCTACATGCGGATGTACATCAATGAAGTTGATTGGGCCGGGCCCAGTTGTTGCCAACACGCCAAAATAGTTTCCCTTGGGGTAAAGAGGATTGAATGTGCCCAGCGTGTTCGTCGATGGATGATCTCCGCTTGAGATATCCGCCTTCGCGCTGAACCGCGGTTTCAGAGGAATTGTCGGAACCTTGTACCCGGTCTCTGTGGCCAGGGTCCATGCGCGGATGTTGGCCGTTCCAAAGCTTCCGAACTGCCACAGTGCTTCATCATCGAAGTCCCAACCTGGTCGCTCGCTTGCTACCGGCCTTGATAGCCGTGTTCCGAAAGATTGACGGACTTCATTCGCTGTTCCTCTCTCAAATGCGGCGTCCTTGCGATCCTGGCCCAGGTAGTAGACGTCCAGTTGGGACTTGGCGGGTATCGGGTGCGTTCCATACACACCCCAGAAACTCGCAGTGTGATCTGGAGCATTGTCAAAAAAACCAGGATTGTCTTCATCGGGTCGTACTGCAATGCCGTCTACCCGCCACGAATAAACTTGAGCCCGTACTAGAAAGCCATCAAAGCTGAGCCGTACATTCGGCCCCTCACGGACATCTACGAGCCGGCCGGACCCATACTCCAGCTCTTGGCGGCCCGCGCGTACTTGGATCGATCCCCACGATGTGGCGTCTCTGACCTCCAGGAAACCTGCTTGAAAATCGAGTCTCTTCTCATCAATGGGGCGCGGACCGCCAGCTCGCCAAGAGTTGATACCACTTTTCAATTCGAGGAATGTTCGAACATGAGGACCGTAATGGAGATCGGCGTAAAGCATGTATCTCTCGTTGAGATATCCGTTCCAAAAGGGTGATTCGCCCCAATTGTCGTTGCCGATTTGCTCCCAAACCTCACGCGCTTCTCCCCCAAGGGTGAGGTACCAGTTCTTTTTGCCGTTCTGGAGGGGAATATATTTGATTGGATCCCAAGAATCTTGACGAAGACTTTTGTCTTGAAGAAAACTCCAGTCTTCATCTTCGCGCAAGAGCTTGTACGTTCGATCGGGGGAAGGCTTGGGCGCATCGGTTTGGGCCAGCGACTTGAAAAGCCCTAGCTGCACAAGAAACAACAAAAGAACGAAGGAACTCAACTTGGTCGACATGCATTCTCAATCTGCCCGCGGCGATACGGAAGCCTGTTCTGCTACTTGGAGAGGGGGATCCCAGTGCTTACCGGTAAGACAAGTTGAAGCCGCGCGCGCGACATTTACGTGTCTTGTATGAACCCAAGTGCCAACCTGTTCTCCGAGTACCATACCGAGTAGCCCAAGCAGGGCAATAATGGGCGGCGCCGGGCTCTTCACTTTAATGACTCCATACAGCACGCCCACAAAGGTTCCGACCGCGAATGATATGAGCAAATCCTTCATTTTTTCTCTCCTCTCTTTTTTGCGCCTGCAGCTCCCATGATGCACTTGCTCAGAACGCGAAGCAATCACACCCTAGACCCCAAATTGCCTCACCTAACTTCTGTGGCCTACTTGCGCGGTGAACATGGCCATCGCATCGATGCGTATGCATCGCTGCAGATGCGCTTCCTCTGCTGTGGTAGCCACCGTAGTGCCCAGTTGGAGCCCAATCCCTCGCGGCTGGAAGCGCTGGTGGCTCCATTGTCATGAAATCGTTGCTGGCATGTACTATTTCTCCACCTACTACGGTCAGCTCCGACTCCAGGTGCTTGATCTCTTCTTCCGGTACGCTAAAATAGTCGCCATTCAACACAGCGAAATCGGCCAGTTGTCCAGGATATAGGCCGCCCTTGGTACCATCCTCAGTAGAAAACCAACTGCTGCCCTGCGTGTAAAGCTTGAGAGCCTCTTCGCGTGACATACGATTCTCCTCCGGATAGAGCTCGAGGCCCCCAACAGTTTTTCCGGATACCAGCCAATAAAGTGAAACAAATGGATTGAAGCTGGCAACACGCGTAGCATCAGTGCCGGCGCCTACAGGCACACCGAGCTCCAGCATCCGCCGGATTGGCGGGGTCCTTCTTGCGGCGGCTGCGCCATAGCGGTCCACAAAGTATTCGCCTTGGAAAGCCATCCGATGTTGAACAGCTATCCCTCCACCGAGCGCCGCGATGCGCTCAATATTCTTATCGCTGACAGTCTCTGCGTGGTCGAAGAACCAGTGGAGACCATTGAACGGGACGTCGCGGTTCACGTTCTCGAATACGTTCAGGAATCTCTCGATCGATTCGTTGTAAGTGGCGTGGAGTCGAAAGGGCCAGCGCTGCGCGGCGAGATGTTGGACTACTCGCTCAAGCTCCTTTTCCAGTGCCCCATCCAAATCTGGTCGAGGCTCTAGGAAGTCTTCGAAGTCTGCTGCCGAGAAGACGAGCATTTCACCGGCTCCGTTAAGACGCAATGTCTGGTCACCTTGGAAGAGTGTGGTGGTCGATGTCCAGTTCTCGAAGTCTTCGATTTCATGCTTTGGTCTCTGAGTGAACAGGTTGTATGCAATACGCACGGTCATTTCGCCGCGTTCGTGGAGCTCAGAAATCACCTTGTAATCGGACGGATAGTTCTGAAAGCCGCCGCCCGCGTCGATCGCGCTTGTAACACCCAGACGATTCATCTCTCGCATGAAGTGTCTTGAGGAAATCAATTGATCTTCATAGGAAAGAAGTGGACCCTTCGCGAGAGTGGAGTAGAGGATCCCCGCGTTCGGACGTGCAATCAACATTCCGGTTGGATTGCCAGCTTTGTCGCGCTGAATCTCGCCCCCCGGCGGATTCGGAGTGCCTTTTGTATATCCCACCGCGCGCAACGCCGCTGCGTTCAGGAATGCACGATCATACAGGTGTAAGACGAATACTGGCGTATCCGGAGACACCGCATTGATCTCATCTAACGTTGGCATCCGCCGCTCGGCGAATTGAAATTCGTTCCATCCTCCAACCACGCGCACCCATTGCGGCGCGGGAGTTCTTGCGGCCTGTTCTTTCAACATGCGCAACGCATCAGCCAGCGAAGGTACGCCGTCCCAACGCAGTTCGAGGTTGTAGTGCAGGCCTCCACGGATGATGTGCAGGTGCGAATCATTCAACCCAGGAATCACCGTGTGACCTTTGAGATCCACTATCGTTGTGTCGGGAGTCTTCAGCCGAAGAATTTCAGAACTCCGTCCGATGGAAGCAATTTTTCCATCCTCAATGGCAATAGCCTCTACGAAATGAGGCTTGGAATTGGTGGCAATCTTGCCGTTATGAAAGATCTTAAGTGCTCCCATAGACGCCTCCGCGTGTTTTCAGTCATGGAAAGGAATGGGCCGGCGGTCACCGGCCCTGTTCGTGATGCGGCTAACTGTGGACAAGTTCGTCCGGCACTTCCCAGCCAGGATGAACAGTTGCTGGCGCATTGTGGACCATCGTGTAGGCGTACTCGACTCCCATGCCGTACGCGCCCGCATGAGTTTTGACCACGTCCATGACGGCTGCGTAGGTTTCTCTCTGGGACCAGTCACGTTGCCATTCGAGCATTACCTGAATCCAGGTGACTGGCTTCGCCCCGGCCTGTTCTACTCGCCGCATGGCAGCCTGATGGGTCTTCTCATCCAGATCGCCGCACAGATCTTCCACGACATATACTTCGTATCCGTCGTGAATTGCCTGAACTGTCGGGAATGCGACGCAGACTTCAGTCCACAAACCGGCAAGCACGATTTTCTTGCGGCCGGTCTTTTTCACAGCAGCAACGAACTTTTCGTCATCCCACGAATTCATGCTGCTGCGCTCAATCGGCGTCTGATCAGGGTAGATTGCTTGAAGTTGGGGCCACAGATTCCCACTGAACGCCTTTGTTTCTACCGTACTCAGAATCAAAGGAACGCCGAAGATTCGTGCGGCTTTGGCGAAACCGACGACATTGTTGATCAAAGACTGCCGGTCGATGCTTGCCACGCCGAATAGCATTTGAGGTTGATGGTCAATGAGGGTGATGACACAGTTGTCTGGCGTCAGCAGCCCCTTTTCACTTCTCGGTTGCAGTTTCATGTCTCCTCCATTCTTCATTTGCTGAAGGTGGCTCGCTGGCTCTTGCTACCGCCGAGTCCAATCCCCGCCGTGATTGTTGCTGCATTTACGCCGCGACCAATACTCCAAATCGAGGTGCCTCTTCCTCACTCAAAGGGGTAATTTCGGAGCTATTCGCTGCGTACTAATACTGTGGCCAAAATCAAATCGGAAATGACCGACTGCTATTCACGCTATCGGCTCATGCAATCGTTGTCTTGCCTCAATATGGGCGGTTCGACTCTACCCTTTCGAGCAGTGAAGCCAGCTACCAATTCCGTCACCCGAAAGGGGGATGATTCGAAAAAGGCAGGCTCATATTCTGGAGACTCGACGAGTTCACATCACGTACGCACATACAGGTTGAGGTTCCAATGAATGGTGCTGAAACACTCTTAAGTCCGGGGCAGTGTGTAATGCTGTTCGTGGATTTTCAGGCTGGACTCGCGTTTGGTGTGGAGTCCACGGCACGGCAAACATTGCTTAACAATGCAGTCGCGCTGGCTCGCACATCGCAGGTTTACGGTGTACCCGTTATCGTCTCGACTTCAGCATCGCGGGTATACAGCGGACCTCTGTTTCCCGTCTTACAGGCAGCTCTGCCCGGTGTCGAGCCAATCGAACGGCGAAATATGAATGCATGGGAGGACGAAGTAGCGCGGAACGCCGTTCTGGCCGCCGGCAGAAAACGCCTTCTGGTGGCGGGATTGCTGACAGAGGCATGCGTATCTTTTCCTGTGCTCTCGGCGTTATCAGAAGGCTTCGAAGTATTCGTGGTAGGGGATGCCTGTGGAGGGCTCACGGCTGTCGGCCATGAATTGGCGATGCGTCGAATGGAAGCCTCTGGAGCAAAACTGACGAGTTGGCTTCAGGTCCTACTCGAATTCCAGCGTGATTGGACGCGGCATGAAACCTACGCAGGCGCCCGGCAAATAGTCGAAGAGCATGGAGGTGGATACGGAATTGGATTAACCTATGCGCGCGACATGATTCGCCCAAGTACAAAATAGGAAGCGTAAGCTAATCTTGCTCGATGATTTCAGTGATTCACGGCGCTAATGGAGAATTGCATGCCCGAGCCTATTGTCGGACTACACCACGTTACGGCGATCGCCTCAGACCCGCAGCGCAATCTCGATTTCTATTGCGAAATGCTTGGACTCCGCTTCGTCAAACGTACCGTGAACTTCGACGACCCCGGTTCATACCACTTCTATTTCGGCGATGATGCCGGTTCGCCCGGCTCAATCTTGACCTTTTTTGCGTGGCCTCATGCACCTCGGGGTCGAGTGGGAGTTGGGGAGACTTCTTCTGTGGCATTTTCCGTACCGCAATCATCGCTCGAGTTTTGGGAACGACGCATCTTGGCCAACGGATCTCCGGTGGAGCATGTTGGCGTGCGCTTCGGCGATCCTGTTCTTAGACTCCGCGACCCCGACGGAATGCAAATTGAATTGATCGGACGGGGGAATACGCCGGATTTGGTAGCACCACGAACAAGCGATGTCCCTGTCGAGCACGCCATTCGTGGATTCGATGGAGTTACCCTTTGCGAAATGGGTCTGGAACTAACCTCATCAGTCCTAGATACAATGGGGTTTTCAAACGCTGGTGAGGAGAAGAATCGCATTCGGTTCAAGTCGTCGGCAAGCGTGCCGGGGAATTACGTCGACATTCTTGTTCAGCCGGAACTGGTCTATGGAGACATGGGAGCCGGGACAATACACCACATAGCCTTTCGTGCACCGACCGACAGTGCTCAACTGGAATGGAGACAGGTCCTATCCAAAGTGACTCTCAATGTCACTCCGGTGCGCGACCGCACCTACTTTCATTCCATTTACCTTCGCGAGCCTGGCGGCGTTCTGTTCGAAATCGCCACGGCCCCCCCCGGATTCACTTTCGATGAGCCGATTGAACACCTCGGTGAAGCGCTCAAACTGCCGCCGTGGCTCGAAGTGCACCGTGAAGATATTGAACAAGCGCTTTCGCCCATACATTTGCCGCACCTCCGCAAGGAACGAGCCGATGCTTGACCCGCATGCACAAACGCAGATCGCTTACGCCGGCCACAATCTTAACGGCGCAAGTTGTGGAGTGATTCTTCTTCATGGTCGAGGCAGTTCGGCAGAAGATATCCTCGGTCTTGCCGATGCTTTCTATGATGAACGAATATCTTTTCTTGCTCCACAGGCGGCAAACAACACATGGTACCCGAACTCTTTTCTTGCGCCCGTCGAACAGAATGAACCTTGGTTATCGTCAGCAATTGCCAAGGTCGGGAGTCTCATTCAAAGATGCGTGACTGCTGGAATTATGCGCAATCGCATCGTCCTTTGCGGCTTCTCTCAAGGGGCGTGTCTCGCGACTGAATCCGTTGCTCGTCACCCAACGCACTATGGAGCTCTAATCGCATTCACCGGGGGCTTAATAGGGCCCTCTGATCTCGGAATCCATCATGAAGGATCGCTCGCTGGAACTGCAGCGCTGCTTAGTTCCGGAGATCCCGATCCGCATGTCCCCTGGTCCCGCGTGGAAGCCTCGGCTATCGAGCTAGAGCGAATGGGAGCTCACGTTGAACTGATGCGCCATCCCGGAAGGCCCCACACAATTCTTGATCAAGAACTGGAAGCCGCACAATCTTTGATCCAGAGCCTGCTCTGAATCCATCTGCCTGTTTGTCACTCAAAAGGGTAAAGAGGGTTCGCCCGTAATGAGTAATGCCTGAAAAGACCACAGCGGTTATCGTAAATGTTGGAAGCGGGAATACTTTTTAGACCGAGTCGGAGGTGTTTCATGCAGAAAGAGTCCTTAATCCGTCGTTGCGCAGTTGTACTTTTGATCGTCAGCGTTTCTATTTGTTCGGCTCAGTCGGCTCCGACCCTCGCTGTTGCCCCGCAATACGACACCACGCATGTCTACGTAGCGCCCGAAAACGTCGATGCATTTGTGAAGGCATTTCTTGGCACGTTCGGTGGCACGAGTACAAAGCAGGTAGTCGCTACCGTTACCCCAACACCGAGCAGTACCACTTCGCAGCTCCTGCAGACACCTGTGGGCACGGTGTCTCTCTTCGGCTTCAAAACCCCGATTCCGTATCCCTTCGGCGCAGAGAGGACCGGATACCTCGTAACGGACCTCGACGCTGCAATCACTGCCGCAAAATCAACCGGGGCCGACGTGCTCGTAGAATCGTTTCCTGATCCAATTGGCCGCGACGCGGTCATTCAATGGCCGGGTGGAGTTAATACTCAGCTCTATTGGCACTTCAAGACACCGTCTTATCAGCCCTTTCAAACGGTTCCCGAGAATCGCGTCTATGTGTCGTCTGTTCGAGTCGGAGAATTCCTGCAGAGTTTTATCGGTTTCTCTCACGGGAAAATCGTCTCGGATGATCCGCACGCACCCGGTGTCGAAATTGGCCGCCCGGGCGACTTCTTCCGGCGTATCCGTGTTGAGTCCCTCTTCGGGAAACTGTCGGTGTTCGTGACGGATGGGCATCTTCCGTACCCTTATGGGAGGGAGATAACTGGCTACGAGGTTCCGAGCCTTGCCGGTACGCTGACGAAAGCTCAGGCGCTAGGCGTTAGCATACTTGTCCAGCCATACACTTCAGATGGACGAACTGCCGCCATGGTCGAATTCCCTGGAGGATACATCGCGGAGATACACGAGATTAGCAAGTAAGCTCCGCTGGAATTACGACAGAAACAGCGCAGAAGCCTCGAACGAGGGATTTCGATCAAGTCCACTCATAGTCCGTCGCAATGTTTCTTCGACGGGTGGCGGAGAGGTCGTGCGCGACCTCATCCGCCATGGCTCGAGTCGTGTTGCGATGGCGGTTCTGGTTGGTGCGGTCACGGATTATGGTGAGGTCTGCGATTAACCCTGACCTGACTTCAATTGAAAGCTTTGACGGGAGGAGGATGCAACCATGCACCATTTTGGCTCCTTGAATCTCTTGGGGAGGAAAGCTAGCGCGCACGAGCATTTCAGCGACGAAATGCTCGTATCCACTGCGCAGGCCGGCCAGGAGTGGGCGTTCGCGGAGCTCTGTTCCCGATGCTCAACGCGTATTCTCGTCTCGCTTTATAGAATCACCAAGAACCGGGAAGATGCCGAAGATGTTCTGCAGGAATCAATCCTGAAAGCCTTCGTACATCTACGATCCTTCAATCGAGCTTCTACGTTTTCAACGTGGCTTACACGCATCAGTATCAACTCGGCATTGATGATGCTTCGAAGGAAGCGTATTCGTCCTCAAGTTTCAATCGAGGTGCCGTCTGATGTTGGCAACGAAGGTCTCCGGTGGGAAATCCCAGACAAATATGCAAACCAGGAAGATCTCTATATCCAGCACGAGAACAGAGCACGTCTAAAAGCGGCAATTTCCCATCTTCCAAGAACCTATCGCGACATAATCGCGTTTCGCCAGGAATCTGAAGGCTCGCTTAAAGAGATTGCTGCACACGCCGGCATCTCGATCGGCGCCGCAAAATCACGGGTGTTGCGCGCCACTCGAGAATTGCGCAAGTCTTTGGCAGAGGGCGAGGCAGTATCCGCCAAACAACCAAAATGTCTCTGAAGATTCATCCGGTTTCCAACTTTTTGCGACCGACGACAAGTTACAACGACGATGCAGTACCTCAATCGCCAAAGCCAGGTATGGAACCAAGCTTGCCGTGCTTCAAATAGCCGGTGATCAGGCCCTCGAACCCCAAAAAGCAAGGTCAGTGTCGGATGTCGCGAACAATTCTGACAGAAGCGACGGGACTCGAACCAGCGGCCTCCTGCGTAACAGGGCAGAGGGTTGTTGGGAATTCCAAGCGGCCGTAAAACCGGCTGATCGGACAAGTGATTGCTGCCGGATTGACTCATTACGACTTTCTCGATGAGCGCATTATCTTTGAGGCACTCACTGAGCCCGGATTTGTAATTGGAGTGTCAGAATCGCGCCTCTCGCTAAACGTCGGTCTCTGAGAAGCGAGGTCTTTCCCGCGCGTAGATATAGTGCTTGACCTCGACAGGTTTGATGGCATACCTGAGCACTTGTTCCTCAACCTCTCTGTCGGCTTGAGTGAAACGGTTATGTTGCCGCTCGTGTTCCGCCCAAGAGTCGACTTTGAAGTTTTCCAGGTATGTATTCGGCGCTTCTGTATCGACGAAAATTCCCCAGCTTATGGCGCCATCGCGGCGACGAATGCGCTCATAGTTGCGGATTTGATGGAGAAACTCGGGAGCTTTCGCCGGATCAACTACATACTTCACGGTGACGAGGACCGGCCCCTGGTCGGGCTCAGGTTCCTCGATCATTGCCGGTTTAACCCAGTGATTCCAGATGCTGAGATCCAGCTTAGTATCCGGCAATCTGAACCAGGGCCGCAGCAATAGGCATGCAGCCGTTCCAATACTTGCAGCCGCAAGAGTTGCATGGACACTCGTGCGCAACGCTATAAAGCCCCACAGTGTGCTACCTAGGGTAACGCTCCCCTGAAAGACGAAGAGATAGACTGCTAGCACTCGCGCCCTTACCCAATCGGGGGCAAGTTCCTGCACCATGATGTTGAAGAGGGACATGATCGCGGTCCAGGAGGCACCTCCAAAGAGCATTAGGAAGCAGAGGACCGCCGGTGTGCGCAACAATGCCAGACTTAAGACAATTGCGGCGAATATCGCCGTGGCGGAAGACAGTAGAGTCTCCGTCGAGAGCTTCGACCTGGTTCGCTGCAGCACCATCGCGCCCAGCACCGCGCCCAATCCGAAGGACCCGAGCAAGAATCCGTAGGCGACTGGGCTTTTACTGAGTTCCCTCGCTGCGGTTGGCAGGAGCGCCCAAAAGGAGCTCGTGAAAAAGATAAGAACAGCCGACCGAAGCAGTAGCCTTCGAATACCCGGGGAATAACGGACATAGCGAATGGCAGCGGAGGTCGCCCCCCGGAAGGTCTCTGCAGGCAGTGTGCTCTTTCGCAGGGGCCTCTTCCATCTCTTGATCACGGCGATGACACCGAAGAAGGAGAGGGCATTGAATGCAAATGCAGCGCCCACGCCTACAGATGCGACAATGAAGCCGCCGAGGCCCGGCCCTACGGCCCGAGCCAGATTGAACTCGATCCCATTCAGAGCCAGAGCGGCGGGTAACTCCTCTTTGTCTACCAGCTCTGGAAAGATTGCCCTCCAAGTGGGCGATTCGACGGCATCCCCGATCGACAACCCCAGCGTAAGCAGGAGTAGGAGCCAAGGCGTCATCACTCCGGCGAATGTAGTCACAGTCAGCACAACCGCAATGACGAGCATCCAAGTCTCTGTACCGAGTATCAGCTTGCGGCGGTCGAAGATATCTCCGATCGAACCTGCTGGCAGTGCCAACAGAAAAAATGGTAAAGCGGAAGCGGTTTGAATCAGGGCGATGTACAGAGGATTCCTGGTTAGCGAAGTCATCAGCCATGCCGCCCCAACACTCTGCATAAAGGTTCCAACATCAGAGATCAAGTTGGACCCAAGCAGGTTTCGGAACGTGCGGTTCCGGAGGGGCTGCCATGGCCCCAACGAGCGAGAAACCTCTGATTGAGCTACCTGGGTCATCGGTTTTGAAACTTGCCGTCTTTCTTTATGCCATCGCCATCCCAGTTTAGCGACTCGGTTGACAGAAAGGCGATGGCTACGAAAACATTCGGATGATCAGGTTGGTCCGCCACATTTGCCTATGGTCGAGGCCGGCCGAAATGGCTGTTGGCTTGACATTCTTTTGCGAACAAAGGCCACGAAGGGAAAATCAAAGATGAAAAAGGCTGCGCACGGAATCAACCCCTCATCGAAACCAAGTGGCGACGGATGTTTAGAATGCATGGCGTCGCCGAGAGGTTGGTGGTTTCATCTCCGTCGGTGTGCAGAGTGTGGGCACATCGGATGCTGTGACAGTTCTCCGAGTCAACATGCATCAAAGCATGCGACGGCGACGGGGCATCCGATCATAACCAGCTTTGAGCCGGGTGAGGATTGGTTCTTCGATTACGAGAAGCAGGCGATGGTCAAGGGTGCAGAGTTGCTTCCGCCGCATTCGCACCCGAGAAATCAGCCCGCACCTGGACCAGCAGGAAGAGTGCCGGCCAACTGGGAATCGCTCCTGAACTAGCCAGCCATCAAATTCTTGAAGATTCAGGTTGGCAGGTCGCTGCCCTTTTTCAGAGCTTAGAAACAACGCCCTTTCAGGCTGCCGCTTCGCGCAAGAGAGTTTCGACTTTGTTGTCCAGATACTCTGCAACCCGAAGTGCATCGGCGTTTCCGTACGTAGCTAGAAAACTGGCCATCCTGTCGTATGACAGGTGCACGCCATCTGGCCGCTCGTCCACTAGAACTGTAACGGGAGCGTACGAACCAGCATCTGGAACGTGCTTGGCCATTTCCATCATGATTAGAGGATTGCCCATGATAAAGCGGATGATCCTGGGTGAATCGCGACCCGTTTCTTTGCGCACAACCGCGCCGTGATCAAGCTGCATAAACAGCATCAGTCCGGCTTCGCTCAAGGCTTTCTCGACTGCGCGTTGCAGCTCCGCAAAGGAGCCCGCTTCGCTAGTTGATCTCCCGAATTCTGCCATGTCTGGATGACCGATGGAAGCGTAAAGAGCCGCCACAACTTGATCGAAAGGTTTCGAGGAGATAAGGCTGAATCGCTCAACATCAATTTTTCTGATCATCTTGAAGATCCTGTCTGGTCCCCTCTATGGCGAGGAAACCTGCGCGCTGGACTTGACTTTCAAACTTGAGCCATTCCTCCGTCCACGAACAGTTCGATTCCCGTGATGTAGCTGCTCTCATCGGAGGCGAGAAACGTCACCGCTTTGGCAATCTCTTCAGGGCGGCCGAGACGTCCCAGTGGAATTGCGGTCGATAGCGCTTTGATCCGCTCCTGGCCGACTTCCGAGGAGCCAACAAGCTCACTGAAACCCGGAGTATCCGTTGATCCCGGACTGATAGCGTTCACGCGGATCTGACGCCCTTTAAGATCGGTACTCATAGTACGAGCAAACGAACGGACCGCAGCCTTGCTTGCACTATAAACGGCGTTCGCCGGTAGACCCTTGCTGGCGACGATCGACGCACTTAGAATGATCGATGCGCCGTCCGCCAACACTGGGAGTGCTTTTTGCACGGTAAAGAGCACGCCTTTCACATTGGTGTCGAAGATGGAATCGTAAAGTTCTTCCGTAATTTCACCCAACCGGCCATATCTGGCGACTCCAGCGTTGGCAAAAATGACGTCGAGGCGCCCTTTTTCCTTCTTGATCTGAATGAAGAGTCGGTCAAGGTCAGCTGGTTTGGATACGTCTCCCTGGACGCTAGTGACGTTCTCGCCAATCTCTTGGATTGCTTTTGCGAGTTCACTTTCGCGACGGCCACTGATAAAGACATAAGCGCCTTCCGCCACAAATTGCTTTGCTGTGGCAAGACCTATCCCAGAGTTGCCACCCGTAACTAGCGCGATCTTTCCAGTCAATCTGCCCATACCTTCATTTCTCCTTGGCGCCGACGATTACCTGCCTTGCTCTCTCGCGGCAAAACTCAACCCTGTCTCATGGACGTCCCATCACGTGCAGGGAACTTCCAGAATGCTTCTCCAACCCCGTGAGTGACTTTAGGCGCCTTGAATCGCCAATGCCTTACGTCTCGCTGGCAATCTCCTGCAAAAGCGGAATCATCCGATCATCCAATATCTGGGGAACCGGTGAATCCTTCATTTCTGGAAATTGGCTGAAGAACGAAGTTGGAAGATCGATGTCGATGCGCGCGTCTTCGCCATCCTTTTGAGATACGCAAAAGCGCACCGGCGCTCCAAGACCTGCGCGTGCAGAGTATCGGAAAAGACCTTGCGCGATGGTCGCATTTCCGAACAGGTAGAAACGGGATTCGATCGGTATTCCAGCTAATCGCTGCGTAGAACCTTGGTCGAGAGAGAAGAAGATCGCGAATTCGGTCGGCTCACCTACTTGCTTCACGTACGCCGCTAGCTTTTCCGTGTCCCCTTCGGCTGTGAGATCACGGAGAGTCTTCGTGTCGTAATAATGAAATGTGGCCTCAATACGGTTGATGAGATCGGCAAACGACCTCTTCGAGTGGATCGTAACGAGTTCACAGCTAAACGATGTTTTTGTGATCTGCGCGGTCATTTTGCATTGCCTCTTTCATTCATTGCTCCGTTCGACATCGATACTTCTAGGGTCGTGCGAGTGCCCATAGGGCAAACCCGCTGTACACGCGATGGCGATCTCCACGGTCATCCTTTAGATCAGCGACCTTCTACCACGACGATTTCAAGACCCCAGGGAGTTCGCCTTCTAGCGCCAGTCCCCGAAAGCAGATGCGACAAACTCCAAACTTCCGGATGTACCCTCTGGGGCGGCCGCAGTTCCTGCAGCGGTTGTGTTTTCGAGACGAAAATTTAGGCTCTTTTGCGTCCTTAACTCGCTTTGCTGTTGTAGCCACTCTTTTTTGCTCCTTGCTAGCGACATCCTCGAACCCTGAATTACCAAGCCAATTCTTGAGCCCTGCAAGAAACGGGCAGTCCATCTGATCAAGTCTGGGCGAAGAATGCGTTACACACATCGCTTGCTTTTCAATTCTTGCTCGGCTAGGAGCCAATCGGACACGTCGTCGCCCGGCCCCTCGCCGCGCTCAACAAACTTCTCATACGCGCGGAGCGCAATGTCCTCGTGCGCAGGTGGTGTAACCTGCCGATTCGGCGATGATGGTTCGGGTGGGTGAGCCTTTCCATCCTGTATCGATTGTTGGGTCGAAGACATAGCCTCTTTTACCTCCACGGGAAATGCAACCGAACAACTTTCGTCTTAGTGAGAACGTGTGGTTTCGAAGAGGAACCACGCACGGCGCTGTGTCTCATCGATCCAGTTTTCGAGCAAGCTGGCAGTAGCGACATCTTCCTCTGCGTCGCACAGGTCGTGGACCGACCTCATGCTGAGCACAAGCGCCCTGTTGTCTTCGCATAACTCGCTCAGCATATCTTCACCAGTGACATATTCCTCGTCGTTATCGACGATGCGCTGCAGGCGTGAGATCTCGCCAATGGATCGAATGGTGAGCCCACCGATCTTGCGGGCGCGCTCGGCAATTTCGTCTGTCATCGCGAAGATCTGGTCGCCCTGGTCATCGAGAAGCAAATGGTAATCGCGAAAGTGGGGGCCACTCATGTGCCAATGAAAATTCTTGGTTTTCAGATAAAGAGCGAATACATCCGCCAGAAGCTTGTTCAAGGCTCCTGCAATCTCCATGACC
>CAWBIG010000293.1:0-3360 GCA_963788435.1 uncultured Acidobacteriota bacterium | reverse complement strand
AAATGGAAGACCTGGCAAAGAAGTACGAAGTTCCCGCCATCGCGGTAAGCACGCCGGCGCACACGCTGCCCATCAAAAAGGCTCGCGTCGGGCTCTATCGGCCTTGGACGCCGTCCATCGACGAAGGCTGGACGCGATGGATCCTGGAGAACTACGGCTTCGCGCCCGAAAGCATCTACAACGCCGACGTTCGCTCCGCGGGCCTGCGCGATCGCTACGACGTCATCGTGCTTCCCGACATGTACGGGCGGCAGATGATGGAAGGCTTCGGCATCGGCATGGTCCCAGGGCAATACGCCGGCGGCATCGGCCAGGACGGCCTGGACAACCTGCGCGAGTTTGTCCGCGCCGGCGGCACGCTGGTGGCCCTCAATCACACCGCCAGCGCCCTCATTCCGCTGCTCTCGCTGCCGGTTGAGAACGTGATTGAAGGCGCCAAAAGTAGCAAGTTTTTCTGTTCCGGCGCGCTGGTGCGCGTGAACACCGAGCACGCCGACCTGCCCGCGAACTACGGCGAGCCGGATTCACCCGTGGTGATGTTCCAGAGCGGACCTGTCTTTGAGCCGCTGCCGGGATTCCACGGTGCAATCCTCGCCGAATACTCCAAGCAAACAAACCCGCTCGAAAGCGGGCTGCTGCTCCATCCCGAAGCCATTCAGGGCCATGCCGCGGCAGTGGAGCTCGAATACGGCCACGGGCGTATCGTGCTTTACGGATTCAAGCCGCAGTTCCGCGGCCAGTCCCACGCCACCTACAAATACCTCTTCAACGAGCTCTACTCGTTCGATCATCCGGAGTTGCCGGCGGCGCAGATCGCCGCTCCGAAGAGCGATGACGCAAAATCCGGAATGAAGAAGTCCGCGGCGAACGACGATGACGATGGCGATTTCCCGCGAGAGCGGCGGTAACCAATTGAATAAGCCTCGCTAGGTTATTAGTTGGTAATAGTGGCAAAGTAGTAAAAATGCGCGGTCCGTCCCGGCGTTCGGACCGCGCTGTAACAGGCTTTTTTTCAGCGGAATTCGCGCGGTTAGTCGCTCAGTTGGTAAGAATCCGACGTTCGTCGACTAGATAATGGATAAACCTGCCAGATTTATGGTGAAAAACCACTACATATTGTGTCCCACCCCGAGACAGCTTGGTATCAGTCTGCGCGTTTTTTTGAACGATACCTAGATGGCTAGGCCATCGTCTCCCGCGCGTTCCGCCACAGATCGATATCGGAATCGATTGCGTATTTGTCGATTTCTTTCAACTCCGCTTCGGTGAATTCGAGCTTGTGCAGCGCGTCGAGCGAGTTATCGAGCTGCTCCACGGTGCGCGCTCCGACCAGCGCCGAAGTCACGCGGTGATCGCGCAGCACCCACGCAATCGCCATCTGCGCCAGCGACTGGCCGCGCCGCTTGGCAATCTCGTTCAACGCGCGAACCCGCTCGATATTCTCGGGCTTGAGAAAATTCTTGAGCAGCGATGAATTCTCCAGCGTCGCGCGCGAACTTTCCGGCACTCCGTTAATGTACTTATGCGTCAAAAGCCCCTGACCAAGCGGGGAAAACGCAATACAGCCCACGCCCAGATCGTCCAGCGTGGCCAGCAGCCCCTGCTCGATCCAGCGATTCAGCATGGAGTAGCTGGGCTGGTGGATGAGCAAAGGTACGCCCATATGCTTCAGGATTTCCGCCGCCGCGCGCGTCCGCTCCGGGCTGTAGGATGAGATGCCGACATAGAGCGCCTTGCCTTGGTGGATGGCGGTCGCCAGCGCGCCCATCGTCTCCTCCAGCGGGCAGTTGGCCCAAGGCCGGTGCGCATAGAAGATGTCGACGTACTCAAGCCCCATCCGCCGCAAACTGTCATCGAGCGAAGCCAGCAGATACTTCCGCGACCCTCCAATCCCGTAAGGCCCCGGCCAGAAATCCCAGCCTGCCTTGGTGGAGATCAGTAACTCGTTGCGGAGGCCGCTGGAGTGCTTGCTGACGCCGAAGTCCTTGCGCAGGATCTGGCCGAAGTTTTCTTCGGCGGAGCCGTAGGGCGGACCATAGTTGTTGGCCAGGTCGAAGTGGGTGACGCCGCGGTCAAAGGCGCGGCGGATCATGGCGCGGCCGGTCTCAAAGACGTCGGCGCCGCCAAAGTTCTGCCACAGGCCAAGGGTGATGGCGGGCAGCACCAGCCCGGATCGGCCGCAGCGGCGGAAGAGGGCTTGGTCGTAACGGTGCGAATTCGGAGCGTAGGCAGTTTCCATGATGTTTTCTCTCGGTGGTTCAAATCATTCCGCGTTGTCGATCTGCGCGCGCTGCAATTTGTCGGAGTAATCCACGTACACGGCCTTCCACGTGGTGAAGAACTCCAGCGCCTCCGATCCCTCGCGGTGGCCGTTGCCGGTTTGCTTCACGCCGCCGAAGGGCAGATGCACCTCGGCGCCAATGGTGGGTGCGTTGATGTAGGTGATGCCGGCCTCAAGATCGCGGATCGCCGTGAAGGCCTTGTTCAGGTCCTTAGTGTAGAGCGCCGAGGACAGGCCGTAGTCGATGGAATTGGCGATCTCGATGCCCTGTTCAAAGGCGTCAAACTCGATCAGGCTGAGCACCGGCCCGAAGACCTCTTCGCGGGCGATGCGCATCTCCGGGCGCACGCCTCCAAAGATGGTGGGATCAAAAAAAGTGCCGTTTGCAAACTCGCCATCGGTAAGCGGAGCGCCGCCGAGCAGCAGCTTCGCGCCTTCCTTGATGGCGATATCAACGTAGCTGTTGGACGTTTCGATCTGGCTGGCATTCACCTGCGGTCCCACGTCAACCGACTCGTCCAGCCCGTTGCCGACTTTGAGTTTTTCAGCCCGCTCTACCAGCCGTTCCGTGAAGCGCTTCGCGATGCCCTTCTGCAGCAGAATGCGGCTGGTTGCCGTGCAGCGCTGGCCGGTGGTGCCGAATGCGCCCCAGAGCGCACCATCGAGAGCCAGGTCGAGGTTGGCATCGTCCAGCACGATCATGGCGTTCTTGCCCCCCATTTCGAGCGACACTTGCTTGAACGTCGCCGCAGCCCGTTGGGCCACGTGCGACCCTACTTCGCTGGACCCGGTAAAGCTTATGGCGCGGACGTCAGGATGCTCGACCAGCGCGTTGCCCACCGACCCGCCGCCGCCGTTGACGATATTCAGCACGCCATCGGGCACGCCGGCGTCCACCAGGGTCTGGACCAGGTTGTGGACCGAAAGCGGCGTGTCGGTGGCCGGTTTGATGACGCAGGCGTTACCCGCGACCAGCGCGGGAAAGAGCTTCCAGCTCGGAATGGCCATGGGAAAGTTCCACGGCGTGATCATGCCCACCACGCCCAGCGGCATGCGGATGCTCATGGCGAACTTGTTTT
>CAWBIG010000292.1:0-21232 GCA_963788435.1 uncultured Acidobacteriota bacterium | reverse complement strand
ACACCTATTCCCTGCCTTTCTGTTCCCTGATCCCTGATCCCTGTTCCCTGTTCCCTGCCTTTCTGCTACTCTGGTGACAATTCCGCTGAAATTGAGCAACTTCGCAACCGGGCCAGGCATCTTTCCCTGTACGAGCAGCCTCAGGACAACACCCCAATTGGTAAACCTATGAGCCTATGATGGTTCAGCCCGCGTTTGCGGCGGGCATCGGCAATTCTCCTGGTGGCGGAGCTGTTTGAATGTATTTTGGTTCACCCTGTGCGGCGGTTTCGCATCTTACCGATTCGTTCCGCTCATGAGTTTCCCTGGATGCCCATTCACAGAGGTTCAGGAAGGAAGAATCCAGATGAGCCACATCCTCTCTCCGATTGTCGAATCGGCCGCTGCCGGCTCCCATGCTTGGCCCGGTCTTCGCAGGAACCGGCACTCTGTTCCTGCTGTTCCTTTTCGCTTTTCGGCCCTCGCTTACACGCGCGACGAGGAGACGGTTCACCGCCAGGCCGAACTCTTTTACCTGCAGAAACAGATCCAGTCGCAGACCCCCATGGTGATCGTCCTGGAAGACGGCGAGCACGTTGAAGGCTGCATCGAATGGTACGACCGCTACTCCCTCAAACTACGTGGCCGTTACCGCATGCTGATCTTCAAGTCCTCCATCAAATACATGTTCAAGCAGGGGGAGAACGGCTTGTAATGCGCTTATGCGTTATGCGCTTATGCGTGTGTGCTGTAGTGCACGTGAGGCGTCAAACCTGGGGTCGTGATGCTGAGCATTGCTGTCATCGGGCGGGCTGATACTACGCGCTTTTGCTAGCGGATGCGGCTTTGCGGAGGCGGTCGCAGATGGCGGCGCCTATGCCCTCAAGGGAGGGCAAGGGGCAGACGATGAACTCGCAACCGACTGAATCCAGGGCGCGCAGGCCGGCGTAGAGGCGGGCTGCCAACTCTTCGGGATGGTTCCAGTTACCCCATTCAAAGATCACTGTGCCGCCGGCGGGATCGAATCGCCAGCCGGTGGGCAGCATCAGGCCTACACGCTTCCCTGGGTGGCGGCGTGACGCGTCATGGAAGGCTTGCTGGGCCGGCGCGAGGACTACTGGCTGACCTGCTGCTGCCTCCGTCTGGGCGATGGTCCCCCCGAAATCGCCCAGGGTAGGGGGGTATCCCACGGGGTCTGTAACTTGCACGTACGTTAGAGTTAGGTGCGCGCGGGGGGCGTAATGGCGAATTCCAACGCCGGGCGAAGGGAGGGCCAGGGACTCTTCGGCGGGAGCGGAATTACGAAGCGGTGATTCAAACTGGATGACATCGCCGGCGACGGCGCGAATCTGGCTGGCGCCGATGGCTCCGGGACGATAAATAACCATGGGCGATTGGCAGGGGTCGAGGACGGTGGATTCGACGCCGTGGCGGGCGGGGCCAGCGTCGAGGACGGCGTCGATGTGGCCGTCGAGGTCGTCCAGGACGTGCTGGGCGGTGGTGGGGCTGATATGTCCGAAGAGGTTGGCGCTGGGAGCGGCGATGGGGACGCCGGCGAGGCGGATGAGCTCAAAAGCGACGGGATGGGAGGGCATGCGCACGCCGACGAGGGGACGGCCGGCGGTGACGGCATCAGGGACGGCGGCGGTGCGCGGGAGCAGCAAGGTGAGCGGTCCGGGCCAGAAGGCTTGCATCAACTTGCGCGCAGCGTCTGGGATCTCCGCGGCTATGGCGGCAAGCATGGGGTTGTCCTCGACGGGGCCGGCGATGTGGACGATGACGGGGTCCCAGGAGGGGCGCTGTTTGGCGGCAAAGATGCCGGCGACGGCCTGGGGTGAGAGGGCGTTGGCGCCGAGGCCGTAGACGGTTTCAGTGGGGAGGGCCACGAGGCCGCCGGAGCGGAGGATCGCGGCGGCCTGCTCGAGGGCGGCGCGGGATTGGGGCGCGTCGAGATGGTCCGGATCGACCTTTAGGCGCAGAGTGGTCACGGTTTTATTGTCGCCTGCTGAGACGGATTGGGGTTTCGCCTGTTGGGGTCGATGGAAATCCCCGGTCCCTCCGCCGCGGCGGACGAGGGACCGGGGGCACCCTCATCGTGATCTGGAAAGGGCGCTGTGACCAAGGCAACCTGCCTCAGCTCGATTAAGTCGCTCTGGGCACCGGGGCCAACCGCCTAACTCGACGCGACTTGATCTTCTATTGCTCCCCGGGGTATACCTTTGGCAAGCCGCCAAGTTGCATCTTCAGTTGGAGGAAGAGCTATCCTCACAAAGTGCTCCCGCACCTGGTTGACTGCGTAGAGTGCCAGTTCGACTCTGCTGGAGATGCCAAGCTTATCAAAGATGTGAAACAAGTTGTTTCTTACTGTATGTTCACTCAGTCCAAGTTCATACGCTATCTGCCGGTTCGTCATTCCTTCCTCAACAAGGTGCGCGACTTCCACTTCCCGCTTTGTCAGCAGTGGCTCACCGGCGGCGCTCACAATGGGAAGCCGTCCAGGTCGCGCGAAGGCCTCCATCACTTCCTGCAGTTGCGCACTGTTTGCCCAGATCTGGCCAGCATTCACTTGCTTAACGCAGTGGCAAAGGCTTTCAAACTTAGCATTCCACGTACAGAAGACACCCTTGGCGCCGGCTCGAAACGCAGTCTTACTCAAATGCCCTTCACCTTGTTCCAAGAGAATTACAGACCGGATGCCTGGACGAGCTTCCGCCATTTTCTGCATGGCTTCAAAGCCAGTCAGCGGACCGTCTTTCAACGTGACATTGATCAGCGCGACATCAATCGACTTGCTCTGGGCGGCTTGCAGCGACTCGTCCACAGTCTCCGCATGTGCGATGACTCGGAGTCCTACACTGCGACCGAGTTCCCTCGCGAACAGCTCGCTGGCCATGGTCCGTTGGCAGACCATGAGAATAAAGATTTCTCCTTGCTCTGACGGCATCCTCTTTGTCCCTCTGGTGTATCACTCTGTCCATGACTCGACTGGAGGAAGATATAGGGGCATGATCCATCAGAAACAGAACACACCTGGATCCGACACTTACCTCTCCAGTCGCTCAAGAGAATTGGACCCGGCGAAAACCTCCATCCCCTGACCTTGAAAACCGTGTCAAGATTACCTTCGATCACCGTCGTAGTCCATCAGTAATAAGGCATGTACCAATCTGGTAATATCGCGGATATCGTTTGAGAACTGACAGAGCGGATTATTCTTGCATCCAGTTTGTAGCGGAGTAGCAATCTGTATCACTGACCTATGATCTGCCCCGGTTTTTTGCAGTTGTACCCGTCGTGTTTCAGGTTCCACCCTGTCCAATTCGCCCATCTTGCGTCTCAGCTTCTGTATCCTCGCACGCAACATAAATTCATTCTTCAAATAGGAACAATCCTCTCTGCGTAAAGAGAAACGAATATACCAACGTGTTAGCCATTTGTACTGATCTCTCGCCGTCCGCGAGCAGAGACGCATCTACCAGAGCTTTTCCTTCTATTGCGCCTTATGAGTCTCTCGCATAAGCTTTCACCAATTACGCGCCCGTTGCGATTTCAGAATCTCAACCGCAGCACGGTGTTTCATGATCGACCCATCTTGTATGACCACTCTCGAGATGCTGCTCAACGAGCTCCATCTCAAATAGCCCAAACCTAAAGGACTGCGCATGGCTTGCCTTGGCATGAACGCTAACCGGCACTTCGCGCCATGAAAGAAAGGAATCGCCATGACGGGTTCAGGTTCCCTCGCCTCCATTAGATCGGTGGAAACTGCAGCTTCTAGAAACCACCTCCACCGCTTCACCGTCTCTCTCGTGTTGACGGTGTTAAATTCGACCGTCATCGGGTCGTTCGCTGGAACGCTCTATCGTGCGACAGCAGACAGCGCCCTTCTACAGGCCGGAGTCACTTTGTTGTTCGCAGCCCTCCTCGGATCTCTGGCACGGGTGTGGTTTCTAGCCCTGAGAAGCCGTGCTCGATAACCGGTACGTTTCGGTCGAGCGATCTTCGCTCAAACCGAAGAGAAAGCGGCCTTGCTGGTGCGTCCGCCGAGCGCTGAGCGGAATAGGCCGAGCGGCTCCCAAGGTCACGAATGGGATTTGCCTGGACGCTGCGGCGTTTGCCGGGATCGGCCGGGATTTCGGGGTTTGCCTGTTGGGGTCGATGGAAATCCCCCGGTCCCTCCGCCGCGGCGGACGAGGGACCGGGGGCACCCTCATCGTGGTCTGGAAAGGGCGCTGGGACCAGGGCCACCCGCCGACCAGGCAGGATGGTGTTCTCTCAAAGAGGCGGTATTCAGCGTTCGCCGTCAGGCCTGAACGAGCGCACTGCGCCGTGGATCGCCTGTGTCCCGAAGTGAGTGGCCGCAGGTCCTCCGAACACCAGCGTAACGTTCGAATGGGGTATTGAGTATGGGACATCTTCCCCTCCGGTGACGCAGACCTGGAGGGTGGATGAGGGCGGGTCGGTCTCGAATGGAGCATTGCTTCCGTTACCCGTCAAGAGATTGACCGTACCGCTGATCTGGAAACCCTGTTTTGTGGCAGGGCTGAATGTGGGACATCCGTCCATATTCCAGATGACCTTGGCGTCTGTGAGTTTGATGTTGTGAGTGTGAGCACTCTGACCGGCGACCACAACGCCACCAGAGGTTGCGTAACCGGACATGGTCATGTCGGCCGAAAAATCGGCGGAGTCCCTGCCTGGATGCAGGTCCAGGTTCCATTGGCCGTGCATTTCCCACGGGCCGCCCTTTACGGTTGATGGGGAATAGTCGTTGATCACGCCTTTGAGGTTCTGGGCAAGACCGGCGCTGGCCGCCAGGAGCGAAATGGCGGCGAATGCTAGTGCTGCCCGAGTCAGGATTCTTCTGTTCATGGGGATTCTCCGGGTTTGGAATTGGCGCCTCAGTCATCGCCAGGAGCGGCGGGCTTTCTGCCATCCGAATGGCGGCTACTTCGCGCCTGAATTGCAGTAACCTTTCGGCATTCGACGGGCCGAGGTCAACCAGCAACAGGCGGAGAGGTGATTTACCGTCAAACGCCGTCTTTTGCCATCCTGTCGGCCGGAGTTACAATCGGATCACTTCTCGCGAGACGCGCTGGAAGCGCCCGAGAGATCGCTTATGGGTGAGCCGTCCATTGAAATCCCGCCGGCGCGGATGCCCACTGAAAGGCGTCTCGATTCCTGGAAAGAGATCGGGACCTATCTAAGCCGCGACGTCACGACGGTCCAAAGGTGGGAAAAACGAGAAGGAATGCCGGTCCATCGGCATCAGCATGATAAGCGCGGCTCTGTGTATGCGCTGACCGCCGAACTTGACGCATGGATTGAGAGCCGCCGTTCCCGTGGGGGCGAGTTCGAGCCGAAACCCGAGATAGAAACCACTTCGACCTCACAGAACCAGCGTATGTCCCCGCGAAAGCGGCGGGCGATTCTCTGGTTCGCCTTGGGTGCCCTTGTTTGCCTCGGCTCGGTTGCTGCCGCATGGCTCGCCTTCCAGAATCACGCCCCAGCCCGTATTCGGTCGGTCGCGGTGTTGCCCTTTCGGAACTTGTCAGGCGATCCAGCGCAGGAATACCTGGCGGACGGAATCACCGACGCCCTTATCGGACGCCTGTCGGGCATTCACGAGCTCCGCGTGGTCTCACACACGTCCGTATTGCGCTTCAGGAATTCGCAAGAGTCGGTGCCGGAAATCGCAAAAGCTCTGGGCGTGGATGCCGTGGTGGAAGGATCGGTCATCCGGGAAGGCAGCCGGATTCGCGTGACGGCCCAGCTGATCCGCGGAGCTACCGACGGCCATCTCTGGTCGAAGGATTACGACCGCGAGATGCGGGACGTGCTCACGCTGGAGAGTGAAGTAGCGCAACTGATCGCGGAAAAAGTGAAAGTGTCAGTGACCGGCGAGGAACTTGAGCGGCTGACCGAGGCCCGCCCTGTGGCGACTGAGGTCTACGAGAGCTATCTGAAGGGCACCTATGCTCTCGGCCGCGGAAACAGCCGGGCCGAGATGGAGCAGAGCATCGGTTATTTTGAGGACGCCGTGCATCGGGACCCGACCTTTGCGCCAGGATACGTGGGGCTCGCCGAAGTCTACAACGTGCTCGGGACGGTTTTTGCCGGAGCGCGTCCGGAAGAGACGCGGCCCAAAGTCATCGGCTTTGCCCGGCAGGCGCTGGCGCTCGATCCAGATCTGGTGGAGGCTCACGTCGTCCTGGCCAATGTCCTGCAAGAGGAATGGCAGTGGTCCGCAGCCGAATCGGAATTCAAACGCACTCTGGAGTTGAATCCCAACGACGCGGGCGCCAATGAGGAATATGCCTCGTGGCTTTCCTGCCAGGGCCGCGCCGACGATGCCGTGACCCGCATCCGGCGGGCGCGCGCGCTCGATCCGTTTGAGGTCTCGGGCGACAATGTCTCGTGGATACTTTTCATGGCCCATCGCTACGATGAGGCGATCCGCGAGTCGCGCAGCGCCCTGGCGGTACAGCCGGATGACGCAGCCGCTCTGTGGGGTTTGGGATTCGCCCTCGTGGCGAACAATCAGGCTGCAGATGCAATTCCAGCCCTGGAGCAATCGGTCTCTCTCTCGAAGGGCAGCCCTGCGGTGACTGGCGTGTTGATCCGGGCGTACGCTCATGCCGGCCGGCGGAGCGACGCGCTGCGGCTGCTTTCCCAGCTGAAACAGCGAGAGAAGACCGGCTACGTACCCGCGGCTGCTTTTGTGAATGCCTATCTGGGCTTGGGCGACAACGAACAGGCCTTTTACTGGCTGGAGCAGGCCTACAGAGAGAAGTCCGATATTCTCCAATTCGTGAAGGTCCATCCATACTTCGATCCGATCCGCAGTGATCCTCGATTTCGAGACTTGGTCCATCGCGTCGGGCTTGGGTAGCCGTTCTCAGGTAGAACCGGAGAACGGGTCCGATGGCCAATCTCCCCGCCAACACAATGCGGGGTCCCGCAGCTCTACAAGTTATCTCTGCGAACGCTTTCGTTGACCGAATATCGAATCTCAGCTGGCGCATTATCGTTAGTGCTCGTCGATGGCGGATTAGTGCCGGGATGTTCCGATCCTTCGCGCGGTACGAATGCGCAAGGATGGGGCACCCAGCTAGAGGAGGCCCTTGCAAACCGGTCGCCGCGCCCTTGCCGGGTGCCGATTTTCTCCTTTTCTGTTTTGGGGCTTTTCCCAGGGTTCCGCGCGGCCCGCGGCCCCGCTCCACCGTGGGCTATTTTCGCGCCACCCTTCCGGGGCACTCGGGATGACGGCGGTTGGTGGGGGATAACACTCTCAGACGTTTCGCATGTGCCGCCGGGGTGACGATTACACTCGAGGTATGTCCGGGGTGGAGACGGAGATCAAATTCCGGGTGCGGGATGTTGCGGAGCTGGCGGGGCGGCTGAGCGCGGCGGGGCTGCGGGTGGAGACAGCGCGGGCGTTCGAGGCGAACGTGCTGTACGATACGCCGGACCGCCAGTTGCGGGGGCGGACGGAGATTCTGCGCATCCGCACGTATGCGGGGCGGTGCGTGCTGACGCACAAGAGGCTGCCAGATGCGGGGCCGGGCGAGGATCGACACAAGCATCGCGTGGAGACGGAGACGGCGGTGGCGGATGGTGAGGCGCTTGCGGAGGTGTTCCGATCGCTGGGGCTGGTGGCGGCGTTCCGCTACGAGAAATGGCGGACGGAGTGGAGCGACGGGGTGGGACATTGCGTGGTGGACGAGACGCCGATTGGGAATTACGCGGAGCTGGAAGGCCAGCCAGAGTGGATTGATGGGGTGGCCGCGCGGCTGGGCGTGGCCGAGAGCGATTACCTGACGCTGAGCTACGGACGGTTGTTCGACTTGTGGCGGGAGGAGCACGGGTCGAGCGCGGAGAATTTGACGTTTGAGGACGTGCGGGGGTGAGGGTTGGGGATTCGCGCGGCGGTTCTGAGCTGGTTTTGGCTCTCTCGAAAAGTCTGTTGGTGTTTATTTTTATCGACATCCTTGTACTTTGAGGCCGCGGAAGCAGATTCCCTGCGGGAATGACAGAAAGAAAAGCAAGAGCAAAGACGAGCACGAGCACATCCTCCGTTTTGGTCAGGAGATGAGGCTTCCTCATGTTTCAGGGCTTTTTTGCCGATAAAGGAGGGGTGTGCACTGCCTGTGCGCGGGGGGGACTCATGGCCGGGAAGATGGAAGGCGGAAGCGGAGCGCAGACGTGGGGATGGCGAGGAGCGAAGGCCGCGGTGCTGGCATTGCTGGTGGCATTGGCGCTGCCGCTTCGGGCGGCGGACGAGCGGGCGGTGAAGAGCCGCGTGCCGCCGGTTTACCCGGAGATTGCCAAGCGCATGCGGATCACGGGAACGGTGAAGGTGGAAGCGACAGTGGATGCCGAGGGCAAGGTGACGGATGCGAAGGCGGTGAGCGGGAGCAGCGTCCTGGTGAATGCGGCAGAGGATGCGGTGCGGAAGTGGAAGTTTGCGACTGGCGCCGGGGTTGCGGTGGTTGAGGTGACGTTGAATTTTGAGATGACGGAGTAGGGGGCTGCGGCGGATCAGAGGGGTGTGAAGACCGCCAGCGGCGCGAGATGCAGGTTCCTTTCGGCAAGCTCAGGGCAGGCTTTCGACTCCGTTTGCCGAAAGGCGCGGCAAACTACGCTCCGGATGTCAGCCCTAATCATTTAGCGAACTTTTGACTCAGGACGCTACGCGGTGGCGCGCTGCTGATCGCGATGGGCGAGCTGGACGCTGACGATTTTGGAGACGCCGGGCTCCTGCATGGTGACACCGTAGATCATGTCGCCGGCGTGCATCATGCGCTTGGAGTGGGTGATGACCATGAACTGAGTTTCGCTGCCGAGCGCGCGCAGCATGTCAGCGAGGCGGCCGACGTTGGTTTCGTCGAGGGCGGCATCCACTTCATCGAGGAAGCAGAAGGGGCTGGGCTGGAACTCGAAGATGGCGACCAGGAGGGCGAGCGCGGTAAGGGATTTTTCTCCGCCGGAGAGCAGGAGCACGTTCTGGAGCTTTTTCCCCGGGGGCGAGGCGACGATGTCGAGGCCGCTTTCCGCCTGATTCTCCTCGTCGGTTAGGCGAAGGAGGGCCTGTCCGCCATGGAAGAGGCGGGCGAAGACCTGGCCGAAGTTCTCATTAATGCGCGCGAAGGCCTCATCGAATTTTGTGCGGGAGATCTGGTCGATCTCGCGAATGGTTTCCTGGGTATTCTCGATGGACTCGACGAGGTCCTTGCGCTGGGTCTCGAGGAAGCCGTGTCGCTCGGCGGTTTCCTTGTACTCATCGAGCGCCATCATGTTGACGGGGCCCATCTGTTCGAGGCGCTGGCGGAGGGAGCGGCAGGTTTCTTCCTGGGCGGAGAGTTCTTCGCCCTCGATACGGCTGAGTTCGGCATCGGCACGGAGGACGGAGGCTTCAACGTTGACTTCGGCGAGGCAGCCGGCTTCGAGGTATTCGAGGTCGGAGTGGAGTTTGGCGAGTTCGCTGGCGCGGTTGGAGCGATCGTCGCGCAACTGGTCGAGCGCGGCGCGATGGGTCTTTAGATCGGATTCAAGCTGGGCCAACTGCTGGCGCAGTGACTGTGCCTCGGCGGCAAGGTTTTGGGCATCGGCGAGGGCCTGAGTGCGCTGCTGAGCGAGCTCCTGCTGGCGCTCGGCGAGCGCGGCGTTCTCGCGAATGCGCTGCTCGCGCTCGGCTTCAGCGGCGGCGCGTTGCTGCTCAATCGAGAGGACGCGGCGCTCTAGATCGGCATGGAGACGATCGATGCGCTGGAAAGCGGCCTCCGCTCCGCGGCGGCGCTCTTCAAGTCCGGCGAGCTCGGCGGTGAGCTGGGCTGCTTCCTGCTGAAGGTTTTCGCGTTTCCGGCGCATTTCAACCAGCGCCGACTGCTGCGACTCAAGGGCCGACTCTGCCTGGTTGTGCTCGGCCTCCATGTGCTCGGCTTCGGCGCGCTTCTGATCGATCAGGCTGCGCTTGGCTTCGCTGGCGTCCTTGTTGCGCGCGGCCTGAAGCGTCCACTCCTGCAGGCGGCGATCGATACGCTGGACCTCAGCGTCCATCTGGCGGAGCGCCGCGCCCTGGTTGGCCAACTCTTGCTCTGCCTGACGGCGCTGTTCGCTGCTTGCTTCCAACTGGCGATTCAGTTCTTCAATGGAATGCGCCAGCGCGGCGGCGGTCATCTCCGCTTCAGCGAGCGCGCCTTCCACGGTGATGAGGTTCCTTTCTGTTTCGCGCAGGTCGCGCTTGAGGGCGAGCGGGCCTTCGCTGGCGGGCTTGCCTCCGGTGACGGTGGTGTTGTGGAAGCATTCGCCGCCGGGAGTGAGGAAGAAGGCGCGGGTGTACCGCTCACTGAGCTGCTGCGCGAGTGCGGAGCTTTCCACGATGTAGCCGTTTTTCAGCTTGGGCAGGATGGCCTCAAGCGAGCGGCCAAAGCCGTTGAGGACGCGGATGGTGTCCTTAAGCGGCGTGAGCCCTTCCATTGTTATGTCGTCTTCCTGTTCGGCGCGCGACATGAGCGCGGTGGGATTTTCCGGGTGAACGAGGAAGGTGGCGCGGCCATCCGCGCCGGACTTGAGAAGGTTGACGCCCTGCTCGGCGGCGGTCCAGCTATTGACGACGAGGTAATTCAATTCTTCGCGGAGGAACTCATCGACGACGCCTTCGTGCTCGCCGCTGACCTCAAGGAAGTCAGCAAGGGTGCCGACGGGAGCCATGCCGGGGCCGAGCGCGCCGGGCTTGAGAAGCTGGCGGACGGAGTTGGTGGAGTAGCTGTGATCGCGGATGAGCGACTCAAGGGAGTTGCGACGGCCGCCAAGGGACGCGTGCTGGCTGCGCAGCTGGTTGGCGCGGGCGCGGGCGGTGTTCTCTTCGTCGCGGCGAGCCTGGAGATTTTCGCGGAGAGCGGCGATTTCGGCTTCGAGGGATTTAAGGCGCTCGGTGGCGGAGTCGAAGTTGAGGCGCGCCTGTCCGCTTTCGACGCCGAGGTTTTCAAGTTCGAGATGGGACTGGCGCATCTCGGCCTGGAGGCGCTCGGCTTCGCGCTCGAGAGCGACCAGGCTTTCTTCAGCCTGCGCGGTGGAGTTGCGCGCGTTGCCGGCCAGGGTGAGGAGGTGCATGGCGCGGCGGCGATTGGCTTCAAGGTCGCGCTCAGCGTTGAAGACCTCGTCGGCGGCGGCGCGGGCTTCCTGCTGGCGCGCGGAGACTTTTTGATGGAATGCGCGAGCGTCTTCGGCCGCAGTCAAAAGGAAGCTGTGCTGCTGGGCGCGCTCTTCAACGATGCCGTGCGAGCTGGGTGCGGGTCTGTTCGATCTCCGCGGCAGCTGCGGCGGAGCGCGCTTCCAACTCGGCAACGCGCTCCGTGTTGCCGCGTTCGCGGGCTGAGGCGCGTTCGATCTCGACCGCGGCGTTGGCGGCACGGGACTGGGCTTCCTGGATGGCGGCGTCGAGCGAATAGCCGCGCTCGGTCATGGAGTGCTGGCCGGCTTCCATTTCGCCTATCTGCGAGCGGAGGTGTTGATGTGTTCGGTGAGGGCGGCGATTTCGGCGTCAAGGCGCGCCTGATCGGCATCCATCAGGGCCATGCGGCTGGCGAGGACGACGCGCAGGCGGGAGCGAAGATCGTCGCGGACCGCAGCGAAGCGCTCCGCCTTGGCCGCCTGACGCTTGAGGGAGTTCATCTGCCGGTTGACTTCCTCGAAGATGTCGTCGATGCGGGCGAGGTTTTGTTTGGCTGACTCGAGACGAAGCTCGGCGAGGCGCTTCTTGGTCTTAAAGCGGGTGATGCCCGCGGCTTCTTCAATGATGGCGCGGCGATCGTGCGGCTTTGAGCTGAGGAGCTGGCCGATGCGCTCCTGGCCTATGATGGCGTAGCTTTCCGGGCCGAGGCCGGTGCCCATGAAGATGTCCTGAATGTCGCGCAGGCGGCAGAGCTTGCCGTTGAGGAGGTATTCGCTTTCGCCGGTGCGGAAGAGGCGGCGGGTGATGACGATTTCGCCCTTGTTAAAGGTGCGCTGAAACTTGCGGCGGCGAATCTTGAGGACGACGGGCTGAGGGCCCGCGGCACTTGCGTCTGTGGATGGCGCGGATGCGGAAGGTTGCGCGGTGGGCGCTGCCGCGGGAGTGTCGCCTTCTTCGATGACCTGGCCGGGCTGCTCGGAGCCGACGATCTCCTCGGTCTCGATGGCGCGCGCACGGCGGAACTCATCTTCATTCCAGTCGGCGGGGCTATCGGAATCCACTTCGACTTCCGGCTCGACGGGGATGGGACCTTCGTAGGCCTCGGGATCGACCATGGTGAGGGTGACTTCGGCCATTCCGAGGGCCTTGCGCTCGCGGGTGCCGGCAAAGATGACGTCCTGCATGCTGGCGCCGCGGAGAGATTTGGCGCTCTGCTCGCCGAGAACCCAACTGACCGCGTCGAGGATGTTGGACTTGCCGCAACCATTTGGTCCCACCACCACGGCGACACCGGTTCCGGTGACCGTAAGCTCGGTGCGATCGCAGAAACTCTTGAAACCGAGGATGTGGATTTTTTTGAGCTTCAGCATGCGGTCTCCGTGGGTTCGAGGTGCGGCGCCCTGGTCTGCGCACGGAGCCCTAGCCTGCGGCAAGGGTATACCCGCGCGCTCCAGAATGCTGCCATTGATTGAGACTACGAACGGCGAAGGGCACGGTCAACGGCTGGAGGTCTGGTTTTTGTGGATAATGCAGGACGGAATTCGCATTCTGGAAAAAGGGGAGATTTGTCGGAAGTTGTTGGGGTTACGGGTGTAATTTCCGGACGGTTTTTCAACAAGGAATGGAGTGCGGAGTATCCGGATGGTAAATGACGAGCCGGGTCAGAACGATGCCTTTCGCAACGCGCCGAGTCTTGGGCCGGGCGTCTGATTGAGGGTCAGGAGTACCATGATGAAACACCGAGCGATATCCACAGGGAGGTCATGAACCGAGCGCCCTCAGACCAGGCGGACCATCCCGCTCCGCGCCAGGCGCGAGGGACAAGCCAGAGGAGGAACCGTGGATTCCGACAGCAATACAAAGACGCCGAAAATTCGAATTGTCCAGCACACGTTCGTGGGAGGCATCTGGTGTGCCTGCTGGTTGTTCACAATTGGCTTCCTGCACCTGAGTTTCTGGAGGGGTGTGTGGGCGATCATTGTGTGGCCTTACTATCTTGGCGTTCACTTCGGCGCGGGGATGCACTAAGCGCGATGCGCGCCATGGGCCAGTCTGGCATGATGGTTTCGGGACGCTGAAGTGACCATGCCTGAAGATCGACACGCGATCGAATCGATTCGCTTGAGCTACGACCGCGTCGCTGACGCTTATGCCGCCGCCATCTTCGATGAGCTGAAGAACAAGCCGTTCGACCGCGAGGTGCTGCTCCGATTTGCGCGAGAGACTGCGGAGCACGGCCGGGTATGCGATATGGGTTGCGGGCCGGGGCAGGTGGCGCGGTTCCTGAAGGAAGCCGGCGCGGACGCTTTCGGGCTGGATCTGTCGCCGGCAATGATTGCGGAGGCACGGCGGCTGAGCCCGGAGGGCGATTTTTGCGTAGGCGACATGACCGCGCTCGAAATGGAGGATGAGTCGCTGGCTGGGATCACAGCTTTCTATGCCATCGTGAACCTGCCCGCCGAACTGCGTCCACAGGTGTTTCGCGAGATGGCGCGCGTGCTGAGGCCGGAAGGACTGTTACTGCTGACGTTTCACGTTGGCGGCGAAGTGCTGGGGGTGAGCGAGTTGTGGGGACGGCCCATCACGATGAAGTTCTATACGCTGGACCGGGACGTGGTGCTGGGGGAACTTGAGGGCGCAGGATTCAGGATTGAAGAATGCCTGGAGCGCGATCCGTATCCGCCGCCGATTGAGCACCAGAGCCGGCGGGCGTAT
This sequence comes from uncultured Acidobacteriota bacterium, assembly GCA_963788435.1. Taxonomy (GTDB): domain Bacteria; phylum Acidobacteriota; class Terriglobia; order Terriglobales; family Acidobacteriaceae; genus Telmatobacter. The sequence goes on along the minus strand of CAWBIG010000292.1, from coordinate 7,362 downwards.
GTGTTTGCGCGCAAGCCTGCCGCCGGCCGTGGATCACCGTGCATGGCGGCGCGCACAGGGGCAAAGACGTTGCTCCTGTAAAGTGAAGATGCACCCGTGTGCGCCGCTGTTGAATCCTCTGGACCAATTCGCCGAGCTTACCGCGCTGCTGCAATCGACATTTGGCTTCAGCAGTTTTCGCGCCAACCAGGAGGCAGTTTGCCGTGCGGCGATCGGGGGGCGCGATCTGCTGCTGGTGATGCCGACCGGCTCCGGCAAATCGCTCTGCTATCAGCTTCCTGCGATTGCGCGGGGCGGGACGGCGCTGGTGGTTTCGCCGCTGATTGCGCTGATGGAGGACCAGGTGGCGAAGCTGGCGGCGCTGGGGCTGCGCGTGGCCCGGATTCACTCCGGTCTGGATCGGGCAGCCCTGCGACAGACATGCGTGGACTACCTGAACGGCGGGCTGCAGTTCCTTTTCATCGCACCGGAGCGGCTGCGGGTTCCGGGATTTCCGGAGATGCTGGCCAAGCGCAAGCTGGCGTTGATCGCGATCGATGAGGCTCACTGCATTTCGCAATGGGGACACGATTTTCGCCCCGACTATCGCATGCTGGGGCAACATCTGCCGGCGCTTCGCGGGGAGGATGCGCCGGCGCCGGTCCTGGCGCTGACGGCCACGGCGACGCCAACGGTGCAGGCCGATATCATCGCGCAGCTCGGGCTGGTGCGCCCGGCGAAATTCATTCACGGATTCCGGCGCGAGAACCTGGCCATTGAATTAGTGGAGGTTTCCATTCCCTTGCGCGCGGGCATTGTTTGCGGGCTGCTTCGCGATCCTGCGCGCCGCCCGGCGATTGTGTATGCGACTTCGCGCAAGCAGTCTGAGGCGCTGGCGGCGGAACTGTCGGCGCAGGTGCGCGCCGCGGCCTACCACGCAGGGCTGGATGCGCGAACGCGCGAGCGAGTGCAGACTGCGTTTCAATGCGACGAGCTGGAGGTGGTGGTGGCGACCATCGCGTTTGGCATGGGCATCGACAAGCCGAACATCCGCACCATTCTGCATGCCGGTTTGCCGGCAACGCTCGAAGGCTACTACCAGGAGATTGGCCGCGCGGGCCGCGACGGGATGCCCAGCCGCACCATCCTGATGCACAGTTACGCCGACCAGAGGACGCAGGACTATTTCTCACAATCTCGACTATCCGCCGGCGGAGCATCTGGAGGAGGTTTACGCGATGCTGCGCGACGAGCCGCAGCCGGTGGAGGAGCTTCGCGAGCAAGCAAAGCTGGGTGCGGAGGCCTTCGACAAGGCGCTGGAGAAGCTGCAGATTCATGGGGGCGCGCGGGTGGATTTCAGCGGCCATGCGGCGCGCGGCGGCCCGGGCTGGAAAAAGACGTACTCCGTGCAGGCAAGGTACCGGCTGGAGCAGTTTGAGAAAGTAGTTCGTTTTACGGAAGCGCACGAATGCAGAATGGGGCTGCTGGTGCGGCACTTTGGGGACGAGGAAGACGCAGCGCGGCCATGCGGTTGTTGCGACGCGTGCGACCCGGCCGCCGCGATGCTGCGGATGTTTCGGCGGGCAACAGCGCGCGAACGCCGCTGGGTACAGGACATTATGGATGCGCTACGCAGCTCGTCGTACAAGACTCCAAAGGCGCTGCGCAGCGAGCTGCCGTGGGCAGAATCGCTTGACCGGAGTGAGTTTGACGTTTTGCTTGGAGCTATGGCTCGCGCAGGACTGATCGATATAGAAGAGGCCGAATTTGAGAAGGACGGCCGCGTGATTCCATTCCGCAAGATCGGACTCACGGACGGGGGGCTTCGCACTGGGCCGGATGCAACGCTGGAGCTGCTGCTCGATGATGGCGTGGTGGAGGAGTTTGTTTCGTCCCGTCAGCCGCGCCCAAGGAAATCGCCGGTTCGGCCGCCGCTGGGAGATGCTTCCAAGGCGTCGGCCAGAACTCCTGGGGGAGTGTCGACGGCGAAGGCAGCGACGCCGGGAATGGCGGGTTCCAAAACCAATTCTGCACAACTGGCAAAACCCATCGCACTCTCCGCAACTGGGGCTGCGCTTGCGGGGCGGCTGAGAGCATGGCGGACCGCGGAGGCCAAGCGGCTTCGGGTTCCTGCGTTTACGGTGTTGCGCGACAGCACCCTGAACGCGATTGCTGCCACGCGGCCGTCCACGCCGCATGAACTGCTGGCTATCGCGGGCATGGGACCGTCGAAGATTGGCCGATTTGGCGCGGCCATCCTGGAGCTTTGCGCAACCGAGAAGTGACTCCAGAATGCCGGCAGCTTTCACTGAGCCGGCGTAGATCCGGTGGACGCGGCCGTACACACGCAGCCGGTGAAGCCAGCGGCTGTGGCATGCGAGAGCGTGCACACATACCGGGGCCAGACCAGAGGCAGCAGGATGTCAGGACGGCCAGTCAGAAAATCCCGGACATAGGTGCGGCTCGACGCGCCTTTTTCGCCGGGATCGTGGGCAAACTCAGCCAAAACACTTTCGACGGAATCCGAAGAGAAGGAAGTGCGATGGTAGGTGCCATCGAAGTCGTAAAGCTCCGACCAGACGCCTGCGCCGGAGGAATCTTTCGCCGCATATACCCGATAGTCGGCGAGACGAGCCGTCACGGGATCGACTTGCGCGACGATGAATGCGGGATTGTTGCCGTTGACGGGCGAAATCGACGGCACCATTTTGATTGCGACCGCTTCGCCTTTTGCCTTCGCTCCGGAAGGGCTCGCTGCGCCAGTGCCGGCGTCTGAAGGCTCCGGCCGCAGAAGTTTGAACTCGTCTGTGTGGGCGTGGGCGAAGATGGCGAGGCGGATTTCGTCTCCCGCCCCTGTTAATTCCTGGGCAAGTTGATCTGTGGCGAGAAACATGACCGGTGGCTTGCTGTTGCAGCTTGGGCCCATGTGGGCCAGCGTGGAATACGCGTCCACGCCGGGCGGGATATGTCCCATCACCCAGACGTGTTCCCGCGCTGCGCGTGCTTGCTCGAGCTGCTGCGCAAGCCACTCCAGTTCGGCGTGGCCGGCAGCCGGATCTGGGGCGCCGGCGCAGCTCTCGTGCCAGGGGGAAAGAAACACGTCATTCAAAACCACCAGACGAATGCGGTCAACCGGCGCAGGCAGCAAAACGCTGTAATATCCGCCTGCTTTGAATGACTCCATGGCTTCCGCGCGTTCGTGCTTTGATGCGCCGCGCAACAGAAGCGGACCGATATCGGCAAGGAAAGGCGCGTCGACGTCCAAATGGTAGTCGCCGCAATCGGAGTCGTTGTTTCCCAGCGCGACATAGAGTGGCGCGGAGGACGCAACGTGGTCCAGCGCTCCGGTCACAAACGCGATTGTCTTCTCCACAAATGCGCGGTAATCGCCGGGCCCGGCATCGGGGAATATCGATTTGTATTTGCAATCGAAGCCGTGTGCGATCAGGTCGCCGCTGACGGCCACAAAGCGCGCTTCGCCGGCGCGCGCCCGCATTGCCCGCAGTGCGGAATCAAAGAGAGCAAAAGAGGTGTCGTCGCCGCGCATGTGGCACGATTTTTCGAGATCGGAAAACCGCTGCTGGCGATCCGGAGAGGCGGGTGAGACAAAGATGTTTCGCCAGCCGCTGACGGGAGACGCTACGAGCCGGACAACCTTGCCGGGATCCCAGAAGGGCTCGAAGTGCACATCGCTCACGAGGAGGGTCTGGACGCCGGGCGGCCGCTGCTGCGCGCGAGCATGGCCGTCGCACGCGAGCAGAATCGCGATGCAGATCAGTACCGAAAGAACGCGAAGTTCTTTCACGCGCGCGGATGCACTTGAATGCCTCACGATCACCCGAACTGCCCCACTTCTTTCCCCGTCTGCGGAAGACAAGGTGCGGGGAAGATGCCAACCATCTTATGCCACGCGCTCGATGGTGACCGATTCCAGCAACACCACCTTGTGCGGCTTGTCCTGCGCGTTGCGCGGCACTTTGGAGATTTTGTCGACCACGTCCTGGCCCTCGACGACTTCGCCAAAGATGGTGTGATTACCGGTGAGCCACGGCGTCGGCGCCACGCTGATGAAGAACTGGCATCCGTTGGTATTGGGGCCGGAATTGGCCATGGCCAGCTTGCCGGGCTTGTCAAACTTGTGGGGTGAGCCCTTGGTTTCGTCCTGGAAACGATAGCCGGGCCCGCCCATTCCGGTACCGGTGGGGTCGCCTCCCTGGATCATGAAATCCGGAATCACGCGATGAAAAATGGTCCCGTTGAACAGCTTGTCAGTCGATTTTGCATGGGTGCCGGGATGGGTCCACTCTTTCATTCCCTCAGCCAGCTCGATGAAGTTCTTTACCGTGATGGGGGCATCGGTCTCAAAGAGCCGCACCGTGATTTTGCCTTCTGTGGTGTTGAAGTGCGCGTAAGTGCCGGGCGCTAGTGCCATGGGATCCTCTTTTCGTTTCCGGGGAGAGTTGATGCAGCTCCATGTTGGATCACCGCGAAGTACCCGCGAACCGCCATGTGGAGTGCAAGGACGAATTCTAGTGTTGCGGCGAACTGGGAGCAGAACCCGGTCCAGCCGTGGGCGGCTTCAGTGAATCCGGGGGTGGCGCCGGAAGCGGATGGCCTTCCGGAACAATCGTCACCTTGTTCAGATACACGGGCACAATCGGCTTGTCATTCGAGTCGGTCTGCACCCGGGCAATCGTCTTGACCACATTCACGCTGGGCTCATCGCACTGGCCGAAGACGGTGTAATGCTGGCTGAGCGAGGGGTACGGCAGCTCTGTAATGAAGAATTGGCTGCCGTTGGTGTTGGGTCCGGAGTTGGCCATCGCCAGGCGGCCGGCGACGTCGAAATTGAGGTTGGGATCAAATTCATCGTTGAAGCTGAAGCCTGGATCGCCCGAACCAGTACCGGTGGGATCGCCGCCCTGAATCATGAACTGGGCGATCACGCGATGGAACGTGGTGTGGTCGTAAAGCGGTTTTCCATGCATGACCTTCTTGGTCGTCGGGTCTGTCCAGTCCTTCTTGCCAGTTGCAAGTCCGATGAAATTGGCGACCGCGACCGGGGCTTGCTTCTGGAAGAACTGGCAGGTAATCCGGCCCATGGACGTATCCATGACCACCATGGGACCGTTGGGCGGGACAGCCGCAGGTCCAGTGGGCTGAGGCGAATCGGGCAAATCGGCGGGCTTGGTTGTGGACTGCTGCGCGGACGCGCTCAACGAGAGGGCCGCAACCGCGATTGCGAGAACAAAACTGCGTGCTTTCATAACGTATTTCAGGGTAAATGATCGGCCACGGCCACGGCCACCTTTGCGTAATTCTCTTCCCTGCCAGGTGGGGTGTCGCGATATGGTATCCACCATGAGATTTTCGAGCCTTCCCCTGGCCACTGGCCACCTTCTATTTGCGTGCGCGCTTTGCCTTGTTGCCACAACCAGCGTCGGCTGGACGCAGCCCGCTCCTGCAGGGGATAGCAAACCAGCTGAAAAGCCAGCCGAGAAACCGACGCCGGATAAGGACGCGCTGCCGCCGCTGCCGCCAGAGAAGAGCGCGCAGCAGTCAATGGCCCTGGACGGCAAGACGCTGCATTACACGGTGACGGTAGGCGCCTATCCCACGCGCGACAAGGACGGCAAAGTGGCAGGCGAGGTTGTGGTGACTTCGTACACCATGCCGGGAGACAACCGCCCCGTCACATTCGCTTTCAACGGAGGCCCGGGCGCGGCAAGCGTCTACCTGAACTTTGGCGCCATCGGCCCCAAGCATCTCCAGTTTGGCAATGAGGGCGACAGCCCGTCCGATCCCACGGTGCTCACTGACAATCCCGGCACCTGGCTGGATTTCACCGACCTGGTCTTCATCGATCCCATCGGCACCGGCTTCAGCCGCGCCGTGGTGCCCGAGGACCAGCAAAAGAAGCTCTTCTTTTCCACTGGAGCCGACATCGAGTACCTCTCGCGGGTCGTCTACGACTGGCTGGTCACAAACGACCGCCTCGACTCGCGGAAATACCTCGTCGGCGAGAGCTACGGCGGATTCCGAGGGCCGCGGATCGTCTATGACCTGCAATCGGAGTTGGGCGTGGCGATGAACGGCTTTGTGCTGGTGTCGCCCTATCTGAATCCGACCATCGACCGGGACGGCCAGATCTACTCTCCATTGCCGTGGATGATGACGCTGCCTTCCATCACAGCGGCCAATTTGGAGCGGCAACACAAGCTTACAAACGAGGCGATGCAGGATGTGATCGCCTACACCGAAGGCGAATACGCCACCACGCTCATCAAGGGCAATAGCGATGCGGCGGCCACGAGCCAAATGATTCAGCGGGTCACGGAGATGACCGGGTTGGATCCTACTTTTGTGAAGGAATCGGGCGGCCGGATCGAAACCGAAGCGTATCTCCGCGAAGTGCATCGCGAACAAGGCAAGCTGGGCTCGGTTTACGACTCCAATGTCACCATGTTCGACCCATTCCCCTACGCGCCGGAACAGCGCGCCAACGATCCGATTCTGGCCAGCATTATTGCGCCGCTCACTACGGCGATGGTCAATTTTGTCACCCACACCGTAGGCTGGAAAGTTGATGCGCGCTACAACGCGCTGTCGTTTGATGTGAACCGGCTCTGGGTCCGCGACGATGCGCTGCGGACCGGATCGGTGGCGCAGTTGCGCGAAGCCGTTGCCGCCGACCCGAAGTTGCGCGTGATCATCGCCCACGGCTGGAACGATCTTTCCTGTCCCTTTATGGGCTCCGTCCTCACGGTCGATCAGATGCCGGTGATGGGTGATCCCACCCGCGTATCGGTTCACGAGTACCCCGGCGGGCACATGTTCTATACCCGCGAGTCGAGCCGCATTGCGCTGCGCACGGAAGTGATGGAGATGTTCGCGAAGCATTGACGCGATATCGGAATTCGCAAGAGATCATTGAAGGGTAAGTCAAAATGAAACCTCATGGTTGCCTTGCTTCATTCGTCCTTTTGGCAGGCCTGACACATGCGGCCGGGCTTGCACATGATCAGGCTTGCAAGCAGCAAAGTTTTGCCGGAACGGTCGGAGGCGGTCAGGAGTTTTCCCATTTGATCGGGCCCAATCTGACCGTTGTCTTCCGGCCGCTTAAGGACAATTGGGGGTGGACGCTAGCTGTCCATCCTCGCGACTCATCGGAACAATGGGAGGACTGGACCTATCCTGTGAACCTGCCTATTCGGACGGGGGAAACTCAGCTCCTGGGAACGGGCTATGGGAGTACCGCGCAGGAGATACTGTCTCAACCACGGTCCATCCGCTTTGTTCTCAGCCAATCCGATTTCAAAGAATACTCCCAGATGGCCGATGATGCCCTCGACTCGCCCGATCCTTTCGCTGCGGGTAGATTCA
>CAWBIG010000291.1:0-35708 GCA_963788435.1 uncultured Acidobacteriota bacterium | reverse complement strand
TGCCGACGATTTCGACCGGGTGCTTGGCTTCGGCTTCGCGGAAGGCCAGGAACTCCTTGCGGCCGGAGTTCTGGTCGGCGAGGAATCGCTTGGCAAAGCCGCCGTCCTGAATTTCGTTGAGGATCTGCTTCATGGCCTTGCGGCTCTCCTCGTTGATGACGCGCGGGCCGCTGACGTAGTCGCCCCACTCGGCGGTGTCGGAGATGGAGTAGCGCATGTAGGCCAGGCCGCCGCGATAGATGAGATCGACGATCAGCTTGAGCTCGTGCAGGCACTCGAAGTAGGCGCTCTCGGGCTGGTAGCCGGCCTCGACCAGGGTCTCATATCCGGCCTTGATGAGCGCGCTGACGCCGCCGCAAAGCACAGCCTGCTCGCCGAAGAGGTCGGTTTCGGTCTCTTCCTTGAATGTGGTTTCAAGCACGCCGGCGCGGGTGCAGCCAATACCCTTCAGGTAACTGAGATTGAGCGCGTGGGCGTTGCCAGTGGCGTCCTGGTGAATGGCGATGAGTCCGGGAATGCCCCCACCCTCGATGAAGAGCTCGCGCACGCGATGGCCCGGCCCCTTGGGCGCGGCCAGGCCCACGTCGATGCCGGCGGCGGGCACGATGGTCTTGAAGTGGATGTTGAAGCCGTGCGCAAATAGCAACAGCTTGCCCGCCGCGAGATTGGGAGCGATCTCCTCGGCGTAAACCTTGGCCTGCGTCTGGTCAGGGATGAGGATCATCACCACGTCGCCCCATCTTGCGGCTTCGGCCACGGTGGTTACTTCCAGGCCGGCCTTCTGTGCCTTGGCGATGGACTTGGAACCGGCAGCCAGGCCGACCTTCACCTGCACGCCGGAGTCCTTCAGGTTGAGCGCATGCGCGTGACCCTGCGAGCCATAGCCGATGATGGCTACCTTCTTTGCCTGGATGAGGGAAAGGTCCGCGTCGTGATCGTAATAAGTGGTTGCCATTTTGCCTTGTACTTTCCTTTGTGTGAGGTTTGGAATGATGGGTGCGGCCATAGCGGGCGCGGCATCGAAAGACGTCGTATTCGGTGTTACTCGGGTTCCACGGAGGCGCTTTCCTCTGCCAATTGTTCCTTGCCGGCGCCGTTTTCAGGCTGCGGCTCGTCCGCGCCCATTGCCTTGAGTACGCGGCTGGTGTGATGGCCGCGCCGCATTGTCATTTTGCCGCTGCGGCAAATCTCCAGAATCCTATTATCGCCCTCGGTGAGCACCTGGATAAGACCTTCGATCTTGCTTTCGACACCGGTCATTTCGATCATGAGCGATTCGGGAGCAAGATCGACGATGCGGGCGCGGAAGACTTCAACCAATTCGAAAATAGTAGAACGAGTGTTTTTGGTGGCAGCCACCTTGATGAGGGCAAGCTCGCGCGTGACCGAGGGCGCGCCGGCAATGTCGTCCACGTCCAGCACGTTCTCCAGCTTGAACATGCTGGCGCGGATGCGGTGTCCGGCCTCGGCCGACGCCTCGCATACCAGGGTGAGCCGCGACAGGCCAGGCCGCTCGCTGCGACCGACGGTAAGCGAGATGATGTTGATGTTCAAACGGCGAAATAGCGATGCCACGCGTGTCAGTACGCCCGGCTTGTCTTCAACGTAAGCAACAAATGTGTGCAGCATAAAATCAGCCTCTGGCTTCTAGCCTCCAGCTACTAGCTCACTTTGTGGCTCGATCGCTGGTTGAATCTGGCGTGCCCGGCACGCCGTCCAACAAGCTAACGGCTAAAAGCTGGCAGCTGAAAGCTGCGTTTCTACACGTCGTCCGCCGACTCCGCCAGCGGATTCTTTCCCGGCCGGCGAATCATTTCGTGCAGCGCACTGCCCGCCGGAATCATCGGGTACACCGAATCCTCCTTCTCCACCATGAAATTGAGCAGGAACGCGCCATTGTGTTTGCGAGCCGCTTCGACCGCATCGGCTACTTCGGCTCGCGTGCCCACCGCGCGTCCAGCGATGCCATGGGCGTCGGCAAGCTTTACAAAATCCGGGCTCACCATCGGTGTGGCTTCATAGTTACGCTCGTAAAAGAACTCCTGCCACTGCCGCACCATGCCCAGGTAGCCGTTGTTGATAACGGCGATGTTGATCTTGAGTCCTTCCTGCGCAATGGTGGCCAGTTCCGCGGCTGTCATCTGGAAGCCGCCGTCGCCCGCGATCACCCACACTTCTTTGTCCGGGCATGCCACCTTGGCGCCGATCGCGGCAGGCAGCGCGAATCCCATAGTGCCCAGGCCGCCGGAAGTGATAAGGGTGCGCGGCTGCTCGTGATGGAAGTACTGCGCTTCCCACATCTGATGCTGGCCTACATCCGTCACCACAATGGCGTTGCCGCCAGTGATGCGCCACAAGTCGTGCATCACGTGGGCGGCGTACAGATGGCCGGAGTCAGGAAGATTCTTGATGTCGCGAACGGCCACAGCTCCCTTGCTAGCCTCGATGGCCTTGATCCATGCGGATCCGTCGCGCCCCCCGATGCGCGGCAACAACTGTTCCAGCACTTCAGCCAGGTCGCCCACCAACGCCACGTCCACCTTGATGTTCTTATTGATCTCCGCCGGGTCCACTTCGATGTGAATCTTCTTCGCCCTGGTCGCATACGTGGATGGCGTGCCGATCACGCGGTCGTCAAAGCGCATGCCGCAGGCGATAAGCAGGTCGGCCTCCTGGATGGCGTGGTTTACCCATGCTTCGCCGTGCATTCCCATCATGCCCAGGTTCAAAGGGTGCGAGGCAGGGAAGCCACCCAGCCCCAGCAGCGTGAGCGCCACGGGAATCTGCGAGCGTTCGGCCAGCGTGCGCACCTGCTCCATGGCGCCCGACTCAATCACGCCGTGGCCGGCGAGAATCATGGGCCGCTTTGCAGTCCGGATCAACTCGGCCGCCTGTGCGAGTCCTGAGTCCTCCACCTTCAACATCGGGTGCGGACGGTAAGGCTGGGGCTTGGCCGCCGCAAAATCAAACAGCGCGGTCGCCTGCTGCGCATCCTTGGTAATGTCCACCAGCACGGGTCCCGGACGCCCCGAACGCGCGATCTGGAAAGCATGGCGCAAGGCCGGCGCCAGATCCTCAGCGCGGCTGACCAGGAAATTATGCTTGGTTACCGGCAGCGTTATGCCGGTGATGTCCACTTCCTGGAACGCATCGGTGCCCAGCACCTTACTCGAAACCTGGCCGGTGATGCAGACGATGGGCACTGAATCGAGCATGGCAGTGGCTATGCCCGTGACCAGATTGGTTGCGCCCGGTCCGCTGGTGGCAACGGCCACGCCCACCTTGCCGGTAGCGCGCGAATAACCATCGGCCATGTGCGCAGCGCCCTGCTCATGGCGCACCAGAATGTGGCGGATGGGAAACTTGCGCAGCGCATCGTACGCCGGCAGGATGGCGCCGCCCGGATAGCCGAAGACGTCCGTGACGCCCTCACCCACCAGCGTGGCCCACAGGATCTCAGCGCCGGTCAATCGTGTCGGCACTGTCAAGGGTGCGTTGGGGGAAGTTGCGTTATGGTCGGTCATATCGGTTCTCCTTCATTGAGCAGTCAACCAAATCAGCCATCAGCTCTGTGCCAATCGTAAAGATCAACAATTCCGCGCCCAGCCAGGAGCCGGAAGCGGTGTCACTTCGCCTTGAGCCACAGCGCTTCATCGTGTTCCTTCTCAAATGCATCCAGTTCCGCCGCATGGCGCAACGTGAGGCCGATATCATCCAGCCCTTCGAGCAGGCAGTAACGCCGGAACGGATCTGTTTCGAACTTTGCGCTGAATCCGTGCTCATCGGTGATGGTCTGGTCCTCCAACGAAACGGTGAGTTTATAGCTGGGCGTTGACTGAGCCTTCTGCATCAACTCGTTCACCTTCTCTTCGCTCAGCTTCACCAGGAGAATGCCGTTCTTTCCCGCATTCGAAAAGAAGATGTCTGCGAAGGTGGGCGCAATCACGCAGCGAAATCCATAGTCGCTGAGGGCCCAGGCCGCATGCTCGCGGCTAGACCCGCAGCCAAAGTTTTTGCCGGCGATGAGGATCTGCGCGTCTGAGTAGCGCGGATCGTTGAGTACGAATTCCTTCACCGGCGCTCCATCAGGTGTCTGTCGCCAATCGAAGAAAAGAAAATCGCCGTAGCCGGTCCGCTCAATGCGCTTGAGGAACTGCTTGGGGATGATCTGGTCCGTGTCGACGTTGGCACGATCGAGCGGCATGGCCAGCGCGGTGAGTGTCCGGAACGGTTGCATCAGGCGTGTACCTCCTCGTGCGCGGATTCATATTGCGGCCAAAAACGAATATCGACGAAGTGCCCGGCAATCGCGGCTGCCGCAGCCATCTCCGGAGAAACAAGGTGTGTGCGCCCGCCGCGTCCCTGGCGGCCTTCGAAGTTGCGATTGCTGGTTGAAGCGCAGCGCTCGCCCGGTGACAGGATGTCCGGATTCATGCCCAGGCACATCGAACAGCCCGGTTCGCGCCAGTCGAAGCCGGCATCTTTGAACACGCGATCGAGGCCCTCCGCCTCAGCCTGCGCCTTCACCAACTGCGAGCCTGGCACCACCATCGCGCTCACGTGCGAGGAGACCTTGCGGCCCACCGCAATCTTCGCCGCCGCTCTCAGGTCCTCAATGCGCGAATTGGTGCACGAACCAATGAACACGCGGTCAATCGCGATTTCCTTAAGCGGCGTGCCCGGCTTCAGCGCCATATACTCGAGCGCGCGCTCCAGCCCCTTGCGCTCTTGCTCGCTGGGCGCCGCGGCCGGATCCGGCACCTTCGCCGTGATGGGCGCAACCATCCCGGGACTCGTTCCCCAGCTCACGTACGGTACCAGCGTCGCCGCATCGATGGTCAGTTCGCGATCGAATTTCGCGCCCGGATCCGTGGGCAGCTTGCGCCACTCCTCCACCGCGCGATCCCACGCCGATCCCTGCGGTGAGAACTTGCGTCCCTTGAGATACGCAAACGTCGACTCGTCCGGCGCGATCATGCCTGCGCGCGCACCGGCCTCGATGCTCATGTTGCAGACGGTCATGCGGCCTTCCATGGAAAGCGCGCGGATGGCCGAGCCGGCGTACTCAACCACACATCCTGTGGCGCCGTCTGTGCCGATCTGGCCGATGATGGCGAGGATGATGTCCTTCGCTGTCACTCCCAGCGGCAACGCGCCTTCGACAGAAATGCGAAACGTTTTGGGCTTGGACTGCGGCAGCGTCTGCGTGGCCAGCACGTGTTCCACTTCGCTGGTCCCGATGCCGAAGGCCAGCGCGCCGAACGCGCCGTGGGTGGATGTGTGCGAGTCGCCGCAAACAATCGTCATGCCCGGCTTGGTGATGCCAAGCTCTGGCCCTATCACGTGCACGATGCCTTGCTCGCGCGAGTTCACGTCGTAGAGTTCCACGCCGAAATCCGCGCAGTTCTGGCGCAGCGTGGCAATCTGCGTGGCTGCGATCTGATCCAAAATGTGCAGGCGGCCCTCGATCGTCGTGGGCACGTTGTGATCCACCGTGGCGATGGTGCGGTCTGGCCGGCGCACCTTGCGCCCAGCCAGGCGCAAGCCTTCGAACGCCTGCGGGGAAGTGACCTCGTGGACCAATTGCAGGTCGATATAGAGCAGCGTCGGTTCGCCCTTTGGCTCCGCGACCAGGTGCTGCTCCCAAACCTTCTCGAATAATGTTTTCGGTTGACTCATTGCTCCTCTTGAATCTGTTTCTGCCTCGGATCGCGAGGCGCATTGCATCGGCCCCGCATTTTGTTGTTCGACGTTGCCGCGCGCTCAATCGCACCCACGCGCAAGGCTCTCACTCCGCCACCGGCACCATGTGGTCGCGGTGACTCAAGATGTTGTGCAGCATGTCGCGTACCTGCTTCCCCATCGCCACGGTGCTCAGCACGCTGTAGCCGTGCGGGTTTGCGCGCGCCAGGTCGGGGGTGCGGAAACCCATTTCCAGCACTTTGCGAACCGCCATCTCAACTGCGCGCGCCTCGGCTTCCAGCCTGGCGGAATGACGCAGAATCAGAGCGCCGGTCAGAATCGCGCCCAGAGGATTCGCCAGTCCCTTGCCGGCGATGTCGGGCGCCGAGCCGTGCACCGGCTCGTACAAGTTCACCTTGCCGCCAATGGTGGCCGAAGGAAGCATGCCCAGGGAGCCCGTGATCACCGCCGACTCATCCGACAGAATGTCCCCGAACAGGTTTTCCGTCAGCACCACGTCGTAGTTGCGCGGCTGGTTCATCAGGTGCATCGCCATCGCGTCCACATACTGGTGCTCCACGGCCACGTTGGGAAACTCCACCGCAACCTCGTTCACCGTCGCGCGCCACAGTTGCGAAACCTCCAGCACATTTGCCTTATCCACGCTGGTCAGCTTGCCGCGGCGCTTTTCAGCCAGTTGGAATGCGATCCGCGCCACGCGCGCCACTTCGCTCCGCGTGTAGCGCATCGTGTTCCAGCTTTCCCCGGTCTCGCGATTCCACTCGCGCGGCTTGCCGAAGTACAACCCGCCCAGCAGTTCGCGCACGAAGAGAATATCGGCTCCCTCCACGATCTCCGGCCGCAGCGGCGAGTTCACCGCCAGTTCCTTGAACGCGAATGCGGGCCGCAGATTGGCAAAGCCGCCCAGCTCGCTGCGAATCTTCAAGAGGCCTGCCTCTGGCCGCTTGTCCGGGGGCAGGGAATTAAACTCATTTCCGCCCACCGCGCCCAGCAGCACGGCATCGCTGGCCAGCGCCTCCCGCAAAGTATCGTCCGGCAGTGGCGTTCCGTCCTGCACAATGGCCACGCCCCCGATGCGCCGCTCAGAGAAGGCAAATTCATGCCCGCTCAATCCGGCTACATCATTGAGCACAGCGACAGCCTCATTAGTTACTTCCGGGCCGATGCCATCGCCGGCGACGACAAGAATCCTCAGCTTCATCTCGCTCCTGAATGTGGTTGTTGTGGCGTCAATTCACTTCTTCAGGCACAGGCATGTGCCGCCGAGCGCGAATTGCATCCGGCAGGATCCCGATCAGATCCTGGTCGTAAATATTCTTCTTGCGGTCGGCCAGCGCCACAAAGCGGTAGTAGGTGTGCTGCAACTCATCGCGGTCGAGGGAAAAGCCAAGTTCCTCCAGGCGATGCCGCAGCGCCGCGCGTCCGGAGTGCTTGCCCAGCACCAGGTTGGTTTTGGATACGCCCACCAGCGCCGGCGTCATAATCTCGTAACACAGAGGGTTGGCGAGCATGCCGTGCTGGTGAATCCCGGACTCGTGGGCAAACGCATTTGCACCCACCACCGCCTTGTTCGGGCTGGGACGGAACGTGATGATGTTCCCCAGTTCCTGGCTGGTGGGGTAAAGCTGGTCGAGCCTGATGCGGGTAGTCACGCCGTAGTGGTCCGCGCGCACGTAAAGCGCCGCGGCAATCTCCTCCAGCGACGCATTGCCGGCGCGTTCGCCGATCCCGTTAACGGTGCACTCCACCTGCCGCGCGCCCGCTTCGATCGCCGCCAGCGAGTTCGCCACTGCCAATCCCAGGTCGTCATGGCAATGCGAAGACAGCACGATTCCCTGCGCATCCACTGCGGGAATCCTCTCCCGCACCTCGCGGAACATCCGCCCGTATTCCTCCGGCGTGGTGTATCCCACGGTATCTGGCATGTTGATGGTGGTTGCGCCCGCCTCAATCGCAATCCGCACCATTTCCACCAGGAAATCGCGGTCCGACCGGGTCGCGTCCTCGGGCGAAAACTCCACGTCATCCACCAGGGATCGCGCCAGCCGCACCGACTCGGCCGTGAGGTCGAGTGCCTGCTGCCGGCTGATCTTCAGCTTGTACTCGAGATGCAGATCGCTCGAAGCCAGAAACACGTGGATCCGCGGCCGCTCTGCGAACTGCACGGAGCGCGCCGCCATTTCGATATCTTCCTGCTTGGCTCGCGCCAGCGACGCGATCTTCGGCTTGCGCACCGCCTGGGTAATGGTCGCGATCGCCGCAAAATCGCCCTCCGAGGCCATCGCGAATCCCGCCTCAATGATGTCCACGCCCAGGTCTTCCAGCGTGTGCGCCATCGTGAGTTTTTCCTGCGTGGTCATGCTGCAGCCCGGGGATTGCTCGCCGTCGCGCAGCGTGGTGTCGAAGATCGCTACGTAATCCTGTGTCATCGCACTCACCGCCAGGGGAAACCGTCTCTCATGCTTTCTCCAGTGTCTCGCATACCGAGGTATATAAGGCAAAGTTATTATTCTTTGGATTAGAATTAGAAACACTTATGATGGCAACTGCCGTCAGCTGGAACCCTCGGGCTGGCAGTTGCCCCCAAGGAGCGCCATGGAGCTCAGCCAGCTCGAAACCTTTCTTGCCGTCGCCGAGGAGCGCAGCTTCTCCCGTGCCGCGGCGCGCCTGCACCGCACCCAACCCGCCGTCAGCCAGGTCATCCGCAAGCTGGAGGAATCCGTCGGCGAAACGCTTTTCGACCGTGCGGCCCGCGACGGCTCTCTTACCGCCGCCGGCGCCCTGCTGCGCGATTACGCTGTCCGCCTCATGGCCCTTCGCCGCGAAGCTTCCAGCGCCCTGGACGAGCTCAAAAGCCTGGAGCGCGGCCGCCTGCACCTGGCCGCCAATGAGTACACCTCGACGTACCTGCTGCCGGCTATCGACGCGTTCCGGCGCGAGTACCCGCATATCAGCGTGACTGTGCAGCGCATGCTGGCCTCTCACATTCCTGACGAGCTCAATCTCCGCACCTTCGAGATGGGCGTGATCTCTTTCCGGCCTGATCCGGCGCAGTTCCGCACCATCGCGGTCTATGGCGACTCGCTCACATTCATCGTCAGCCCCAGCCATCCCTTTGCAGGCTCAGGTCGTGTCTCGATCAACCAACTCGGACGCGAGGACTTCATCGCCCACAACGTGGCGTCTCCCTTGCGCCGCAAAGTCATTGAAACCTTCCAGCGGTTCCGCACTCCGCTCAACATGTCCATCGAGCTACCCACGATTGAAGCGATCAAGCGGTTTGTTGCCATGGGTAACGGGGTTGCCCTCGTGCCCCATATCACCGTGGCGCGCGAGCTTGATACCGGCGAACTCGTTGCCGTGGCTGTTCCGGAACTGGAGATGAAGCGTATTCTCCGCCTCATTCATCGTCGCCAGGGCACGCTCTCGTATGCTGCTACAGCCTTCCTCAAAACTGTCAGGGCCCTGGCCCGCCGCAACGGCCCGCCTTTTTACTATCACGTGGAAAAAGCCGCTTGATCTCTGAAACCTTTGACCTGACACCTGACGCCGATGGGCAACCGCCTATATGATGGGAAAAAGAGCACACCGATCAAAACCGTCTGCGTCTAACGCAATGATCGTTCCAGTTGCCCCAGCATCAGGCCCGCTCAGGCATATACAATGACTTGAGAGCGGGCCCGGCGCCAACCGGTGCACCGGAATGACAAACTCGTTGCCAGCCGGTTCGGTTGAGCAGTCGCGAGGTTCAAGGACCGAATGAAGAAGATCGTTTTCCTACTTTTCCTGCTGGCCGTCATGGCGGCCACGGGCGCGGCTCAGGAGAGCCGCCAGGACATCAGCATCAGCGGCACCGGCATCTTCGAGCCGTTCATGGCCTCATCCACTGACGTGCAGGTCCACTCCAACACCGGCATCGGCGGGCTGTTGAGCTACCGTTTCATGCTCACCCCCTCCAGCGCCCTCGAAGTCAATTACGGCATCGATTATCAGAACACGATGCGATACATCATCAGCAACACCAACGTGGTCAAAGTGACCGCCCGCGATCAGGAAATCTCCGGGGCCTATGTACGCAGCTTCGTGTTCCGCAAATGGAATCCCTTCGTCGAGGCCGGTCCGGCTGCTCTGGTTTTTCTGCCGATCCGCGACTCCGGCACTACCTCCGTCGATGTCAAACAGCAAATCGTCGTAGCCGGCATGTTCGGCGCGGGCTTCGCGTATGAGATAAGCCCCAGTTTCGACATTCGTGCTGAGTACCGCGGGATGGTTGCCAAAATACCCGATTTCGGACAGGGATCCGGCGCCACCAACATGGACCTGAACACCAACCGCTGGTACAAACCGTGGATCAGCGAGCCGGTCATCGGTGTGGCGTACCACTTCTAGAGACAGTGAAAGAGTGAAACAGAAAAGGAGTGAACAAGGCCAATTGTTCACTCCTTCACTCCTTCACTTTTTCACCTGGTCGCTGGCCACATACGCGCCCAGCGACTTCACCATCGCGCAATGCGCCTTCAGCGCCCTCAATGCCCGCTCGCCTTCCTCGCGCGTTTTCAGCTGGCAGTCCACATAGAAGATGTACTCCCACGGTTTTCCGTGCACCGGCCGCGATTCGATCTTTGTCAGGTTCGTTCCCAGAGCCGCCAGTTCGTTGAGCACTGCCACCAGCGACCCCGGCCGGTTTTCCACGCTGAAGGCGATGCTGAACTTATTCGCTCCCGCGTCTTCGGCCGCATCCGCACGGCGCTTTACCAGGAAGAATCGCGTGTAATTCTCCGGGTTGTCTTCAATGTCCGCCGCCAGAATCTGGGCATCGTATACTCTGGCCGCGGCCGAGCTCGCAATGGCAGCGGCATGCCGGTCGCGCAGCTCCATCATTTCCTTCACGCTGCCCGCGGTATCGTAATGCGCGATCGCTTCCATCCCCGGATGGGCCGCGAGGAATCGCCGGCATTGCGCCAGAGCCACCGGGTGCGAATACACGCGGTGAATCTGTTCCACCGCGGAACCGGGAATGCCGATCAGGTTGTGCCGGATCCGTAACAGCGTTTCCCGTTCCACTTGCACGTCATACTCAAGCAGCAGATCGAAGTGTTCGGCCACCGAACCCGCCAGGCTGTTTTCGATGGGGATCGCCGCCGCATCCACCGCGCCGTATGCCAGCGCAGAAAACACATCCGCCGAAAGAGATGTGGGCACAACCACCGCATCCGGCACCAGCTTCAGTGCCGCCTCGTGGCTGAACGACCCCAACTCTCCCTGAATGGCAATCTTCATCGCCGTCCTTCACTACTTCACTGCTTCACTCATTCACTGACCACTGGTCACTGAGCGCTGTTCCTCGTCCACACATCCGCCGCTACAAAGCACAAAAACACCAATGCGATGACACCGTTCATGGTGAAGAACGCGGCATTCAGCCGGCGCAGATCGCGCGGTGAAACGATCGCATGCTCGTAAGCCAGCAGCGCGCCCACCGCGGCTACGCCCATCCAACCCGCCGCATGAAACCCAAACAGCCAGCCGAACCACGCCAGCAGCCCCAGCATGGCCAGGTGCATCAGCCGCGCCGCCCAGAATGCCCCGGCAATTCCCAGCGACCGGGGCAGGCTGTAGAGGCCGGCCTGGCAATCGTGTTCGAAATCCTGGCACGCGTAGAGCACATCGAATCCGCCAACCCACAGGGTGACGGCCGCCGTAAGCACCAAGATGCGCGGGTCCATGTGTCCACGCACGGCAATCCACGCCGCCGCCGGCGCCAGACCCAGAGCCAGCCCCAGCACGATGTGCGACCAGCGCGTCACCCGCTTCATGTAGCTATAGCCGAGCAGCACAAGCAGAACCACCGGGGACAATTCCAGCGTCAGCCGGTTTAACGCCGCCGCAGCACAAAGAAAAACTGCTCCCGCCAGCACCGTGAACCCGAGCACAAACTCCCGCGTAAGCAGCCCCGCGGGAATGGCTCGCATCCGGGTGCGTGGATTGGCCGCATCCAGGCCGGCGTCAGCCCAGCGGTTGAACGCCATCGCACAGGAGCGCGCCGCCACCATCGCCACCACGATCCAGGCCAGCGTTCGCCACCGCGGCAACCCGTCTGCCGCCAACAGCGCCGCCGTCAGCGCGAACGGCAGGGCAAAGATGGAGTGCTCCCACTTGATCATCTCCAGCGTCGTCCGCGTCTTCGCCCACACCTTCGCCATTTCCAAGTCCAGTCTTCTGCTCAAGAGAGGGTTTAGGAGCCCGTGAGCTATCAGGCCCGCGCTTCGTGCTACAGGCTACCGGCCCTCTGCGATACGTCGAAAAGCTGAAGGCTGAAAGCTGAGGGATGAAGGCTGAAAGCTGAGGGCTGAAGGCTGTCTCTTCAAACCACCAGCACCGCCCGGTACCGCACCTTGTACTTCTTCACCTTCTCGATCGCCTCGTTCACCTTGGCTATCGGGAACAGTTCAGTCTGCGCTTTCACGCCGTGCCGCGCGGCCACGTCCAGCATCTCGCGGATTCGCTGCGGGCTCCCGATCGGGCTTCCCGTCACCGTGCGCAGGCCGGAGATCAGGGGAAACGCCGGCACCGTGATCGGCTTCGGAGGCACGCCCACAAAGCACAGCGTTCCGTTCGGCCGCAATGCCTGCAGGTATACGCCCCAATCCTCATCCGCATTCGCCGTATTCAGGATGAAGTCGAACGATCCCGCCAGATCCTTCAACGACCGCGACTCGCGGGTATTCACAAAATGATGCGCTCCCAGCGCGCGCGCCTCTTCTTCCTTGGCCGGAGACGTGGAAAACGCGGTGACTTCCGCTCCGAACACCCGCGCAAACTGGATCGCCATGTGCCCCAGCCCGCCAATGCCGATCACTCCCACTCGCGACGACGGATTCACTTCATGGATTCGCATGGGGCTGTAGACCGTTATCCCTCCGCATAGCAGCGGCGCCGCATTCTCGCTCTCCAGCGCCTCAGGAATCGGAAACACGAAGTGCGCGTTCGCCCTCACCCGGTCGGCATAGCCGCCATGACGGTGTACGCACGTCGCCTCCGAGCTGAGGCATAGGTTCTCCATGCCGCGGCTGCACCACTCGCACACTCCGCACGAATTTGACTGCCATCCCAGGCCCACCCGCTGGCCCACCTTCAGCGACTTCACTCCTCCGCCCACCGCGTTCACCTTTCCGATCACCTCGTGACCCGGAATGAACGGGTACTGGCTGATACCCCAGTCGTTCGCGATCAGGTGCAGGTCGCTATGGCAGATGCCACAATGGGTGATGCCGATCTCCACCTCCATCGGACCCAATGTTCCCGGGTCATAGCGAAAAGGCAACAGCTCCGCCCCCGCCGCGTGCGCTGCTAATCCTTGTATCTGGGCCATCGTCCTATCTATCCTCGCTTTGCTACAGGCCGAAGCATGCTGTGGATTCACCGGTTTGGTAACTGCCCCCGGCAAAAAACTGGTGCGTTCAAAAAAACCCAGGTTCAACCGCGGCTTCAGTCATACGCGTAGTCTTGCTCCTTCAGCAACTGCGCGCGATTTGAACCAATGATCGAAATCTGTGTCTAGTTTATCCCGCTGCCCGGCTCCACGCGCAGATTGAGTATCTGGAATCCGGTGAGCACGCCCCCCGCCGCCGCGTCTCCCGCCACCACCGCCGATTCGCCATTCAGCATCACGTCATCGCCGGCACGCAACGGCTCCAGTGCATTCGCCATGGTGATGGGCAAGCCCGTCAGCGTATGACCCTCCAGTCCAGCCTGTGTTTCCGGAAGCAGCAGGCTGAGGTAAATGCGGTCGCGCTGCGTGCTGGCTCTCTCGCCTGCGCCAGAACCGTCGCCATGTCGGGTTGCCGGGGAGTCATGCGCGGCTGATCCAGCGTCCGGTCCAGCGTTCCCGCATCGCTCACCAGCACCCGGTAGGTTGCGCCTTCAAGCCGCGCCGGAACCTTGAACGGGATGCGCACGTTTCGCTTCGGCCCCTGCCAGGGACGCACTGTCACCTCAACCGTTACCGTGTCCCCCGCATGGACGATATTGCTGGAGGTGAACCTTGCCGACTCCAGCTCCAGTGACATGCGTCGCGGTATCGCCTCTACGCTGAAGATCCACGTCCCGGATCGGACTCTGCCGCCCCTGGTTGCTGTACAACTTGTTGAACTTCTCGCCCAACAGCAGCGCCGCCGTCAACTGTGGCTGCGCGCCATCTGCCGCCCAAACGTCCACCGGCGATGCCCCGTATCCCTCCACGTTGATCGTCCCGGTTATGTGGTAGCTCATCTCCGCCGAGCTTTCGTTGGTCTGCAGAAGCGATTGGTACACAACCACCATCAACGCCTGCGGCGTCAGCGCGGGCATATCCAGTACTTCCACGTTCAACTTTTTCCGCCCATCCATTCCGGGCATATCAATGGCAACCGGGATCATGTGCGGTTTGGCCCCAAACACCCCTCGGATGGCCGAGTCGCGATCCTCTGTAAACGACCCCACCAGCTGGCCCGTATTCACAATCTTGAATGCGTCCAGCGGCGATGCCAGCGTGGCCACCACGTCCGCAGTGGTCATCGGCAGCGACACTGGCCCCGCCTGCAGAATCGGGTGTCCGCATGCCAGCAGTTGGTTGGGGTCCACGTACGTCACCGTGCAAGTGGCCGCAATTTCCAGGTCTCCGCGGACAAGCTGCGCACTCACTGCCGATCCTGGTTCCACGCCGGCGATTGCCGATGTGGATATCGCATCGCCCGCTTCCGATCCGTTTCCCGCGCCTCCGGCTGCTACCATTTCCAATCCCGCTCCAGCCATCTTCTCCTGCCACAGCCGCACCGCTTCCGGCGAAAATCCCGTCATCACCAGTGGCGTTTCCATGGCCTGAAACAAAGTGTCCGACCCTCGTCCTGATCCCTGATCCCTGTTTTTCTGTTCCCGGATCCCAGGTCCCGGATCCCAGGTCCCGGATCCCTTGCTTTCTTGGTCCCTAGGTCCCTCGGTCCCTGCCGGGGCCCCCGGCGAGCGGTCTGTGCTCGCTGGGGTGGCTAGGTCTCTGACCTCAAGCATCTGCGCAATCGGCGTAATCCCCGCAATCGGCTCTTTGCTGAATTGCCCGATCCGGTACGACAGGCTGCCCAGCAGTTTGTTGCCGATGTACACCGGACTTCCGCTCATCCCCGCCACCACGCCCGTGTATTCGGGCTTGGCTCCGTGCAGTTGCGCTAGGATCATGTCGTGTCCCGGCCCGCGCGCATCCCGCAGCACTCCCAGGATTTCCACCTGCATCGCCTCCGGCTTGGTCCCCTGGAACACCGTCCACGCCGTGCCCATAAGTCCCCGGTGTACTTCACTCAACGGAAAAAACCCGCCCGTGGAGGGCGGTGGACCGGCGGATGCGATCTCCCCCGCCGTCTGCGAACTTAAGTTGATTGGAACGAACGCTGCGGCCACAAGCGCAGCCGCAACAAGGCACTTCCGGGTTTCCTTCCAGCGTATTCCCACGTCTATAACTGTAAACCGGCCCCGCGCCCCTGCGATTTTCGGGCGGGCCTGCAAACTGGCTTCATCGATTCCAGAATAGAGCCGTAACCGGCCTGTATTTAGCGCACCCTATCCCGTATGCTGTTGATGCACAGAGGTATTCATGTCCTACGACGTCAGATTCGCATTTCCATCGCGCACGTCCTCCATTCCCCTTGCCATCTTGGTTCTTGCCGCCCTGGCCGTTGCGCCGCATTGCCGTGCCCAGAACCCCGCTCCGGACCAGTCGCAGCAGCAACAGCAGACACCGGCTCAGCCACAACAGACGCCGGCCCAGCAACCGCCCGCCCAGCCGTCTCAGACTGCTCCTGCGGCGGGTGGTCCCGCCGGCGACCTGGGCCCCATGGCAATCCCCAAGAAGAAGGAGCCGGACGAAGCGCCGCCGCCACCCGCTCCGGCCCAGCCAACGTTCAAGAATCCTGAGGGCGCGCCCAATTACTCTCTTAAAATCGAAGTTCCTGAAGTCACTCTGGATGTAGGTGTCCTGCTGCAGAAAACAGGCCAATTCGTCCCTGGCCTCAAGCCGGATAACTTCCGCGTCTACGAAGACGGCGTGGAACAGAAAGTGATCGGATTCAAGCGCGTTGAGGCCCCCATCACTGTCCTTATCCTGTGCGAGTTCTCCGGCGGCATGGGCATGAACAGCCCCTCCTGGATTTTCAACATGGACATGGTGAATGCGGCATGGGCGTTCGCGCAGCAGCTTCGCCCTCAGGATTATGCGGCGCTGATGACCTTTGACATGCGCACCCACATCATCACCGATTTCACCCAGGACAAGCGCCAGATCTACGACGCCATCCAAACCATGAGGATTCCGGGCTTCTCTGAGAAGAACCTTTTCGACGCTCTTTATGAAGCGGAAGACCGTCTCAGCCGTATTCAGGGCCGCAAGTACATCATCCTCATCGCCTCGGGCCGCGATACCTTTTCCAGGCTCACTCTGGACCAGATCCTGAAGAAGGTGAAGAACACGCCTGACATCACCATCTACTCCCTTTCCACCGGCGGAGCCCTCCGCGCCATGACCGAAGGCGGTCCGGGATTTAACCAGCAGATGCGCGACCTTGACTACCTCCAGGCCGACAACCAGATGAAGACCTTCGCCAGCATGACTGGAGGCTCCTTCTACGCGCCTCGCTTTGTTGCCGAGCTGCCTGACGACGTCGGCGAGATCAACAAGAACATCCGCTCAAAATATGAGCTCATCTATCACCCCAGCGATGCCAAGCAGGACGGCACCTACCGCAAGCTCCGCGTTGAGCTCGTCGACGACGAAGGCAAGCCCCTCCGCTTTCAGGACGAGAAGCATCACGCGCTCAAGTACGAACTCCAATACCGCGACGGCTACCGCGCCAAACCGGAGGTGGAGTAGGGTAAGGGTGGCACGTCGCTTCCGCAGTCTGAGGGCAGTCGAGAAGCTCGAACAGGGATCTAGTGTCCCGTCCCTGAGGTTCCCAACAAAAACGCTGCCGTCATCCTGAGCGGAGTTTGCCGCGTTTTTTGCGGCAAACGCAGTCGAAGGACCTGCTGTTCGGGTGCTCGCGGATGCGACGAAGTTCTGGGACACCACACTAGTAAATGAGTGAAAAAGTGACGGACTTCGCCGCTTCACTTCTTCACTACTTCACAAGCGGGAATCGCGGTCCGGCACATCTGGGCCGCTACGCTTCCCTATCGCAATTGGTTGAAGAAGATGTCGTAGATGTAGTAGCCGACGACGAACACCGTTGCCATGGCCACGACAATCATCGCTCCGCGAAGGACCGGCTGAACCTTTTCCACTTTCGCAACGATGGCCGCCTGCACGGCTTGTTCCCGCGCAAACGAGTCGTCGAGGAATATCTGGTCCTCTTCATCTCGCTCCAGCCGGCTGCGGTAAACCCAGATTGCGGCGAGGATCACCACCAGGGCGCCCCACACCGACCACATCATAGGAACAAAGGTCATACAACACCTCCGTGAACTTCGGTCCCAGATACCGGCGGGTCCGTTGAGGGGAATTCCGCGGTCTCGTGAGTAGAGGGGCCGTACGGTCAACCATCATAGCTCTTTCGTGTTACAGGTTTGGTGACAGAAATCACAGCCATTTTCATGCCACGGAAGTCAGATTTCGGGATGAGGTCTTCGGCCTCGCCGGATACCTCATTCTGAACCTTCACACGCGGGGATGCATCCAATAGACCGGTCCGGCCAATTGGGCCTTGTGTCTGCCCCGCCGGACCGGTAGAGTTGATAGAGACGATTTCAATTTCCGGAGAACTTATGGCCACCACAGCAGCAGCCGTACCCGCCACTGAGACAAAGAAGGCCCCCCTTACCCTGACCCCGACGGCTATCACCAAAGTCCGCGAAATCATGGCCACCCAGGATCCTCTGCCGGCTGGCCTGCGCATCGGCGTCGTGGGCGGAGGCTGCTCCGGTTTCCAGTACTCCATGGCGTTCGAGAACCAAAGCGGCATGATGGACAAAGTCTTCAATTTCGATGACTTGAAAGTCTTTATCGATGCCACCAGCCTGATGTACCTGAATGGGTGCACGGTGGATTATGTTGAGACTCTGGAAGCAGCTGGCTTCAAATTTGAGAACCCCCAGGTGAAGTCAACCTGCGGCTGCGGCTCATCCTTCAGCGTATAGTCGCTTTTGGTTCCCAAATGGCTTTCACCGGGGCCCGCCTGAAACGGCGGGCCTTTCCATCTTTGTGCGGAGCGACTAGAGCAGACGGCGATGCTGAATCTTAAGCTCCCGCGAATATCACCAATATGTGACATGAATCACCGAAAAACAATGTTTAAAATCTGTTAATGATTTACATTTATGCTCATGATAAACAAGTTAATTACAGAACGTTCCACGTGGAACATTCTTCAATCTTGACAAGCTGTTCGCCTGCAAGCCGCCTCCAATCCTGACTTACGTTTTATGCTTCGTGCGCGGTGGGGACGTGCTGGGGTGGGCGGATGAGCTCAGTAAGTGCGATGCCGGTGAGGATGAGCACGGCGCCTCCGGCAGGGCGGAGGCCGAGGCGCTCGCCGAGAACGAGAAACGAAGTGATCCAGGCGAAGACCGGCTCCATGGTGAGGATGAGGGCCGTGTGCGTGGGTGGCAGAATCGACTGCGCCCAGCTCTGGACGGAAAAAGCTGCGGCAGTGGCAAGGACAGCTGCGATGGCCAGGGCGATGAAGATGCGCGGAGTCCACAGGATGTGGGGGCGCCCAATGAGGCGCAGGCTGAGGGCCATGAAGACCGCGCACCACCCCACCTGGAGCAGCGCCAGCGGACGGAAATCGAGACGCGGCGAGATGTGGGCCAGGGCAAGGCAGTGGAAAGCGAACCCCACGGCGCAGCCGAGGGTGAGGATGTCGCCGATGTTGATGGAGGAGAGATCGGGCAGCAGCGACGCACCGGCGCTGGCGGGCGCGGTGAGGAAGAGGATACCGAGGAAGGCAAGCGCGGCGCCGACGAACGCGTTCCAGCGCGGTGCGCGGCCGCCGGGAGGGCGCACACCGGGGATGGATGAGAGCAGCGGCACGAGCACAACGACGAGTCCGGTGATGAAGGCGGACTTCGACGGCGTAGTGTAAACCAGGCCGATGGTCTGGAATTGATAACCGGTGGCGAGGCAGAGTCCAACGAGCGCGCCGGCGGCGATGTGCCACGGGCGGATGCCGCGCCAGGAACGGTGATAGGCGACGGCGAGCACCAGGAAGGCGAGCGTCATGCGCGCCAGGTTAAAGGCGGCAGGGGACGCATCGGCCAGGGCCGACTTGATGAGCACGAACGTCGATCCCCACACGGCGACGGTAAGGAGCATGAGGAGATAGGCGCGGAGTTTCATGATTGCAGTGGTCAGGGATCAGTGGTCAGTGGTCAGCGATACAAGCACTGATCCCTGACCACTGACCACTCACTTCATTGCTGTGCAGGCGCGGGCGTGGCGGGCGCAGAGTTCGTATCCGTTGCCGGATGGAGGCCGGGAACGGCGGGGACAGACTGGATGACGCCTGAAGCCGCGTCGCCGAGGTTAATGCCGTAGTGCTGCAGGGTCGTAGCCAGAATCTGGTAGAGGCCCGCGCGATCCTTGGCGTACGCATTCTCCGCGTTGATCATGTTGTAGTCGGCGATGGCCAGGCTGCGCTCCTGCGAGAGCACGTTGGCGGTCGTCGAGGCGCCGAGGTGGAGCTTCTTCTCCTCGTCGTCGAGGCTCTGCTGCGCGTAATTCTGCGCTGCGCGAGAAGCGAGGACCTGGGCGCGGTCGTTGGTGATGGCGAACTGTGCGTTCACCACCTGCATGCGGATCTGGGTGTAGCGCTGCTCCAGTTGCAGCTCGGCCTGGCGGTACTCCAAAAGCGATCGAGCCTGTTCCGCCTGGGCCACGCGGTTGCGAATCGGGATGTTCAGGGTGAAGCCCGCGGCCTTGTCCGGGCCGGTGGAGTTGACAAGGTTATTCAGGACGTCGCCGTAGCCGACAGTTGGATACGTGTTGGGTGTGCAGGGGCCGCTAGTGAAGAAGTTAATGCAATTGGGGCTCTGCGCGCCGCCCAGGGCGTTGGCGCTGTAAAAACCGAATACGTTGAATGTTGGCAGGAGGCCGTTTTTGGCGCCCTTCAGGCCGATCTCGTCGTTCTTGAGGGCGAGAACGGCTTGTTCCAGCTCGGGCCGCTGTTGGAAGGCGGTCTTCACCAAATCGTCGACGGGCTCCGACTCCTCGGGCAGCTCTTCCAGGCTCACCCGATCGGTGGGAACGATGTCAGCAGATTCCAGCGCAGGATCGTTCAGGTTGCGCGCGATGGCCTGCTTCATGATCATCTGCTGGTACTTGAGGTCGTTTTGCGAGCTGACGAGAGTTTGCTTGTCGGTGGCCACTGTCTGCTGCGCGTTGACCACGTCCAGCGGCGCCATGGTGCCGATCTGGAGCTGTTTCTGGGTGTCGCCGAGGAGTTGTGTGCTCTGGGTCAGAGCCCTCTCCTTGGCCTGCACGTTGTCATAGGCGCCGACCAGGCCCCAGTAGATGTTCTCCACCTGATTGACCGTGTAAAGAATCTGCTGGCGGAAGCTGGAATCGGTAATGCGGCGATTGTTCAGCGCCTGGTACATAAAGCGCTTGTTGATGAAGATGCCGAAGCCCTGAAGCAGGTTCTGGGTGATGGTGGCCTTGAACGAGGAAGTGAGCTGTGGGCTGTAGGAGTTGAAAGGGTTGTCAGAAGTGACGCGGCTGTTGTTGAAGCCGACCTGGAGGGAGGTGCCGGTCACAAAGCCCTCGTTGTAAGTGAAATTGTATTGGTCCGTGTTGGTACTCAGAGCCGATTTGCCGCCGGAAAACAGCAGGTTGGTTTGGGGCTGCTTGGCGCGTTCCAGCTGAATGGTGCCGGTGACGGTTGGATCGATGGTCTCGGGCAGAGGGCCGGCGCCGTTGGTGGTGAGCACGATGCCCGCGGTGCCGGATGCTGCGCCACCGGAACCGACGGTGGTGCCGCCAGGACCGCCGCCGCCGGTAAGCGTGGACGACGCGCCGCCGAGAGTGTTGGAAATGATGCCGGTATTGACGCCGTTGAGGCTTGAGCCGGCCTTGGAGCGCAGGATGTCGGTGTCGGCGATGTCGAGGTTATAGCGGGCGATGGCGATGTCGTAGTTATTTTCGAGGGCCAGAGCCAGCGCGTCGGAAAGGCTGAGGTAGATTTTGCCGTCCTTGACCAGGTTTTCAAGGCGGACGGAGTTGGCAAAGCTGGCCGGCGCCTCGTGGGTGGGCATGTAAGGCTTCCAAGGCAAGCCCAGCAAGCCGGCGTAGGGCTTGGAGAAGTCACGCTCCGTGGCCCGCAGACTGAACGGCTCAGTGGGCGTGACGGCAGGCGCCGCCGGTAGCGTGGACGTGTTTGAGCTTTTGGGCGGATTGGGCGCAGCCTGTTGCGAATACCCCGAAGGGAGGCACGTAGCCAGTGCCAGCATGACCGACGCGGCCGCGCGCAGCCGCATGCCCGCCTGGCGGGAGCGCAGGGACTTAGCCGGGCGCTCAGACACACCTGTATGGTAGAAATGCATGATTCCTCTCCGCAATCTGTTGAGGCATGTGGGTTGCCGTTCATTGAGACGCCCGGAGAGCAGTGCCGGACGCAAATAATCCTCAATTCCATGCGCGACCGCAGGCGCTCAAGGAAGCGTTTCAGGACTGCATACCCTTCCTTACGAGGTCCGGACGGATTCGGTTCCGCGTTCGGCGCCAAAGCAGATCGAAAGCATACAGAAACCTGAGTATATCCCAAGGACAGGCGCAGTTTCTGTGATCCGGATCAGTCGAGTACCCTGTTCTGAACCAGTTACACCGGGCATATCCGGAGTGAGTCAGGATTAGGGACGAGCGCAATGCGGAATTGGAAGCTGACCTTGGCCTATGACGGCACCGATTACAGTGGCTGGCAGATCCAGCCCGGTGAGCCGACGATTCAGGGTGAGTTGCAGGCGGCCCTGGGCCGGATAACGGGCGAACGGCCGCTACCGCAAGGCTCGGGGCGCACCGATGCCGGCGTGCATGCCCTGGGGCAGGTGGCCAGCTTTGGGCTGGACGCGCCCATTCCCGCCGCCAGCCTGCGGCGGGCGCTGAACCGAACCCTGCCGGCGGCCATCCGCGTACTGCGCGCAGAGGAAGCGCCGGAGGGGTTCCATGCCCGGCACTCAGCCCTGGCCAAAACCTACGAGTATCGCGTGTTTCTGGAAAAAGCCACCGGAGGCGAGACCCTTTGCCCGCCGTTCCTGGCGCGGTATGTGTACGCCTACCCCTGGCCGCTGGAGCTGGAGCGGCTGAATGAAGCAGCCGGGCATTTTGTGGGCACGCAGGATTTCCTCAGCTTTGCAGCCACCGATCCGGACGGAACGGCGCGGGAGGCATCCGGTAACGACGCTGTCCCCTTGCCGGCCATTCGCACCGTGTTCGCATCGGGCTGGGAGAAACGGCAGGTTGATGAGGGAACCTTGCTGGTCTATCGGGTGCGCGGCAACGGCTTCCTGCACCACATGGTGAGGAACCTGGTGGGAACGATGCTGGACGTGGGACGCGGCTACGGCAAGGCGAGCGACCTTCCCGGCATCCTGGCGGCGCGGGCGCGGGCTGCGGCGGGACCAACGGCACCAGCGCGCGGGCTTTTCCTCCAATCTGTGGAATATGCCTAAAGTCATCTCAATTCATGACGATGCCCATTTAGAGGGATTTCGCGCATCCCCACGAAGTGGTACCGTGAGCGTGTTCCGACAGACCCATCCACCGCCGCGCACTGGGGGCGATAAACGAGCTGATGAAATTGGAACGACTCCGAATCAGGGGCGCCGTTGGGTGCGCCTGGGCGGGCGCTTGTTTGTGGGGGAGACGGCAAGTGAACCGCACGCTATTTGTGGTGTTGTCCGGCGTGGCCCTGGCTGGCCACGCGGCTACGCCGAGTACCGTCAGCACCCTGGCGGGCGTGGCCGCGCTCAGCAACGAGCAGGCCAGCCACTCGGTTCCAGCGGAGTTCAACGGTACCGTGGTCTATTCCCGCGGCGCGGAGAGACTCCAGTTCGTGCAGGATGGAAATGCGGCAGTCTTCGTAGAAGCGTCCGGAGCGTTTCAGCCAGGCGATCGCGTCCTGGTGAAAGGACGGACGCAAAACAGCTACCGGCCCATCGTGGTTGCGGACAGTATGAAGCTGCTGTACCACGGTGTCCGGCCGAACCCATTGCCGGCGACGTTTGCGGAGATGATCACGGGCGCGCTCGACTGCCGTCTGGTTAGCGTGCGTGGACGGGTTCGGTCCGCGGATTTGTTTTTAACGCCAGGCGCACCGGTGACCACCTCGCGCATGCAACTGGTTACGGGCGGCGGGCGCTTTGAGGTCAATCTCGACACTGCAGACGAGGCAGAGCTGAAGCGCCTTCTGGATGCGGATGTCGAAGTCACGGGCGTGGTGGCCGGTAAGTTCAACGACAAAATGCAGGTTACCGGCGTGGTGCTCTATGTGAGCGGACTTGAGGATATTCAGGTTCTCGATCGGAGCGCGGGAGAGCCTTTGGCGCTGCCGCTTACGCCAATGGGCCAGATTCTGGAGCACTACCGGGTGAATGATTCCTCGCCCCGCGTGCGAGTGCAGGGAACGATCACGTATTACCAGCCGGGGAACGCCGCGGTGTTGCAGGACGGGAAAGAGAGCCTGTGGGTGGTAACCCACACCCGAGCGCCGCTCACCGTCGGTGACAGGGCCTACGCCACAGGATTTCCGGATGAGCACGACCGTATCCTCACGCTCGATGACGGCGAGATTACAGACGAGCATGTGCGTGGGGTGATGAATCCGGTAGTCGCCAGTTGGGACCAGCTGGCCTATTGGAGCGACAATCAGCCGGTGGGCCATCAGAACGACCTGGTTTCGATTGAGGGCAAGGTGGTGACGGCGGTCCGCGAGCCCTTTCAGGACGAATTCGTGCTGGACTCCGGCGGGCACTTGTTCTCGGCGATTCTCAATCGCTCCGAGGGCGCGGAACGGCCTCCGCTGCCGAGCTTTTCGCCGGGATCGACGGTGCGAGTGACGGGAATCTGCACGATTGCCGATCTGAATACGATCAACCCTCCGGGCATGGTTCCATTTCAGATTCTTCTGCGCTCGGTCGCGGATGTGCAGCGGGCATCCGGGCCGCCGCTTTTCAGCACCCGCAACCTGCTGATCCTCGCCAGCGTGTTGCTGGTGATCGCCATAATGGCCGTGGGCTATGGATGGTCCCAGGAGCGCAAGGTGTACCGGCAAGCCGAATCGATGGCGCAACTGGAACAGCGCCGCAGCGGCATCCTGGAAAGCATCAGCACTTCGCGGCCGCTGGCGGAGATCCTGGAACAGATTGCCGAGATGATGTCTTCGGCGCTGGGCGCCGATTGCTGGTTTGAAATTGTCGGCGGCGCTCGACTGGGCAAGCAACCCGAGAACACGGCTTCGCTGCTTGTAGTGTCGCAGCCGCTATCGGGGCAGGGAGGAGCGCTGCTGGGCACCATTTTTGTCGCGCTGTATCACGGTTCGCGCGCGGACCGGCGCCAGTACCAGGCCATCCAGATGGGCGCCCGGCTGGCCACGGTGGCCATTGAAACCCACCGTCTTTATTCCGATCTGACTTACCGCTCCGAATTCGACGCATTGACCGGCGTGCACAACCGTTTCTCGCTGAACCTGTATCTCAAGGAGCGGATCACCAAGGCCCGGGAAGAGGCCTCCGTCTTCGCGCTCATTTACATCGATCTGGACGATTTCAAGCAGGTGAACGATCGTTATGGGCACCAGGCGGGCGATATGTACCTGCAGCAGATCGTCAACCGCTTGAAACATCAGCTTCGCCCCGGCGATTTGCTGGCGCGGCTGGGCGGCGACGAGTTTGCGGCGATTGTTCCCAACGTGCGCAGCCGGGCTGAGGTGGACGAGATCGCTCGAAGGCTAAAGAGCTGTTTCCACTCGCCTATTTCGGCGGAAGGACATTCCCTGCGCGGCTCAGCCAGCTTCGGGATTGCGATCTATCCGATGGATGGCGAAACCCACGATGAGTTGCTGAGTGCGGCCGACAGCGGCATGTATTCGGCCAAAAAAAGGCACAAGAGCCGCCACAAAAGCGAGCACTCGGTGCCCAGCTAAAGAAGAACGTTGGCGCCGGTGGGCGCGCAACAGGTACGCTCACGACCGCATCCTGCTAGGCTGGGATGGGCAATTATGGTGCTTTCGTCGCGCTCCGCAGCTTTTTCTCGCATTACCACGCTGGTCTCCAGGCGCACTGTTCATGCGGCGTTTGCGTGGCTGCACGCCAATGAGCGCGTGCTGCTGGAATGGCAGAAAGAGCTGTGTACCATCCCCGCGCCGCCGTTTGGGGAGCGGGCTCGCTCCCAGTGGCTGGCGGACCGGTTTCAGGCTGCGGGGCTCGACGGAATTGAGACCGACGAAGCCGGCAACGTGCTCGCGTTTTTGCCTTGTCCGCGGTTGGACCCGGACAGCACCGGGGGAGTGGTTGTGCTCTCAGCCCATCTGGACACGGTGTTTCCCGCCGACACACCGCTGCGGCCGCTGGTGCGCACGGTGGACGGCCGTGACCGGCTGGAAGCTCCCGGAGCCTGCGACAATGCGGCCGGGGTGGTGGGATTATTGGCGCTGGCGCACGCCATGGTGCAGTCGAAGATCGATTTACCCGCGGCGTTGCTTTTCGTCGGCAATGTAGGCGAGGAGGGGGAAGGCGACCTGCGCGGAATGCGGCATCTTTACAGCCGGAGCGGGCTGGCCGGTCGCATCGTGGCCCATATTGTGCTGGACGGCGCCGGCGCGGATTCCGCGGTGACGCAGGCTCTGGGAAGCCGGCGTTACCAGGTGACAATCATCGGACCCGGCGGGCACAGCTTTACCGATGCGGGCACGCCAAATCCCATCACCGCGCTGGCTTCGTCGCTGGCTGAGCTGTCCGCAATTCCGCTCCCGGAGGAACCGCGCACGGTGCTGAATGTCGGCACCATTCATGGGGGAACGAGCGTCAACTCGATTCCCGAGAGCGCGGCCGCCACCATCGATACGCGTTCCACCAGCACGGATGAGCTGGTGCGGCTTGAAGTGGCGCTGCATCGCGCGGTCGAGGATTCGGTGGCCCAATGGAATGCTCGCGCCACTCCCGCCGCCCGGTCGCGCGGGCTGCTCAAATTCTCCATTGCCACCATCGGCAATCGGCCAGCGGCGCAACTTTCCGCAGATTCGCCCATCCTGGACGCGCTGCGGGCGGTGGATCGCCACCTGGGCCTGCCATTGGGCATGCGGCTGGGTTCGACCGACGCAAACATTCCCATCTCCCTGGGGATTCCTGCGCTTTCAGTGGGCGCGGGAGGCGAGGGAGGCGGCGCTCATACGATGGCCGAGTGGTACGAGCCCAGGGATCGGGAACTGGGACTGCGGCGCGTGCTGCTGCTCACACTCGCCATGATCGAGTGGGCAGCGGAGCTGTAGCGGCAAGGTCCGTCGTCCTCGACCGTTTTCTTCAATTGAGCGCGTCCGTCTCAAATGGAACACTCTCTTCCGACAATTAGTTTGGTGGTACAGTTCTGGGAGGCCGTGAAGGCTCATCCGGCTCTTGTAAGAAACATTTC
This sequence comes from uncultured Acidobacteriota bacterium, assembly GCA_963788435.1. Taxonomy (GTDB): domain Bacteria; phylum Acidobacteriota; class Terriglobia; order Terriglobales; family Acidobacteriaceae; genus Telmatobacter. The sequence goes on along the minus strand of CAWBIG010000291.1, from coordinate 9,367 downwards.
ATACTGCGCGCCAACCCATCCGCAGGTGGCCTGCATCGGAGTTGGAGAATCAATCCGGCCAATTCCTCCGGATCGTTCCCAAGCAATCCCATAAATCACTAAAAGGCAGGCCCTATGAAGAGTCTCCGATCCCTGGTTCCCCTCTCCGGGTTCCTTGCGATATCCTTATTCGCCAGCAGCGCAGCAGCGTCCGATCCAACCGTTTCCATTACAGCAAGTTCAAGCACCATTTCAGCAGGACAATCCGACACCTTGACGGTGAAGGAAACCAGTGCCGCCTCAATTAAAGTGACGGGGTCCAACGGCACCTCTTATACTCTGCCTTACTCCGGCGGAACCATCACGGTGATGCCGACTTCCACCACCACCTACACGGCAACGGCGACCAACTCGAGTGGCAGCGCGACGGCCGAAACCACGATCACCGTGGGCTCCGGAACGACGAATCCCACGGTCTCCATCGCGGCCAAGTCCAGCTCTATAAGCCCAGGATCGTCTGACACATTGACCGTTACCGCCTCCAACGCGGCGTCGATCAGCGTCACAGGATCCGACGGGTCGAAATACAGCCTGACCGGCTCCGGGGGCAGCATAACTATAACGCCGTCGTCGACTACGACTTACACGGCATTGGCTACGAGTTCCTCCGGCACCACAGCATCGGCGCAAACCACGGTTACGGTCACATCGAGTTCGAGTTCCGATCCCGTCGTCACCATCACTGCCAGTTCGAGCAGCATTTCCTCCGGTCAGTCCGACACGCTGACCGTGACCGCCTCGAAAGCTGGATCCGTGAAGGTAACGGGATCCAACAGCACCTCGTATTCCGTGTCCGACAAAGGAGGAACCATTTCGGTAGATCCAACTTCCACCACCACCTATACGGCGACAGCGACCAACTCGCACGGCAGCACAACGGCCGAGGTGACGATCACCGTTGGCGCAGCAAATCCCACAGTGTCGATCGCGGCGCAGAACAGCTCGATCAGCGCGGGCAGTTCCGACACGCTGACCGTGACCGCGGCCAATGCCACCAAGGTGACGGTGACCGGAACTGACGGGAGTTCCTACACGCTTGCATCAACCGGAGGCACGGTGACGGTGACTCCGACTGAAACCACGACTTACACTGCTGAGGCAAGCAATGCGGCCGGAACGACGGAATCGGCAGAAACGACGGTGACCGTCGGTATCTCGGGCGCCGGCGTGAACTTGATCCAGCACGTCATCTTCATGCTGCAGGAGAACCACACCTTCGACGACTACTTCGGCATGCTCAATCCTTACCGCCATGCCAACGGCTGGGACGTGGGCAGCGACGGCAACACTTACGACGTCGACGGCATAGACGACAAGCTGAATTCCATCTACAACCTGGACGACGAAGGCACCAAGTACTACCTGTACAAGTTCCGATCAACCTGCATTGACGACGACTCTTCCGACTGGCTGCCTAGCTACGGAGATGTAAATCGCTACAACTTCGCCGCCACCCGCCCCATCAACATGGATGGATACGTACATACGGCGGAGGGATTCGCCAAGTATTGCGCTTCCTCCGGTTCCTGCTCCGGCGCGTACACCGACACGACGGGCGAGCGCGCCATGGGCTATTACGACCAGGACTTCCTGAACTACTACTACTACATGGCATCGCAATTCGCGGTGTCGGATCGGTGGTTCTCACCCGTTTCCTCAGAGAGCATTCCCAATCGCATCGCAACCTTTACCGGAGGCACCACACAGGGACTGACGGAACCTCCAGGTGTCGACAAATTGGGCCAGCTCAGCATCAACAACATCTTTGAGGAACTGCAGAATGCGGGAGTTTCCTGGAAGATTTACTTCACCGTGACCAACGGTGGATGCCTGGGCGGCAATGAATGCGGAACCGGCAGCGGTAATCTTCCTGACACTACGTTCGAATCGCTCAGCTACTCTACGAACTTCATCAAATCCAACCCCAGCCACGCGGCGTGCCCCTCGGGCCTGATGCCCTCGTCCGTCTGGGGCGACACCTCCAATTACTACTGCGTCGATCCCAATCACATCGCGCCGCTTTCGCAGTACTACACCGACGCGCAGAACAACACCCTTCCTGCATTCTCATTCATCGAGTCCGGAAGCGGCGTGAACGACGAACATCCGGGTTCCGCGGCGTCGGTCCTGGTGGGTCAGACCGCGGTGGCCAAGATCATCAACACGCTGATGACCAGCCCATCGTGGTCGAGCTCGGTGTTCTTCTTCAGCTACGACGAGGGCGGCGGCCCTTACGATCACGTGCCGCCGGTGCCGGGCCACTCCAACGACTTCACGGATTCCTCGCTGGGAAGCATTCCGGATATTTCGTCGATAGCCGTCAATCCGGACAGCTACAACCCTTGCGTCCCCAGCGGCGGAACGCCGACTTTGCACTGCGATCTGAAATCGACGGACCCCGGCGCCAAGAGCACCGATGCTCCGGCTGAACAGGGATTCGCAGCGCAGCTTGGCTTCCGCTTGCCCAACTTCGTGGTCTCGCCGTTTATCCGCAAGCACTACGTTTCGCACATTCCCATGGATCACACCGCTGTGATCAAGTTCGTGGAGAACCGGTTCATCTCCAGCTCCGCGCACCTCACCGCCCGCGACGCGGCCCAGCCGAACCTGCTGGACTTTTTCGACTTCACCAACAAGCCGTGGGCCACGCCGCCTACGCCGCCCACCCCGGTGTCCAACAGCTCGCTCGGCTACAATCCATGCCTGCCGGCGGACATGGGGCCGTAACCATTCTCGAGTTCACAGTTCGCAGTTCACAGTTGAAGGCCGCCCATAGAACGCACCAACACTGTGAACTACGAACTGTGAACTTATCTCTCCGCTACCTGATCCAGCAGGTCGAAAAACTCAGGAAAGCTGATCGCCGCTGATTCCGCTCCCCTGATCAGCGTTTCGCCCTCGGCCTTCAGCGCGGCCACACTGAAGGCCATGGCGATGCGATGATCGCCGCCGGAGTCGATGGTGGCGCCATGCAGCTTCTGTCCGCCGGGCACATCCAGGCCATCCTCAAACTCCTCCACCTCCGCGCCCATCGCGCGCAGGTTCCGCGCCACCAGCGCGATGCGGTCCGATTCTTTCACTCGCAATTCCTTGGCGTCGCGGATGCGAATTCCGCCCGAGGTATACGGGCCAATCGCCGCCAGCACCGGCAGCTCGTCGATGAGTTGCGCCGCCAGTGGCCCTGTGATCGCGGTGGAACGCAGCCCGGCAGCGGGAGCCGATACATTTACCGTGCCCACCAACTCGGCATGTTTTTCTTCCAGGTTCAGCACCGCGATGTGCACGCCCAGAGCGGTCAGCACATCGAGCAGGGCCGCGCGCGTGGGATTCAGTCCGATGGAATCGAGCACCAGCGACGAGCCTGGAAACAGCGCGGCGGCGCAGAAGAAGAATGCCGCCGAAGAGATGTCGCCGGGAATCGCCGCCTCAATCGCATGCAGCTTTTGCGGTCCGGCAATGGAAACAGAATCGCCGCTGCGCAGAACCTCCGCGCCAAAGGCCCGCAGCGCCAGCTCGCTGTGATCGCGGGTGCGCACGGCTTCGCGCACCGTCGTCGTGCCCGGTGTTTGCAAGCCGGCCAGCAGCACACACGTCTTCACCTGCGCGCTCGGCACAGGGGTGGTGTAGTCGATGGGCTTCAGGGTTGTGCCTTCAATCATCACCGGCGCGTGCCCATCCGTCAGCGCGATGCGCGCGCCCATCTCCGCAAGCGGTTTGCGGATTCGTTCCATGGGCCGGCGCGATAGCGACTCGTCGCCGATGAGCGTAAATTTTCCCTCCTGCGCCGCCAGCAGGCCCGAAATCATGCGCATGGTCGAGCCGGAGTTGCCGCAGTCGAGCGGCTCGTTCGCTGGGATCGCTTGACCGCCGACGCCCGTCACTTCCACCGCACCGTTCTCCAGCCTGTTGACGCGCGCGCCCAATGCCTCCATGCAACTCAGAGTCGAGGCGCAATCCGCGCCCGTAGAGAAGTTGGTGAATGTTGACGTGCCTTCCGCAAACGCGGCCAGCATGCCGTAGCGATGGCTGATGGACTTGTCGCCAGGCAGGCGCAGGCTGCCCAGGATGTTGCGCGCCGGACGAATAACTCGTTCTTCAGTCGAAGTGTGCAAGCGAACTCCGCGAGCGGGGATAGCTTGAGTGTAGCAAGCAGGGAATAGGGAGTAGGGAACAGAGAGTAGACAGCAGTTAGCATCGATCGAAGTGACCGCGTCGAGTCGTCTCCTGCCGAAAATGCCGAAGGGAGATCCAGGGAGGATCGTAAGTTGTGGTGACTCGCGCCTTCCACTCCCTACTCCCTTTTCGCTACTCCGTGCCTTACCGCACTCGCAGCACGATGATGGTTTCGTCGTCGAACCGGTCGCGCCCGCCCTGGAACCGTGATACATCGTTCAGGATGGCTTCCGCAATTTCAGCGGCCGAGCGGTCGCGATGGCCGCAAAGCACAACGCCCAGACGCTCTTCGCCGTACATTTCATCCTCTGCGTTGTCCGCATCCAGGATGCCGTCGGACACAAACACCACAGTGTCGCCCGGCTGCGTGGCCAGGGTCAGCTCGTCATAGGCCACATCAGGGAACATGCCCAGGGGAAAGCCCTCTGCGTGAACAACGGTCGATTGTCCATCGCGGCATAGAATCGGTTGCACCGCGCCGGAATTGGCCACCGTCAGAGTGCGCGTCTGGTCGTTCCACAGCGCGAACAACATGACTACGTATTGAGATTCGAGCTTGCGCACCTGTAATGCATCGTTCAGCGTGGACAGCATCTTGCCGGGCTCCAGCTGCTGGGCTGGCCGCCGAGTGCATAATTCCGCTCACCAGGGCCGCGAACAGCGCCGCGGGCGCAGCCTTGCCGCTTACGTCGCCCAGCACGATGGCGCTTTCGTCCGGTCCGTATTCCAGGAAGTCATACAGGTCGCCCCCGATCGTCCGCGCGGGCAAAAACCGCACTGCCAGATCCGCATTGGCGTGCACCGGCGGCGACTGAGGCAAAAGCCTGAGCTGCACCTCGCGCGCCATGGCGATATCCCGCTCCAGTTGCTTTTCCTGCCGGCTGACCGCCTGATATAACCGCGCATTTTCAATCGCGACGGCAATCTGCGCCGCGAGGGTGGTCAGAATGCGCTCGTGCTCTTCGTTGAAGAAACTTGCGCGCGTGTGTTCCAGATCCAACACCCCAATCACGCGCCCCTTGTAAAACAAAGGCACAATCAGCTCCGAGCGCGTCTCCGGGTTCATCTCCAGGTATCGCGGATCCTTCTGCACGTCGGGCACGTTGATCACGCGCCATTCGCGCACAGCGGCCCCGACCAGCCCGCTGTTGACGGGGAAACGCCGGCGCGGCGCGTGCGCGTAGCCGAATCGCCACGCGTAGCGCGTGACCAGGATCTCGCCTTTCTCGTCCAGCAGCATCACGGTGAACATCTGGAAGTCGATGAGGCGCCGCAGAAGCTGCCCGATCCGCTCCAGCAGCGGATCGAGCTGGAGGATCGAAGTCAGCTCCGCGGCAATCTCGTTCAACACCGTCAGTGTTTGCGCCTGCCGCGACACGCGCGCGTACAGCCGCGCGTTCTCAATTGCCTGCGCGATGCGCGACGCCGTCAGCGTGAGCAGATGCAGGTGCTCCTCGCGGAAGTAGTTGGGCTGTTCGCTCTCGATATCGAGCACGCCGATCAGGCGGTTTTTCGCGATCAGCGGCACTGTCAGCTCCGAGCACACATCGGGATTAGCCGCAATGTAAGCCGGCTCCGTGGCCACGTCGTTCAGCAGCACCGGCTGCCGCGTCAACGCCACTTGTCCCACCACCCCTTTGCCGATGGGAATTGTCTTACGCTCCGTTTCCGGCGTGTGTCCGATCTGGAAACGTATGCGCAGCTCGTGAGTGCGGTCGTTCAGCAACAGGATGGCGAAGATGCGGTAGGGAAGAATCGCGCGCACCAGCTCGGAGGTGCGGACCAGCAGTGTTTGCAGATCGAGCGTGGTGTTCAATGCGTCGGTGAGCTGTACCAGGTACGCCAGATCGGCCGGCTCCACGCGCACGTTCAGCGGATCCAGATGCACGCCCGCGGAGGGACGATAGTCCCCCTCGTACTCATGCTCGTTTGTCGGACGCCGTGTCATGGGAGGGTCGAATGGCAATGATAAATGCAGGGAGCAGGGAGATGGGAGAACGGAGTAGGGAATAGGGAGTAAAAATCAAAGAACAAAGGGCACGGTACAGAGAGCGGAAAATGCAGCGCCTCGGCCAAGGAGGAGGCAAGTATCTGAAGCAGTCGCCATTTGGTTCCTACTCCCTACTCCCTTCTACCTACTCCCTGTTCTTTACTCCGCTCCCATCTCCCGGAAAATCGCCAGGCTTGCCGTAGGGCTCACCCGGCTGGCTCCCGCCTCCAGCATGGCGCGCGCATCCCCCAGCGTGCGGACGTTTCCGCTCGCCTTCAGGCCGCAGCGCCCGCCGGCCACACCGCGCAGCATGGCGACATCCACCGCCGTGGCCCCGCCCGCGCAAAGCCCGGTTGACGTTTGAAGGTAGTCGGCGCCCGCCTGGATGGCGATCTCCGCGCCGCGCAGCTTCTCCTCAACACTCAGCAGGCATGTCTCCAGGATCACCGTCAGAATGGCTCCGTGATGATGCGCCACGGTTGCCGTGGTGTGGATGCTCCGTCGCACCGCTTGGTGATTTCCGCTCTTCAATTGGCCCACCGGGATCACCATCTCCAGCTCTTTTGCGCCCAGCCGCGTCAGCGCCGCTGCTTCCTGCCGCAGCGTGGAATCCAGCGCTGCTCCCAGCGGGAATCCGATCACCACCCCTACCGGGATTCCGGTTCCCGCCAGCACTGAAACCGCGGTCGGCACCCACATCGGGTTCACAATTGCGCAGGCAAACCGGTAGCGGGCCGCCTCCTCGCAAAGGTTCTCTACCTCATCCCGCGTGGCGTCGGGTCTCAGCAGCGTGTGGTCAATAACCAGGGCCAGCGATTGCCAGCACGCCAGAGTATTTGCGGCAAATGCCGCTGCATCCCAGGTCCCGTGGTCAAACTCCAGATCGACCTCTGGAACGGGGGTCGGTGCCGCCATTGCGTTGACTCCTTCTCACTATCCCGGTGTTGCTCGAACCTTAACCGAGGGTCATTTCCGGGAACCGAGTATAGACCGACTTTCGCGGCAGTGACCATCCCACAAAAGCGCTGTCCCATTGGACGCCGCAATGGCTGTGAACGATACGTTTCTCCAATGTCAATCCGCCGGTTCGATCTCCATCCGCTCGATCAGCCCGTCACGCAGGCTGTAAACGTGCCGGACCATGGTATCCGCCAGCAAATTGCCTTCGCGGTCGTGCACCACCTGGTGAACAATCACCTTGACCCGGCCGTCCGCCTCCGTCCTGATTTCAACGGGATCCACATGCGGATCGAGCACCGCCCACTGACGTGTCCAGTAGTCGCGAACTTGCTCATGCCCATGCACATAGCCGCCTTCCCACCCGTTCGGCCAGGCTACGTCAGCCTGCATGCGGGCAAGCACCGCGTCGATGTGGCGCGCGTTGAAGTCGCGATACGCTCCCGCAATCAGTTCTCGAGTTTCTTCCATGGCTGTTTACTCGGGATGGTCCGGCGTCATCAGGCAGATATCGGGCAGATTCCGGTACCGCTCCGCATAATCCATTCCGTAGCCGATTACGAATAAATTTGGTATGGAGAAGCCAACATAATCGGCGTCGATCTTCTCGATTCGCCGTGACGGCTTGTCCAGAAGCGCCGCGATCCGCAGTGACTTGGGACGCTGCTGCAGGATGAGCTTGCGCAGGTAGGACAGCGTCAGCCCCGTGTCGAGGATGTCCTCCACAATCAACACGTTCTTGCCTTCAACGCTCTCGTCCAGGTCCTTGATCAGCTTGACCGCGCCGGAGGTGCGCTGCCCTTTACCGTAGCTGGAAACGGCCACGAAATCGAAGGTCGCATCGATCTGCACGGCCCGCGCTAGATCCGCGAGGAACGGCGCCGCCCCCTTGAGCACACCCACCATCACAAGCTTTTCACCATTGAGGTCGCGCGCGATATCCGCGCCCATTTCCGCTACCCTCGTGGCAATCTGCTCCCGCGTGTACAGAACCTGCAATCCCTGCTGAATTGTTGACGCCATGGGGACAGTATCGCCTGAATAGCCGCCCGGCGCGACTCTGCTTGGGTAAAAAAACGCTGCAGGCCTTCGGGTAGTTTGACCCCTCATTCGTGTCTATACTGAGAGTTGCGATGTATCCCTATCTTCACTTGAGCCTCGGCTCCTTCCACCGGGACATTCCCACGTTTGGCCTCATGCTCTGGGTGGCCGCGGTTGCGGCCGGGCTGGTCATGGACCGAAACTTCCACCGGTTCAAGATCTCGGCCGACGCAGTTGGCATGGTAGCCATTACCGTTATTGCCGGTATTGTGGGCGCCAAGCTCTGGCACGTGCTGGATACGCCCTCGGAATTTCGGGCAGAAGGTTGGCGGGTGCTATGGGATACCGGCGGGTTTGCCTGGTTCGGCGGCCTCGTGTTCGGCATCACAGCGCTGATTGTGCAGGGCTTGCGCGCCAAAATCGGGGCCCTGCGCACGCTCGATCTGGCTGCTCCCGCTGCCGCGATCGGCTACGGCCTGGGCCGCATCGGCTGCTTCCTGTCGGGCGATGGCTGCTACGGCATCCCCACCAAATTGCCCTGGGGCATGTCTTTCCCGCACGGCATTGACCCGATTTATGTGCGCGTGCATCCCACGCCGCTTTACGAGCTGACCGGCGGCTTGGCGATCGGACTCTGGCTCTGGATCCGAGGGCGCAAGCATCGGCCTGCCGGGACCATTCTAGGCGAATACCTGATCCTCACCGGCACAGCTCGCTTTCTGGTTGAGTTTTTGCGCCGCAACCCAAAGGTTCTATGGGGTTTGTCCAACGCACAACTGGCCAGCGCCGGCAGCGTCATCGCAGGCACGGTGCTTCTTATCTGGATCGCCCGGCGGCGACGGGCCAGCGAAGAGGAGCCGGTCCTGGCCGTCGAGAAACCGGTCTGAAGCGGAGAGCGTGGACCGGGAGGTCCACACGACAGCCGATCACCACCCCCGCAACGAAGACCTCTCCCTGGGGACCCCGGGGCCGGGAGGCCGGCGCTACAAGGCAGTCGTCAGAGCGGCAGGTCCTCAGGAATTGCGAACTCTCCCATGCCCAACTTTTCCAACTCCCTGTTGACGCACAAAATCGCGTCTCGCGGATCCATCCCGCGAGGCGCCATGGCCGCGTGGGGCAGGTCGGGTCCCAGTAGGATATGCAACTGAACGAGTAGATGAGCACAGC
>CAWBIG010000290.1:0-7343 GCA_963788435.1 uncultured Acidobacteriota bacterium | reverse complement strand
GCCACGATCCCGCTCATCGCGCCCACGTGCGCCAGCTGCGGCAGGCCGGCCACAATATCGCCGATGGCGTAAATGCCGGGCTCCGCGGTCTGCTGCGCCTCGTCCACTTTCACAAAGCCGCGGTCGAGCTCGATCTTCGTCTTCTCGATCCCGATGCCCGTAGTGCGCGGCCCGCGCCCTACCCCGACCAGGACCTTCTCCGCTTCCTTCTCCGCGGTTTTTCCTGCGGCAGTGATCCACGTAACCTTCACGCCGGCTTGCGTCTTCTCAATCTTCGTAACCGTGCAGGATGTGTTCACGTCGATGCCGCGCTTCTTGAACAGGCGCGTCAGCTCTTTCGAGATGTCCTCGTCTTCGACGGGCACGGCGCGCGGCAAAAACTCGACGATCGTTACCTCCGATCCGAAGCTGCGGAAAATCGAGCTGAACTCCACGCCCACCGCGCCCGCGCCGATGACGATCAGCGACTTGGGCGGCTCGGCCAGCGAAAGAATCTCGATATTGGTGAGGATGCGGTCATCGGGTTTCTGATCGAACAGCGTGCGCGCAAACGAGCCGGTGGCGACAATCACGTTCCTGGCCTTGAGCTCGGCATGCTCGCCAGTGCCGGATTCAAGATCGACCGTGTGAATACCATCCTTCGCTGCGCCCGTCAGTCGCCCGAACCCTCGCACCACCGTTACCTTGTTCTTCTTCATCAGGAAATCGAGTCCCTTGGTGTGCCTGTTCACGATGGTGGTCTTGCGTTCCTGCACTGCCGCCCAATTCAGCTGCGGAGTGCCGATGCCGGCGATTCCATAGTCTGCCGCGTGCTTCAGGTGGTCCCAGATTTCGGCGTTGAACAGCAGCGCCTTGGTAGGGATGCAGCCCACGTGCAGGCAGGTGCCGCCAAGCACGGAATCGCACTCGATGAGCGCGACCTTGAGGCCAAGCTGTCCGCCGCGAATGGCCGCGGTGTAGCCCGCGGGACCGCTGCCTAGAATGGCTACGTCATAAATTGTGTCCGCCAATGGAATACTCCGTTCCGGCGCCGCCAGTGAGGGCCGCGCGCCGCTTGCCACGGTTCAGTTTAATGGATGGGGATCGCATGGCGTCGAGGGCCGGGTTTGCCCGTGGAAGTGATCTTGAGCGATGCCCTCGATGCGATGCCTGAGGTCTAACGCGGCGGATTCCGGTTTTGTGCTACTCTGGCCTCGCGTGGAGGTCCGCCATGCGCCTTTTCTTCCCAATCCGCCTGCCCCATTTCCTTCTCATCCTTGCCGCGGGAGCCTGTGCGCTGCCTGCCCAGCAGGTTCGCGAGCAGCCGCCGCTCTATCCCGGGCCCTTTTCCATCGTGCCAGGCGTGTTCGTCACGCCCATTCCCGGCGTGCCCTTCACTGCCACAGTCATCATTGAAAGCAAGATGGCTGTCGAGGACGGCACCACGCAAACCCGCTTGAGCCAGGCACTCATCGCCCGGGACGCAAACGGGCGCATTCGCAATGAACGGCATGCCTTGGTGCCGGAGGGATCGCAGGGCATGCCGCCGCTGCTCTCCGCGCACGTCTTCGATCCCACCACGCGCATCAGCACGGTGATGAACCCGTTCACTCACATCGCCCAACAGCGCGTGATTCCACTGCCGGTAAATCACGCGGCCGGCCCCAACGCGGTGGCTGAGGATCTGGGCACGACCACGCTGAACGGCATGCCAACTCACGGAACGCGCATCACCCGCACCATTCGGGGCCGCTCCAGCGGCACGGGAAAACCGGTTACCATCACCGACGAGTTCTGGTACTCCGACGAACTGCACATGAACCTGCTGGAGACGCACACGGACCCGCGCGGTGGCACGCAGACGGTGTCGATTCTCTCCATTCAGCGCGAAGAGCCGTCGCCCACACTTTTTGAGATACCGGCTGGCTACAAAGTGGTCGATCTCACGCCGACTCCGGATTCTCCTGCCGCTCAGATCGCGCCTCGCTAAGTTTTACGCGAGCACCCGGCTGACGAAATCCACCGCAGTGCGGAGGGCCTCCGGCGCATCGCCGAAGTCTTCAATCCAGTGGACCTCCGGCTCGCGCCTGAACCACGTCATCTGCCGCTTGGCATAGTTGCGGTGCCCCTGCTGCGCGGCTGCGATGGCCGCTTTTTCGCTCAGGCCCTCAAGCAGAATGGCCATCGCCTGCCGGTAGCCGAGCGCGTCAAGCGCTTTGACCGCGCCGTAGCAGGCGAGCAATGCCCGCGTTTCCTCCACGAGGCCGGCAGCGAACATTTCGGCACAGCGGCGGTTCAGGCGGTCGTACAGCGCCTCGCGCGGCGGATTCATCCCGATGCGCAAGAGCCGGAATCCGGCAAGCGGGTTGCGCGCCTCGGCTGAATTGGCCAGCACCTCTGACATGGGCCGCCGCGCCTCCAGGCACACTTCGATGGCGCGGATCAGCTTGGGCGTGTCGTTGGCGTGAATGCGCGCGGCGCTGGCCGGGTCAAGGCGCGTGAGCACGCGATGCAGCCATGCGCTTCCGAGCCGCGCTGCGCTGCGCCGCAACCCGGCCCGCAAATCAACCCGGCGCTCCGGGCCGGCAAACAGGCCTTCCGTCAGCGCGCGCAGGTAGAGCCCTGTACCCCCGGTAACAATGGGCAGCCGTTGACGCGCGGCAATCGAGCGCAGCGCAGCGCGGGCCATGCGGCTGTAAGCGCCGGCGGTGAACGGCTCGTTGGGCTCGGCCACGTCGATGAGATGATGCGGAACCCGCGCGCGCTCCTCGTTGGTCGGCTTCGCCGTGCCCAGGTCCATGCCGCGGTACACAGCCACCGAGTCGCAACTGACAATTTCGCCGTCGAAGCTCTCGGCCAGCGCAAGCGACAGCGCGGTCTTGCCGCAGCCCGTCGGCCCCAGCAGGATGACGACCAAAGGGTCTCTGTTCGGCGCGTTGGAGCTCGGCGGCGTGCTCAATCCCATTGCTGAAAACCGACCACTGTGAAATGTGATCTGCGAACTGTGAATTGCGTTACCAATGCCACCACCCGGCCCGGCAACACCCACCCCGGGCGCGTATGAATCAACCACCATGCGAAGATTGCCGCGGCAACAATCAGCAGCCCGAATGCCTGGTTGCGCCGGAAGACGCGTTGCTGCCCGGCGCGGTGCGCTGCCTCAGCCTCTTGTTGTGCGTGCGGCTTGATGCGGGTTTGAACCATGAGTTCCAGCGATTCCTACGCACAAGTATAGGTTCGAGCATCTCCCTGTCCGCCAACCTCGGCTCCATTCGCTAATCCCCGATCCCTGATCCCTGCATCGCCCGTTTGACTTTCCCCCGCTCCATTGCCGACCATACTCCTTCGGAGCATCGGCAACGGACCGAGCCCGCATTGAGGCAGCACAATGAAGGTTCTCATCCTTGGTTCCGGCGGCCGCGAGCACGCACTCGCATGGGCCATCCGGCGCAGTCCGCGCGTCTCTGAGGTGGTCTGCGCCCCGGGCAATGGCGGCATGGCGGAACTGGCGCACTGCGTTCCGGTCAACGTGGGCCAGCTCGAATCCATGATCGCGCTCGTCGAAGCCGAACAGCCCGGCCTCACCGTCGTGGGCCCGGAGCTGCCGCTTTCGCTCGGCATCGTGGACGCCCTCACCGCCCGCGGCTTCCGCGTCTTCGGCCCCACGCGCGAAGCCGCCATGCTCGAAACCAGCAAGGGCTTCGCCAAGCGTTTCCTGCAGCGTCACGCCATTCCCACCGCCGGCTACGCCATCTGCACCAACCGCGAAGAGCTCGAGGCCGCCGTCGAGCGGTTCCATCCGCCCATCGTGGTCAAAGCCGACGGCCTCGCCGCCGGCAAGGGCGTCCTCATCTGCGAGTCGCGCCAAACCGCCCTTGAAGCCGCCGGCGGCCTGTTCTCCGGCGCGCTGCTCGGCGCCAAAGAGCAGCAGGTCCTGGTTGAAGAATTCCTCACCGGCGAGGAGGTCAGCTTCCTCTGCCTCACTGACGGCAAGCACGTGGCCCCGCTGGTTCCGGCGCAGGACCACAAGCGCATCGGCGAGGGTGACACCGGCCCCAACACCGGCGGAATGGGCGTCTACTCCACTGATAGCTTGCTTGACGACGGCATGCGCGAATGGATCCTGCACCACATTGCGCAGCCGACGGTCAAGGGTATGGCCGACGAGGACACGCCGTTCGCAGGAGTGCTTTACTGCGGCCTCATGATCACGGCCAAAGGCCCGCAGGTGCTCGAATTCAATGCGCGCTTCGGCGATCCGGAGACGCAGGCCATCCTTATGCGCCTGGAGAGCGACCTGGTGGAGGCGATGGAAGCCTGCGTGGACGGCAGGCTTTCTGAAACCGAGCTGCGCTGGACTCCGGGCGCGTCGGCATGCGTCATCGCCAGCTCGGCCGGTTATCCCGGCAGCTACAATACCGGATTTCCCATCTCCGGCCTCGCCGCCGCCGCGCGCGTTCCCGGCGTTGAAGTCTTTCATTCAGGCACCGCGATCAAAGACGGCCGGATCGTCACCAGCGGCGGACGCGTGCTGGGCGTAACCGCCATCGGCGACAACCTGATGCAGGCCTTGAGCCGCGCTTATGCGGCCATGTCCGATATTCACTTTGAAGGAATGTACTACCGGCGCGACATCGGTCATCGCGCTCTCAATCCGAAGCCTTGAGGAGGAATGCATGAGCGTTGGCATTAGCATGGACGAACTGCTGGCCTGGAACGACGAGTCTTCCCGCTGGTGGAAGGCGCACCTGGTGGCGCATCCCGAGCTGCTGGCGCTGGACGCGGGCGGGATCGGCGGCGCCAAAACCGTCCAGGACTTTGTGCGCCACGTCTGGGGCGCGGAGCTGCGCTGGGCGGAACGCCTGGCCGGCGTAACCGAAACCCCGCGCGAAGCCATCGCGCAGGGGCCGCTGGAGGCGCTCTACGATCTGCACCTCCGGGCCATGGCCCACTTCCGCCGTCTGCTTGGGGATCCACACCAGGACTGGAGCGCGCCCTACACCCTGGATGCGCCGAATCTGCCGCCGGAAAAAAGAACCATCAGCCGACGCAAGGCGCTCGGCCACGTCCTCTTCCACGGCCAGCGTCATTGGGCCCAACTGGCCACACTGTTGCGTCAGGCCGGCTCGCCTTCAGGCTTTCGTGGCGACCTGCTGTTCAGTCCTGGCTTGGCGTAGCCATTGGCGGAGCCGCAGGCGCGCTCGGCGCTTTCTGAAAGCAGGAGCGGCACAGAACCGGCCGTCCCTGCGTGGGACGAAACGGAACCGTAGTCTCCTCGTCGCAGGCCGAGCATCGCGTTCGGGTCTCCGTCCGCACGCGGGGACCTGAGTTGGCGCGCTTGGCTTTGCACTGCTTGCACCGCTTGGGATCGTTCTTGAATTGTTTATCGTGAAAAAAAAGTTGTTCACCCGCGGTGAAAACAAATTCCTCGCCGCAATCCACACACTTGAGAACGCGATCTGTAAATTCCATGGCCGGCTTCCCCGAAGCGGGAAAAGTCGATCGGCCAATGATGGGGAGCATGCCGGTCCCGTTTCCCTGTCCTCGTACGTCTTTCCAAAACAAGGGCCCGGGCCGCGTTAGATATGCGGCGAATTGGCGTCTCCGACCCGCGGAGACCAAGAATGCTCTAAGCGCCGCCGAAGACGGCGCGGTCAAAACGCTGCGAGGACGATGAAAGTCGCGGCACGTTTAACTCTCAAAACAGCCGCAGGAGAATCAACAGTTCGGCCTCGAAGGGTGACGGTGGGGTTTGGGCTCCCCGGGGACGGCGCGTCGCCGTCCCCCGGAACACGGGTTAATCCTGCTCTTTACGCGCCTTTTTGCGGTTGCGCTTGCGCGCCAGCGCAGCTTTTACGCGCTTCTTCTCGCCCGGCTTCAGATAGTAGGAGTGACGCTTTACTTCCTTGATAATGTCCTCCTGCTGAACCTTCCGCTTGAATCGGCGCAGCGCGTTTTCCAACGGCTCGCCTTCCTGTACGCGAACTTCAGCCAAAAACTCCCACCTCCAAACCTGCCCGGCCGGCTTACTCTATGATACTGGATTCATTGGGCCTTCGGTCAAGTAAGCGACATTCCTCCATCCCCTCGGAAACATCGAGGCTTTCCCCAGTCAAACTCCCCCTCCCAAATCGACAAGAGTGGCTGGGCAGAGCGTAGCGCCAAACCTCTCGGAACGCAAGCTGGAGTTTACCCCAGGTTACAGATTTCACAGGACAATGTGATGTGCATCACGGGAAACCCGCCCAGTGGCCCGTTGCCGGGTTGATCTACACTTGCCGAGGAGGTTTTTGCCGCCATGATCCGCACCTGGCAGGGCCGCACACCCCGGATTCCCGCTAGCTGTTACGTCGACCCATCCGCCCAGATCCTGGGCGATGTGGAGCTCGGTGAAAACTCCTCCGTGTGGATGAACGCAGTGCTGCGCGGCGACGTCCATTCCATCCGCGTGGGGTCGAACTCTAACGTCCAGGATTGCAGTGTCCTCCACGGCCAGCGCAATCTCTACCCCGTCACCGTGGGCGACTGGGTCACCATCGGCCACAATGCCACCGTGCACGGTTGCGTGGTCGAAGACGGCTGCCTCATCGGCATGGGCGTCACCATCCTGAACGATTGCCGCATCGGCGAGGGCTCTATCGTCGCCGCCGGCTGCGTCCTTCCCGAACACACCATAGTGCCGCCGCGCACCCTCTGGGCCGGCGTCCCCGGCAAGCAGCGCCGCGAGCTAGGTGACGCCGACCAGAAACTCATCCGCGAGTACGCCCAGAATTACCTGGACTACGTCGCCACCTACCTGGCCGAGGGCCGTTGAAGCGTCCAGTAATGTCCCGTCTCTGATGTTCGCAACAAAAATGGCGCCGTCATCCTCAGCGGAGGTCGCCGAGGCGACCCTAGTCGAAGGACCTGCATTTCGGGGCGGTTGCGCTAGCGCCGCACTTACGGGTCGCGCCTGCCCGGTTCCCTTCCGCTGCATCAACGAGACCAACCAACTCGCAAGCGAACCCCGAGTCCAATCCTTTAACATTCAAGTTAGCCGATGAATAAAATTCTCCGCCCGCTCCCGCTCTTCCTGGCAGCAGCCCTCGTCCTGCCCCTGGCCGCTCCATGCCAGCAATCTGGCTCGAGCCAGCAGCCTGGCCAGAGCCAGCAGTCCACCCTGCCCGATGCTCCCCAGCCGCAAAAGCCCGACCCCGATGCTGCCACAGTGCGCAACACGCCCCGCAACATCCTCAAGGACCAGGAGGCCATCTGGACCAGTCCCATTCACCTGAATACATCGAACGCGTTCGGCCCCGTGGTGCTGGTCCTGGCCACAACGGCCGTGGTCACCACCGATCACCAGGTCATGTCCGACCATTTTC
>CAWBIG010000289.1:0-4112 GCA_963788435.1 uncultured Acidobacteriota bacterium | reverse complement strand
GACCGCACTCCCGGTGGGAGGGCAGCATCATCTATCACGTGAGAGCTCTGACCAGATCCAGGGGAAGTACCATTTGTGACACTGTCCTGCGCGAAATGGCGAAATATGAAGATCGTCGGCTTCGGCAATTTCATGGAGTTCCTCCTGATGCGCCCCAGTACACTGTCGGCGGCGCCTACGCTGCCTTCGGAAGTTCATGCGCACTACTCGGCGTTGGCCCTGCAACCTCGCACGTTCTGAGCCACTGCGCTACCTTGGCTGGATCGAGGCGAATGGAACCACCCGGCAGCCGGTAGTACGGCAGCTCGCTGTGTTCAACCATCTGATATGCGCAGGTCCGTCCGATGCCGATGAGTTGCGCGAACTCTGCTACGCGCATGGCGTGCGGCATCCGCGCGATGCGGGTCGCCAGGTCTAGGGAGACCGCCTCCACTGTTGTGTTCACTGAATGGTTCCTTGCGGGGTCGGCCAGGTTAGCCAGAATCCCCAATGGGCGGGCGCATCCCTAATACCCCCCGGCCGCAGCCAGCATTGCGCCGACTCACGGGGGCCCGAAGGCCCATCCGGTCCGCTTATGCCCCGGTGTTGGCCGAGGGGAGCGTCTCCGCTCCTGGCGCCCAGGTCGCTTCCGCGCCTGGAATTACCAGACGACAGGATACCCCCAAAGCACGCTTTCACCAAATACCCCACCACCCCTACAACCGCACAGGCAAGCGCCATGGTCATACATTTGTGCCATGGTCATACAAAACCGGCCTAGAGGGCGTTATGGAGCGGACAGAACGGTACGGAATGGCGCAGGGTTGATATGCGCTATTTGCTTCAATTCATTAGTTTTATTGTTGAATCGGCAATGGAATCAACAAGGTACGATAAGATCCTGGCGGAGAGAGGGGGATTCGAACCCCCGGTACAGCTTTTGACCGTACAACGGTTTAGCAAACCGCCGCCTTCAGCCACTCGGCCATCTCTCCGACGCTCCTTGATTATACCGGGAAGTTGAGACTCCGGCTCGGAGCGAGGCGAAAAGTGGTCAGACGCGCATGCCTTCGCGGGCGTAGTCGCCGGACTTGCCGCCGGTCTTCGATTCCAGCTGGATGTTGCGGATGACGATGGCTTTGTCGAGGGCCTTGGTCATGTCGTAAACGGTGAGAGCGGCAACGGAGGCAGCGGTCAGGGCTTCCATTTCGACGCCGGTTGGGCCAACGGTGGCGACGGTGGCGGTGATGCGCACGCCTGTACCCTCGATGCGCGCTTCGACGTCGACGTGGGTGAGCGAGAGCGGATGGCACATGGGGATGAGCTCGGCAGTGCGTTTGGCGGCCTGAATGCCGGCAAAGCGCGCGACCTCGAGCGGATCGCCTTTGGGGTTCTGAGGTAACGCGGCCAGGACAGCGGGCGAGAGGTCAACGAAGGCCGAGGCGACGGCGGTGCGGCGCGCAGATCGCTTTTCGCTGACGTCGACCATTGATGCGTGGCCCGCGGCGTCGTAGTGAGATAACTTTGGCGTTTGGGACATGGGACTCCTCAGATGCGCAGAATGCTGGCGGGCGAGCCGGCAGGTAGGCGGTCAAGCCCTTCAGGGATCATGACGAAGCAGTCGGCGCGGGCAAAGGCGGCGAGATCGCCTGAGCCTTGCGAGCCGACCGGAGTGACGAGCGTTTTGCCTTCCGCAAAAGTGGAGGAAGCGGGGACAAAGCGGGTGAGATCGGGACGGCCTTTGATGTCGCGAGCGACTGTGGCCTGGTGAAACCGCGGGAGTTTCCGGTTGTTGCCGGCCAGTGCAGCCAGGACAGGCGCCGCGAAGAGCAGGAACGTGGCCGCAGACGAAATGGGATTGCCGGGCAGGCCGAAGGCGGGCAGCACGGGCGAGTGCGGGCGAGGGATTTCGCAAAAGACGAGCGGCTTGCCGGGTTGGATGCGCACGCCGGTGAAGTGGAAGCGCGTGCCCAGGCGGTCAAGGGCTGGCTCGACAAGATCGAACTTGCCGGCGGAAACGCCGCCGGAGATGAGCAGGAATTCGGCCGAGAGGGCGTGACGAAGCTCAGATTCGATCTGCTGCGCATCGTCTTTGGCCGGAGGCAGTAGCCAGGGCTCGCCACCGGCCAGTGCGACCAGCGCGGCCAGCATGGATGCATTGGAGTTGCGAATCTGGCCTGGCGCCGGCGATGCATCCACGGCAACAAGCTCGTCGCCGGTGGTGAGAATGGCGACACGGGGCAGGGCAAAGACGCTGACCATGGCATAACCGCAGGCTGCTGCCGCGGCGATGTGGGATGGGCCGAGGTGCGTGCCCGCAGGGATCAATTCGTCGCCGGCTCGCGCTTCGGCTCCGGCCTGTACGATGTTCTCGCCGGGCTCAACGGAGCGGTCTGCGGAAAGTCGAATTCTGCCATCCCCATGCTCCACGTGCTCCAGCATGACCACGGCATCCGCCCCGGCTGGAACCGCCGCGCCGGTCATGATTTCCCATGCCGCGCCGGGCTTCAGCGGGGCGGCAGGCGGATCTCCGGCGCGATTGGATCCGGTGACGGCAAGCGGGGCATGGGCATTCGCTTCAGCGACGCGGCAAGCAAAGCCGTCGCGGGTGGAGCGCGGAAATGAGGGCAAATCTTGATCAGCACGAACCGGCAGGGCGAGGACCCGGCCGAGCGACGCGCTCAGGGCGGCCAGTTCGCTGCGCGGCTTGAGTTCGGCCAGCTGCGCCGCGCGTTCGGCGATAAGCGTGGCGGCTTCCGTATAACCGGGCAAGCGAGCGGGCATGGGGATCATTCTAAGGGAGATGGGAGAAGCGCCACTCGGGGGAAGTTCCGGGACTCCGGGACGAAATGATCTGGAGACCGTGCGATCTAAGCTGCCGAAATACAAAGGGCGTCCCTCTGGGCGCCCTTTGGGTGGGGAGCAAGGCGACCGGCTACTTCTTCTTGCTGGCCTTATAGGAGGTGCTGATCGTTTGGCCGGCCTGGGCAAGAATACCCTTGGCATCCGCGGAATAGGGGCCGTTGGGCGCCAGTTCCAGATACTTCTGGTAGGCTTCGGCGCAGCCAGGCGGCAGAACAATCTTGTTGGTTTTGGGATCGATGGTTGCGTTGCCAACCAGTCCTTGGCCTTTGAGGTAGTAAACCACTGCCAGGTTGGGATCGTCCGGATTGGTGTCTGCGGCAATCGCCTTGTCGGCAGATGCCACCTGGGCGGTGGCGTTTCCCTGCTGGAAAAAGATCACGGTCTCGTTCTTCAGATAGAACTCGGCCTGCGGAGGGTTGATCTTGGCGGCTGCATCGAAGGCGGCCGTGGCATCATCCGTCTTGCCCTCGCGCGCCAGCGCCTCCGCCAGTCCGCTTTGTGCAAGACCTTGCACTTCAGGCTGCGGCTTCTTTGAGGCATTCTCCAGATCAAGTGCCTTCTTGAACGACGCCTCGGCATCGGAATACTTTTTCAGTCCGTCCTGGGCCTGGCCGAGGCGCGCCCAAAGGATAGCGGCATCCGGCTTGGCTGTCGTGTCCTGGCTCATCAACCTTTCCGCATCCGAGTACTTGGCGGTCTTGATCTCATCGACCTTGGCGTCGATTGCCTGCTTGGTGGCGCCGGCGCCAAGCTGCTGTTCTGCGGCAGCCTGGGCCCCGTCGGCATCATGCAAGTCATCGGATACGGCCTTGAGATCGGAATTCAGATGTTTGATTACTTCGTTGGTCTTCAGCGCTTCGGCATTGTGCTTTCTCAACTCCTCAAGCTGTTTCTTCTGGTCTTCCGGGAGATTATTCACATAATCCGCACGCGACATGTCGATATTAGCCTCAGTGGTTTGGCCGGCGGTCACCAACACGTTCTCCAAATGATCCACCTCTTTGTCCGGCGGGGTCTCAGGAGCGCGGTAAATCAGCTTGTAGGTTCCAGGGGGAACGTCGCCGCTAAACTCGCCATTACTGTCCAGCTTGAAGACACCCTGGTCCTGAGTCTGCGCGGCCAGACCGGGGCCGGAAGCCGCGCGCGTAGTCTCTTGGGCAGTAACCGTACCCGTGGTCTGCGGGGCGCCCGTGGGGTTAATGACCTGTCCGTGGATCTTGCCCGTGGGAGCGCCTTGCTGCGCCAATACGGGCATCGCGGCGAATGCC
>CAWBIG010000288.1:0-4007 GCA_963788435.1 uncultured Acidobacteriota bacterium | reverse complement strand
AATCTTCTTGCCGCCGCGTTCAGTTACGTATTGCTATTTCGATCCTATGGGCGTGCACACCGGCGACTCCATCACCGTCGCCCCCGCGCAGACCCTCACCGACCGCGAGTACCAGAAAATGCGCGACGCCGCCATCGCAGTCATGAGGGAGATCGGCGTCGAAACCGGCGGTTCAAATGTTCAATTTGCCGTCAATCCCGCCGACGGCCGCATGACCGTCATCGAAATGAACCCACGCGTCTCCCGCTCCTCCGCCCTCGCTTCCAAAGCCACCGGTTTCCCCATTGCCAAAATCGCGGCCAAGCTCGCCGTCGGCTACACCCTCGACGAAATCCCCAACGACATCACCCGCAAAACGCCAGCTTGTTTCGAGCCGACGATCGATTACGTTGTCACCAAAATCCCCAAGTGGCAGTTTGAAAAATTCCCCGGCGCCGACGACACCCTCGGCCCGCAGATGAAGTCCGTGGGCGAAGTCATGGCGATCGGCCGCACCTTCAAGGAATCGCTGATGAAGGCCTGGCGCGCCCTCGAAACCGGCAAGCGCACCGGCGCTGAAATCCTGGAGCCGCGCCGCCTCACCCAGATGCTGGTGACGCCCAAGCCGGAGCGCCTCGGCTACATCCGCTTCGCCTTTGAGCGCGGCATGAGTGTGCGCGAGGTCGCCCGCCTCACCCAGATGGATCCGTGGTTCCTCTTCCAGATCCGCGAGATCACTCTGGACCAGATGAAGATCGCCGAGACCACCCCCGACGCGATTCCCGCCGAGCAGTTACGCCGCCTCAAGCGCCTCGGCCTCTCTGACGAGCGCATCGCCACTGAGTGGAAGCTCGAAGGTCACGATGGCACCCAGCGCGTGCGCGAGCTGCGGGAAAAGCACGGCATCCGTCCAGTATTCAAGCTCGTCGATACCTGCGCCGCCGAGTTCGAATCCATGACGCCCTATCTTTACTCCACCTACGACGAAGAGGACGAAGCGCCGCCGACAGACAAGCCCAAAATCATCATCCTCGGCTCCGGGCCGAACCGCATCGGGCAGGGAATCGAGTTCGATTATTGCTGCTGCCACGCCGCCTTCGCCCTGCGCGACGACGGCTATGAGACCATCATGGTCAACTGCAACCCTGAGACCGTCTCCACCGATTACGACACCAGCGACCGCCTCTACTTTGAGCCCCTCGTCCTTGAAGATGTGCTCGCCATCTACAACCACGAAGCCAGCGGCGGCGCCAGCATCGGCGTCATCGTTCAATATGGCGGCCAGACCCCGCTCAATCTCGCTCAGCGCCTGCGCGCTGCCGGCGTCCCCATCATCGGCACCTCGCCGGAGTCCATCGATCTCGCTGAAGACCGAAAGCAATTCGGCAAGCTGCTCGAGGAACTCGACATTCCCCAGCCCGCCGGCGGCACCGCCACCAGCGTGGATGAAGCTCTCGCCGTTGCCAGCCGCATCGGCTATCCCGTCCTCGTCCGCCCCAGTTACGTCCTCGGCGGCCGCGCCATGGTCATCGCGTACGATGCCCACGCCGTCGCCACCTACATGCGCGAGGCCGTCGAATACTCACAGGAGCGCCCCGTCCTCGTCGATCACTTCCTCGAAAGCGCCATCGAGCTCGACGTCGACGCGCTCTGCGATTCAAAGGACGTGATCATTGCCGGCATTATGCAACACATTGAAGAGGCCGGCATCCACTCCGGCGACTCCTCATGCGTTCTCCCCGCCGTAAGCATTCGTGAAGAGACACTCGAAGTCATTCGCGCCTACACCCGCAAGCTCGCTCTCAAGCTCAAGGTCGTCGGCCTCGTCAACATCCAGTTCGCCATCCAGCGCGACGCCCAGGACCGCGACAATGTCTTCGTCATCGAAGTAAACCCTCGCGCCTCGCGCACCGTACCTTACGTCTCCAAGGCCACAGGCCTGCCTTTGGCCAAAGTCGCCGCGCGCCTCATGACCGGCCGCACCCTCCGCGAGCTCCTGCCGGAGCAGCTCGCCTCCGGTAAGGACCTGGAAGTTGGCGATCACTTCTACGTCAAGTCCCCCGTATTTCCCTGGTCCAAGTTTGCCGGCGTCGATACAGTGCTTGGTCCGGAAATGAAATCCACCGGCGAGGTGATGGGCGTAGCCTCCACTTTTGGCGAAGCCTTTGCCAAGGCTCAGCTCTCCGCCGGACAGTTGCTGCCCACCAGCGGCACCGTCTTCTTCTCCGTCAACGATCACGACAAGCCCGCGGCCGTCGAGCTGGCCCGCCGCTACGTCGATCTAGGCTTCAAAATCGTCGCCACCGAGGGCACCGCGCGCGTGCTCGAGGCCGGCCTCGGCTTCGCCGTCGATACCGTTTTCAAAGTCAAGGAGGGCCGCCCCAACGTGGTCGACCTGATCAAGGGCGAGCGCATCCAGCTCATCGTCAACACGCCGCGCGGCCAGGACACCTTCTTCGACGAGAAAGCCATCCGCCGCGCCGCCGTGCTGGCCCGCATCCCCACCATCACTACGATTGCCGCCGCGCAAGCCGCAGCCGAAGGCATCGCCGCCATGCAGCGCCGGCACACCACCGTCTACGCGCTGCAATCCCTCCACGCCGCCCGCCGCGAACCCACCGCATAGTCCTCGCCCGTTCCAGTATAGAAACCCATTCCCACGCAGGAAATACTTGCGCACACCGGAATCAGCCCGGACCCATGAGCCCGAAATAAAGGCTTCAGGCGGAAGCAGCCGTTTGCCGCGGGCTGCATCGAATCACCCTAGGCTGGGTAGGCGCAGCCACACTCCTCGATAGACTAAACCTTCAACTCTAGACACACGTATCAGGAGATTTCCCCATGACCCGCAGCTTCCTCGCAAGCCCTTGGCCCGCGGTGCGCGCCGGAGCCGTTTTGTTTCGTCCTTCCGCCATAGGCAAACTCACGTTGGCAATCGCGTTGGTGTCCGCCGCACCAGCATTCGCTCAAACGGCGGCGTATGTTTACGTGCAAACCAGCAAGGGAATCGATGTATTTTCGGCATCTTCGACCGGGCAGCTCACCCAGGTGAAAGGGTCGCTGTTTGCGGACTCCGGCCAGATGGGTGCCGTCAACGGCTCCTACCTGGTGAGCGTGGGAACCGACGACATGCATGTTTACCCGATCGAATCAACCGGCGGCGTAGGCAAGCAGGTTTCCCAGATCGATACGCAAAGCTACGGCGGCTCGCAATGCGGGACCAACCTTGGCGGGGCGCTATTCGATCATACGGGCAAATTTCTCTACGTTCTGCTTTACCCGGTCAACGAAAACGACAACGGCACATGCAGCGCCGTTCAGTCGTACCAGATTGGCTCCAATGGCCAGCTGACGTTCCTCGGCGATGCGGTGAACGAGTCGGGATATCACGGCGCGCCCTTCCAGATCGGAATCTCCACCATCAGTGGGAGCGACACATTCGGGTACGGAGTGTACAGCCAGGTCTATGCAAACTCGTATTCGGCATTCACGCGCGAATCCGCCGGCGCGATGATGACGAATGGGAGTTTCACTGAAACCGACCCCAAGCCGAACCCGAGCGAGGACAGCAATTTCTTTCCTCTCAATGTTGCGGCCGACCCAACCAATCATCTGGCAGCGCTGATGTACTACGCCTTCGCGCCGTCATCAACGCCGGCGCCGCAACTGGCCAGCTACACGATCCAGTCGAACGGATCCATTATCTCCACCAACACCTACCAGAACATGCCGACCCCGTCGATTTCGGTTGGGGAAATCAACATGTCGCCCTCGGGCAAGCAGTTGGCAGTAGCCGGAACAGGCATCGAGATCTACAACTTCAATGGAGCGTCGCCGCTCACGCTTTCGAGCTCGCTGCCGAATTCGTCCGTCCATTTCAGTCAGCTGACCTGGGACAAAAACAACCACGTGTACGCGATCGATGAGCCCACCGGAAAATTGTATGTTTACACGGTGACGGCGACGAGCATCAAGCCCGCGCCGGGCTCGCCGTACACGATTCCCGACAACACCAATAATGAGAATTA
>CAWBIG010000287.1:0-8535 GCA_963788435.1 uncultured Acidobacteriota bacterium | reverse complement strand
CGATGCCAGAACCCTCGCTTTGAAGAGCGTCGATTTCGAAGCGTATTTCGGGGAAATGGTTTACATTGTCGGCCCATCGGGCAGCGGAAAGACAACCTTGCTTAGCGTTCTTTCCGGGATCCTGAAACCGAACGAAGGAGACGTTCAGGTTGAAGGCATCGATATCTGGAAACTGGATTCCGATCGGCTGGCCGACTTCCGCCGCGAGAAAATCGGATTCGTATTCCAGGATTTTCATCTTTTTCCTCGACTGACGACGGCCGAGAACGCGGCTGTTCCTCTCTTCCTGCGCAGAAAAGACTGGGACACGTCAGTTCGCGAGGCCGAAAGCTGCCTGGAGATTGTGGGCTTGAAGGGCCGAGCCGATGTTCCTCCGGTCAAGTTGAGCGGCGGAGAGCAGCAACGCGTCGCGATTGCCCGCGCGATCATCGGCGAACCCGACATCCTCATCATGGATGAGCCGACCGCCTCGTTGGATGGAGATACGGGAAACGCAATCCTGAGTTTTGTTCGCAAGAATCTTCTGAATGAAAACCGTTGCGTTGTTGTGGTCACGCATGACAGCAGGATCTACGATTTTGCGACCCGCGTGGTGCAAATGGAGGATGGCCGCCTTGCGACACCCAGAGGAAAGGACCTGATATGACGCACAAAATCATCTTTGCCGCTTCAGTTACCGGCATCCTGGCGGGGGTGGCAACAGCCGCATTCTTCAGCATCAAAGCGCATCCCCTTTCGCCTGCATTCGATCCGGCTTCCAATCCCTATGACAAAGCAATCTACGCCGAAGGCATCGTTGAAAGCGCGCAAACAAGTGGCGAGAACAGCAACCTTTATCCCGAGGTTGCCGGAACGGTGAAACACGTGTTCGTTTCCGAAGGCCAGGAGGTGAAAGCCGGTGAGCCGCTGCTTCAGCTTGACGATTCGGTACAGCGCGCCACAACAGAGCAGCTGGCCTCGCAGGCTGAAGCGGCCAGCGCCCAGTTGCAGGAACTGAAGGCTCAGCCGAGAAGAGAAACCCTCGATATTGCAGCGGCGCAGGTGGCTTCGGCGGAGGCCGCACTGAAGATCTCGCAAGACACCTATGACAAGACCCTCAGCGCATACCAGATGGACTCACGAACGGTCAGCAAGGATGCACTGGACAGCGCGGCAAACACCAGGAACCTTGCAAATGCGAATCTGGATCTGGCCAGAAAGCAATATGCGCTTACGAAAGCCGGCGCCTGGTCCTACGACATTCAGAACCAGGAGAAGCAGCTTAAAGGGCTCGAACAGGTGCATGCCGCCGCAAGCGCGCTGCTCGGCAAGTACACCTTGCGGGCTCCGCGGGATGGCATCGTGCTCTCGATCAATACGATCGTTGGCAACTATGCCTCGCCGCAGGGCGCTTATGACGCGTACACGCAGGGCTCGGACCCGGTGTTGACCCTCGGCTCAAATTCAGCCCGGCTCAATGTGCGTTGTTACGTAGATGAGATCCTCGTCTCCCGGCTGCCGCCGGGCTCCAAGATGCAGGCGCGGATGTCTATACGCGGATCGAGTTTCAAGCTCCCCCTGCAGTTCGTTCGGGTACAGCCGTTGGTCTCTCCAAAGATCGAACTCTCCAACCAGCGGCAAGAACGAGTCGACGTCAGGGTTCTTCCTGTGATCTTCACGTTCGCCAAGCCAGCCAACCTCAATGTCTATCCTGGAGAACTTGTCGATGTGTACATCAGCGAATGAGCGAGAGCGACAACTTGGACCGACTATTGCGAAGTCGGCGGCTGTGGCTATCACCCTTCTGACCTGCGGATGCGGGGTGGGGCCCAGGTATGTACCCCCCACGCCGCCCACCGCGCCGACATTCAAGGAGCTCGCTAAGCCTGCCAATTCTGCGACTCAGACATGGCAGCCCGCGGTGCCGAGCGATACAGCGAATGCCACAAAATGGTGGCTCGCCTTCAACGATCCCGAATTGAGCAAGTTGGAAGAACAGGCAATTAGCGCCAACTGGCAGGTTATCGGGGCCGCCGACAACTTTACGGCTGCGCGGGCTCTCGTTCGCCAGGCCCGGGCTCAGTATTTTCCGGTGCTGACAGCGAATCCGGCCGTTGTGCGATCGCTTCCGTCCTCGGCACAGTTTGGTGCGCTGCAATCCATCAATTCAGCTGGTGGCGGAGTCAGCGTTCACACGTACAACGACTTTTCCCTGCCGTTCGATGCTTCCTGGGAGCCCGATTTCTGGGGACGTATTCGAAATAGCGTACGCATCAGTTCATACGCGGCGCAGGCAAGCGCAGCCGATTTGGACAACATCCGCCTTTGCGTTGAGGCAGAACTTGCCGTGGATTACTACGAGCTTCGGGCGCAAGACCATCTCAAACGCCTGGTGGATTCAGCGGTGGCCGCTGAGCAGGCGGAGGTGGATTTGAGTCGCTCTGAATACAAGGCGGGTCTCATCTCCGACGAGGTTGTGGCGCAGATGGAAGCTCAACTTCAGGCCACCGAGGTCCAGGATTCCAACCTGGAGATTCTGCGAAACCAGTACGAGCATGCGATCGCTGTTTTGCTCGGCCAGTCTCCATCGAGTTTTTCGCTACCCACGAGCTTCCGGGACACAGACGCGCCAGAAATCCCGGTGGGGATACCCTCAGAACTTATCCAGAGACGCCCGGATATCGCCTCCGCGGAGCGGTCGATGGCCCAGGCGAACGCGCAGATCGGCGTGGCAAAGGCCGCATATTTTCCGGCCGTCCTGCTGAGCGTGGAGGGCGGGTTTGGAAGTTCCTCAGCATCGCAGTGGCTCAATTGGCCAAGCCGCTTCTGGTCGGTTGGCGCTGCCGCGGCCCAAACTGTCTTCGACGCAGGGCTTCGCCGGGCAACCGTCCAACAGTACCGCGCCACCTATGACGCCAGGGTGGCTAATTACCAGCAGACCGTGCTTACTGCATTTCAACAAGTTGAAGACAACCTCGCGGCGCTGCGGATCCTGAAGGAGGAAACTGAGCGTCAGAGCGCAGCTACGGAAGCATCCCGGCGAGATTTCGTGGAGACCGCCGTACGTTATAACGCCGGGCTCGATACCTATCAGAACGTCATCGGCACCCAACTTGTCCTGCTAAACAATGAGCAATCACTGGTGACGATTCGTGAACAGCGAATGATTGCGGCTGTCCAACTCATCAAGGCGCTCGGGGGCGGGTGGGACGTTGCAGCGCTTCCCTCGACGAGGCAGGTTCGAGCGACAGGCTCGGCAGGCGCTTCCCCGTCTGTCGGCCAGTAATCCTCTGAAGTGACAGAGGCGATATCCGAATAAGGACCGGTTGCAGCTCGATCAGGTTCTCTTCGTTTGGTGCCGAGGCCGATACCAGAAGAAATATGCCGATGCTGCTGCCGCACTCAAGATCCCGAGGCCAATCAGAACATCCATGGAAGTCTGGTAATGACGCGCGAAGAAGCCGATCATCTGCGATCCGTACGCCCTTCCCAGCCAGGCGCAGGCGAGAAACCGGATGCCGCGTCCAAGGATCAACATCGTCGCAAATTTCTTGCGCGGGTATTGCATTACTCCGGCGGTCATCACGACGGATGTGAAGGGAAACGGCGGAGGGAGAAGAGCGCCGCCCAGCACAGTCGTGCCTTCGAACCGCTCGAACCCCTTGTAAATGGACTTGGCGCGCCGCTGGCCCACTTTCTTTTCCAGGGTCTGCCTGCCCCCTTTCTCGGCTAGCCGGTACGTGCCATACTCTCCCAATACCTCCCCAATCGTGGCCATAAGGCCAAAGTAGGCCCACCACGAAGGATTTCGCGCGGCGAGAAGGATCACGCAGGCGTCCACGCTTCCCGGGGGTGCGGAGATGAATGGAGTGTTATCGGCAAGACCCAACAAGATCAGCCCCGGCCCTCCCAGGCCGCGGATCCATCTCCACATCGCGTCTGAGCCCAGAATCGTGGCGATCGGCGGAATCATACTCAACGGCTTTCCTGGTTGCGGCGGCTGGTGGCACGGTCATTGGCAGGCCGGCCACCCGTACGGCGCACGACTGCGACCGTCAGTCCGGTTCGCTTGCTGCATAGTCAAATTGAATCAGATCGTTCACTTCCGAAACGCCAGGCGCTGCCCAGGCTATCCGCTCCGACTCCTCGCGTTCTGCCCAGGAATGCACATTACCGGACAGGGTCACCCTCCCATGGTTGACATCTACCCTGATCATGCTGGCGTCGAGCAAAGCGCTGCGTTTAAGGGCCGCCTCAATGTTCTCCCGGATTTCATTCGAAGGCACGACCGGTTTGACGGCGATGGCATTCGTGACGCCCTTGAGACCGACAAGGCCGCGTAGCGCCAGCTCGGCGTTCTCTCTCTGAAACTGGTGCTCGACGGTGCCGCTCAATGTCAGCCAGCCGCTGTTTACGGTCACCTTGATGCAGTGGGAAGGAACTCCGGCGGCCCATTGGAGCGTCGTTTCAGCCATGCGCGCGAGATCAGCATCGGATCGATGCGTGGAATCCGCGAGCGCGATTTCGAGATCGACATACACATTCCTGACGCCGGTGACTCGTTTCGCCGCGCTCTCGGCCTTCCACCTCTCAAAGAAGCTGCCCACGCTGCCGCTTAGCGTAATGTCGCCTCCCGATGCGTCTACTCGAACGTCTGTGGCATAGGCGAGTTCGGGATCCGACCTGAGTTCTTCCTGAACATGTTTTTGCAAATCCTGGTCGCCGATCATCGAGGTTCTCCCAATTCGCACAGGTTAGAACTGCTTCTCCGCCTCAAGTGAAGTGCTTAAATCACTCATTGGAGCCACCCGGACTCCTTCGCCTGGGTAACGTGGCCCAGATTAGTCGCGGAGACGCTCGATCGGCCCTGTTTTTGTCAGATATATCTCCAGGACTCCTTCCCTGAGCGTAATTCTGAGCTTGTCGACACTCGCCGCTTGCGGCAGATCAATCACGCGAACGACTTCGTCTGACCGGTGTTCGGCTGAAGTGGTCCTCCCACTTCTGAATCCGTTCTTCTTCTCCCGCTTTCCGGTAATAGTCACCCTGCCCGGCACAACTTCGATCCTCAGATCTTTCTCTCGGTATCCCGGCATCTCCGCGCGAATACTCAATTCTTCGGACGAATTCGACAGGCTGATGTGGAGGGGGTGGAGGAACTCGGCTTCGGTTTGTAACCACTCTTCAAGGTTGCGCCGCAAATGAGGGCCGCTCTCGTAAGCTTCGAACGCGCGGGTCTCAAGAATATCTCTGCTTCCTTTGGGTTGATTGGCTACGGCCATGGATTCGACACTTGGACGAGTTACCATTTGTCGATTTGGGTTTCCATTGTTCTCGGCGGACGCCTTGCCAGCGAGTTCTTCAAAAGGTGGTTCAGTTGGTCCACCGCCGTCGAACTTCGGAATAGCCTCTCCCGCTTTTGTATCCAAATCCATTGCTATCTCCTTGTCTGCCGGATCGTCCTGGGCTGCCGTCCACGACCGGAACGGTCTGCGAACGAAGCAAGCCCAACACGATGCCAGGAGGTGGATCGATCCACCCGATTCCGCGCGATATCCTGTTCCCGTTCGATCTCGGCGGGAATCGGAATCCCACCTCGCTCCAGCTGATCTCTTCCGCAGTCGCAGCTACAGTCTGCTTGCTGTCCACTTCAGGCCTCCTCGCGTCTGTATACAAGCAACGTACGTGCCATGTTCAAAGCCGTTGAAAATGCACTCAGATGTTCCTTGAGTTTCGCGTTTCCCCCGCAATTTCGCGGTGTCTGCAAACGCGCAGAGCGATAGCCACGCGATCTGAGAACAAATGTCGGCGCTTTCGTGAATCTGCGAAGGAATCGTGACCGCACGACCCCCATGAGTGAAGACTTTCAATAGTCTGCGTGTGGCGATTGCATTGCAGGGAAGGAACGGTAAGCGGTATCGAGCCCAATCGCTGAGGGCGACGATGAAGATAGGGAAGATGAAACTCGAGGAGAGAAAGCCTGCTCATCACGAGGTCCGTAAGCGCGAGTTCTGCCAAGACAGCTCCCGAATTGTGGGAGCGATGTCGAAACCGAAGAGGCGTAGCCCGAAGGCGAACGGCGGCGCGGAAGTGATCTCTGTCTTCGACTTTCCGGTTTTGAAGATGGAGGTTAGCCAAGGGTTGCGAATTCTGATGCAAACCGGGGGTTGGCAACGGGCACGCTCCGTCCTCGAATCGAGGATCGCCGGCCTGGAGGAAATGATCGCGGCTGCAAAGCCGATTCCGGACAATCCGGTATTCAACGCTTCGCACCGTATTGCCAGCAAGGCAACGGTTTGTCAACTGCAGCACAGAAACACCCGGTTTATCGTGGGCCATCGGAAACATCCTCGGCGGCAGCCCAATCGTTAGCGGTTTAAGGTACTCATCGGCCGCGCCCAGGTCTCTTGAAGCGGTGAACCGATTGCTCGTGCAAGTCTCGATAGTCTATCCACATTTCGGAAATGAACGTGATCAACACCAGATCGATCTTTCGAAGTACGAGGCGAACCAAGCATTGGCTGGCGGCTCTGAGCGCGATGCTTATTGTGATCGGACTGGTGGCGATCATTCTTCCGCTGAGTTCGGGAGTGGCGGCCACAGCGCTTATGGGTGGCCTCCTCATCTTCGCAAGCATCGTACATCTGCTGTTCGTCTGGTTCGAACCCGCGGGAAGCGCGACGGTCGACGAAATGATTGCCGGGTTGGGATATGGCGCTGGGGGTGCATACCTGGTATCTCGGTCGTCTGCCAGCCTGTCAATCTTGAGCGCTGGATTAGTTGTTTACCTTTCGGCAGAAGCGATTCTGGAACTTGCACGGTGCCGGCGAATGAAATCGTTGACTGGTACCGAGTGGCTATCGCTTTCCGCGATTCTGGTTTTGGCAATTGGAGTTCTGATCTGGGCAATCTGGCCATCAACCGATTCCCTCGAAGTAGGCACTCTGATCGGAATCTGCATGGTTTTCAGCGGCATATCCCGCCTGATGCTCTCGCTCGCCACGCAGGATGACCCCTTACACGCGATGTGATTCAACTCGCGTGCGATTCTCGTCTCCACCGGAAACGAAAGATCGCGAATCCACAAGTTGGTCACAGTGCAAGCCGGATCAGTGTTCGTCCTTTCACCAGAGTTGTCG
Organism: uncultured Acidobacteriota bacterium; assembly: GCA_963788435.1. Lineage (GTDB taxonomy): Bacteria > Acidobacteriota > Terriglobia > Terriglobales > Acidobacteriaceae > Telmatobacter. The sequence continues at coordinate 1,417 of CAWBIG010000287.1, read as the reverse complement.
TGGGATTGCGAGAACACCGCGAATTAACGACGCACTGGACCCTACCGAGCCAATCTTATGAGTTGCTTGCAAAATGGCTACGCGACTGCAATTGGAAGCCGTGTGTTCGCTGCAGTGAATACTGATAAGCGACCACAACCAACAAAGGAGCGAAGGAACATGAAACAGCACAAGAAGAACGAGCCTGTTGTGGTTTACGTCGCGACGTATGCAAGTCCCGACGACGCCAAAGCCGATTATGCGGCTGTGAAGCGGATGAATCGTGACGGCCTCATCGACCTCTATGACGCGGCAGTTGTTAGCAAGGACACGGCCGGGCATGTGTCGATCCACGCCAGTGAACCGGGGACGGAATATGGCGCCCTAAGCGGCCTTGCGGTTGGCGCGCTGGTTGGCATCTTCTTCCCACCGTACCTCGTATGGGAGCTGGCTGTCGGCGTTGCCGCCGGATCGCTCATCGGCCATTTTTGGTCGGGAATGTCGCGCTCCGATCTCCACCACATCGGCGAAACGCTTCAGGCCAACACGGCGACTCTTGTCGTCGTCGGCAAGTCGAGATTGCGCGCGGCCCTCGCAAACGTAATCAAACATGCTGTCAAGGACTTTGAGAAGGAACTGACTACCAATGCCGAAGCCTTCCAGAAGGCCTTGAAGTCCGCCGTTGAGGAAGTCTCGAAAACGCTGCATTCGGTGGCCTGAGCTATTTTCGGCTCGCGCTGGAGGGCCGATTTCGTCCGCGGCTTTCGAGCGTGCGCCGTCAGCAGTTTTCTCCTGGGAGATTTCTACGCAGAGGAGATTTGAAATGTCAGAGCCAAACATCTCTTGGATGCAGGTGAGGAACATTGCGATTGCAACCGATTTTTCCCCCTGCTCTGACCGTGCTCTTCAGCATTCACTCGCCATTGCCCGGCAATTCGGAGCGACGCTTCACATCCTGCACCTTGTTCGTCCGTCCGAGTTCGCAATGGCTCCCGAGGTGCTGGATAAGCTCGGCGACCTAGCAATGCGCGATTGCGGCAACCTGATCGCCGATCTTACCGTCGCTCACCGGCTGGATGAGATCAATTACCGCTGCTGGACCTTGGATGGCGAGGTTTCAGATGTAATTGAGAACTTCATCCGAGATCAAGGAATTGATGTACTTGTTGTTGGAACGCGAGGACGATCACGGCTTCCCAAGTTATTGCTTGGCTCTGTGGCGCATGAAATCTTCCGTTGTGCCACGTGCCCGGTATTGACCGTGGGACCGTGGTCGCTCGGGGCGAGCAAGCACCTTCAATTGACAAAAGTGCTGTTATCGACCGATCTCTCTTTGGAGGCGACCGCAGCGATCCCTTACGCGCTGAAAGCCGCGCAAACCTGGAACTCACGCCTGGATGTCCTGCACGTTTGTTCGTCTGGCGATCCGAAATGCGAA
>CAWBIG010000286.1:0-30906 GCA_963788435.1 uncultured Acidobacteriota bacterium | reverse complement strand
AGACCGCCGGAGAACATCAAAAACCGGCCAGGATCGCAACCTCACCGGTTATCTCTCCGCATTTACCCCGCGGCCCAACCCGCCCGCCGTGCTCAGCACAATCCACCGCAAAACAACCATCACCGCATCGCAAGCCGAAACCCCAATTTAGTCACAGCCTCTGAGCGAAGGACGCCACGGCGACCGGAGTCGAAGGTCTGCGGTTGTTCTTCGCGCGAGTCACCAGCGATGTACAATCCGTACACACGATGAAGCGGAAATACGATTTCAACAAAGGCAAGCGGGGACGGATTGCGGCAGCGGAGCCGGCGCCGCGCGGCAAGACGCGCATCACAATCCGGCTGGATGAGGACCTGGTGGATCATTTTCTGCGCCAAGCCGACGCCTCGGGCGGCGATAAGGGCTATCAAACCCTGATCAACGAGGCCCTGCGTCAGCATGTCGATGGCAAGGCGCCTAAGCTGGAAGATACGCTCCGCCGCATCGTGCGCGAAGAGGTGCGCGCGGCCAGTTGAAAGCTGCAGTTTCCCGGTTGCCCCAAGTCTCGCTTCTGAAGCCAGGGAGACCGCGAGCCCTAACCCGCGCATCTTTTCATTCCCGCGCATTTTATGCCACGGCCGCACGCCGCCGGCCTTCCGGGCGCACGCTCACCTCGACCTGAATCCGCGATCCCAGGCGGTTGATGATCGACATGAGCCGGTCGACCGTGAAGCGGTTCAGATTGGCGTTGCGGATGCGTGAAAAATCGGCTGCGGCCACACCCGTCTGCGCGTGAGCGGCCCGCACGCTCAACTCCTTCCGGTCGAGCATCTTGATGATCTCGGCCGCCAGGATGGCCTTCAACTGCCGGGCATCGGCATCTGCGTAGCTGAAATCGCGAAAGACGTTTCCGGTTCCGCGCACCAATTCGATCTCTTCCCTTTTCATCCCAGCATCTCCTTCAGTTGTTTCAGGCGGCTTGCAACCGTATCGACTTCCCGCTGGGGCGTCTTGATACCGTGCGTCGATTTCTTTTGAAAAGCATGGATCACCCAGATTTCATTGCCAATCTGTACCGCATAGACAACTCGAAATGCGTTGCCGCGATAGGGTAGTGCGATTTCGAAAACGCCGGAGCCCAGACCCTTGAAGGGTTTCGCAACGTCGGCCAAAGCGCCCTCTGCCGCGACAGTCAACGCCGTAAGGCAGATCTTCTGCGCTTCGGCAGGAAACTTCTCGAACTCTTTTCGTGCGGCCTTGATCCACGAGATTGGCCGCGTCTGCCTGGTCATGTTCTTGCAGCCCAAACCTGGCATGTAGTGTAGTCATTTTTGACAACACACGTCAATATCCGGGAACGAAGCACCCTCGCCCAACTACCATAGGTGCTCCCATGGTCCCTTGGTCCCTGCGTATCCAAAAAAAATCGGCCCCCGTTTTCGGCGGGGGCCAAGTTGCCTTGGTTCTCTCTGTTACGAGAGCTTTTTTGGCGGCCATCGGCGGGGGGGCCGAAGGCGCGGAAAGTGCCTCGGGGGAGTGGCAGCGGCTTAGGGCCGCTCCGCACCTGTCGAGGACCCAGCTCCCTGGGGTGGTGCTGAGCCCTGGGCCGCCAAACTGTTTTCCATCAACCGGAGGTGCACAGTGCGGGAACGCATCGGCTTGTTGTCCTGATCGCCGGTTGCGCCTGCCTGGGCATTCGCATCCGTTGAGGCGCTGTTCGCCTCCATGGGAGCGTTGCCCAGCGCCACTGCATGCACGCGGTAGACGGGAATGTCGTGTTCCACAAGATAACGGTCGACCGCCTCGGCCAGCCGCTGGGAGTTCTGGATGCCCACTGCTCCGCGTCCGGGCGCGTGCGCTTCCACTTCAATCACGTAGCCCTGATGGCCATTCACGCTGGAGACAAGCTGATCGAGCTGTCCCTCGGCGTCCTTGGAAAGGACTGCGTTGACGCCTTTGAACGGAATGTCCATTTCGCTTATCTGGCGATACTGGTCAATGCCGTTGACTGTGGCGTTGATCTGGTCCACGTGGCCCGAAGCGCCCTGCGCAACGGTGTTGGCCTGCTGCGCCTGCGCGCCGGCCTGGGTGGCTGCCTGGTTGGCTGCGTCCGCCGTGGACTGGGCCTGCTTGATGCCGGCCTGCGCCCGCGCGTCCACGTCCTGGATGTCCTTGGCATTCTTGGCGTTCAACTGATCCAGCTCGTTGAGCCGGTCATTGATGGGATCGGTCTGCCTCTTCACCCACTTCTTGCGCGCGAAGGGTTGAACGCGTCCCCAGAACCCCTCCTGCGACTTGTTCTGCAGCCGCTGTTTGTTTACATCGGGGGAGGGCTGCTGCTGCGGCTGCGCCGTCGTGCTTTGATCGGTCTGCTGGGATTGCGCCGTCGCGGAAGGGGTGCTCTGGGTGGTCGCAGGCTGGGCTTGCTGGGCGCCTGCGGGAATCGCAATTGCGGATGCCAGGGCGAAAACGGCCAGACGGCCGGAAATCAATCGGTGAGCTGCAAATGCACTCATTACTTGCTCCTTTGCTATGTCTACGAATCCGCTCCGCAGGAGTCTGCGGGACCGAGCCTACTGTTCACCCCTCCTAGTGCACGGGCCGTGCCAAATGCCTTCGACGCGCAGTGGAAAACTAAATCCTTTGGAATGATAGAGAACTGGATGCCAAATCTCTCCGGGCGCAATCGGCGGGAAGGATTTTCATACCCCGGCGGGCGTAGTTTTTACCCGCGCGGGTAACTTCTACAGGGGTACAAAAGGATGGGCGACGGGCGCAAATCGAGCCAAAATCGGTCTTATCCGGATCCTGAAGGAAGCGGCTGCAAGCACCGGCCTCAGTCTTGTAACCTGATCGTCAAGTGCCTCCGCCTGCGCCGGACTGAGCCAGGCTGTTGGCGGCCCCATCCCCTGGAGATCCTGATGAATACTTGCGCCCGCGCATTGATTGTTGCCGCTTCGCTTTTCTCCGCAGCTTCCGTGGTTTCCGCGCAGGTTGATCCCGCGCTCTTCTCTGACATGCGATGGCGCGAGATCGGCCCCATACGCGCAGGACGAACTCGTGCGCTGGCCGGAGTGCCATCAGAGCCGGCCACGTTCTACTTTGGCGCGGTGAACGGCGGCGTTTGGAAAACCACCGACGCCGGCGCCACCTGGCACAGCATCTGGAACAAGGAGTCATCGGGCTCCATCGGCTCCATCGCGGTCTCTTTGAGCAATCCCGACACTATTTATGTGGGCAGCGGCGAGGGTTTGCAGCGGCCCGATCTTTCGACGGGCGACGGTGTGTTCAAATCCACCGATGCGGGCAAGACGTGGACGCATCTGGACGCGCTGCGCAACGGGCAGCAGATCGGACAGATCGCAATCGATCCGCGAAATCCGGACCGCGTATTTGTCGCCGTGGAGGGCCATCCCTTCGGGCCGAACAACGAACGCGGCCTTTATCGCACCACCGACGGCGGCAAGACGTTTGAGCGCGTGCTGTTTGTGGATGACAAAACCGGCGCATCCGAAGTGCAGATCGACGAGCAGAATCCCAACATCGTTTTTGCCGGCATGTGGCAGCGGCAGGAAGCGCCGTGGGAAAACGGTTCGTTTGGCGGCGGCGACGGAGGCCTTTACCGCTCGACTGACGGCGGCGACCACTGGACGAAACTGAACGGCAACAGCGGGCCGGCGGGCAACGGCCTTCCCGACCAGATTCTCCAGGTGCAGCTCACCATCTCGCCGACAAATCCCAGGCGCATTTACGGGGCTATTGCGCCGGTGCGCGGGCCAGTGGAACTGATGCGCTCCGACGACGGCGGCGACCATTGGATTCACGCCCCCGACAATGATTCGCGGCCCGAGGAGCGCATCGGCGGCGGCGATGTGCCGGTTCCAGTAGTCGACCCCAAGGATCCCGACACCATTTACGTGGCCAGCATCGTGAGCTGGAAATCGACCGATGCGGGCAAGACATGGACTACTCTGCGCGGCTCACCCGGCGGCGACGATTATCAGAACGTCTGGGTCAATCCCAACAACACGAAGATCATCGCGGTTGCGAGCGACCAGGGCGTGGTGGTCTCAGAGAACGGCGGCAAGAGCTGGACCCAGTGGTACAACCAGGCGACGGCGCAGATGTACCACGCCACCGCGGACAACGCGTTTCCCTATCGCGTGTGCGGCGGGCAGCAGGACTCAGGCTCCGCGTGCGTTGCAAGCCGCAGCGACGACGGCCGCATCACCTTTCATGATTGGCATCCCGCAGGCATTGAGGAATACGGCTACGCCGCGCCCGATCCGCTCGACCCTGACATTGTTTACGGCGGCAAGGTGACGCGCTACGATCGCCGCACCGGCCAGATCCGGGACGTTGAACCAAAGCCGCTGCGCAGTTATCGCGCTCTGCGCACGGAGCCGCTTCAGTTCTCGCCGGTCGATCCGCACAAGCTTTACTTCGCCACCAACACGCTCTGGCTGACAGCAGACGGCGGCAAGAACTGGCGCGAGGTCAGTCCCGACCTGAGCCGCGAGACGTGGCAGCTTCCCGCGGTCGACGATGACTACAAGGACTCGCCGGAAGCGAAGGTGACGCGCCGCGGCGTCATCTACGCGCTGGGGCTTTCGCCGCTCGACGGCAACCGCCTCTGGGCGGGCACGGACGATGGGCTCATCTGGAACACGGCTGACGCCGGTGCGCACTGGACCAACGTGACTCCGCCCGAGCTGAAGCCGTGGTGGAAAGTGTTCAACATGGACGCCGGCCACTTTGACGCCGAGACCGCGTATGCAGCGGTGAACACCATGCGCCTGGATGAAATGAGTCCGCATCTTTTCCGCACCCACGACGGCGGCAAGACGTGGACCCAGATCGACAACGGCATTCCCGACGGCGCGGCGACCAGCGCCATCCGCGAAGACCCGAAGCGCAAGGGGCTGCTGTACGCGGGCTCGGAGACGCAGGTTTACGTCAGCTTCGACGATGGCGACCATTGGCAGTCGCTGCGGCTGAACATGCCGGCCAGCTCCGTGCGCGACCTGGAAGTGAAGGGCGATGACCTGATTGCAGCCACGCACGGACGCGGGTTCCTCATCCTGGACGATGTGACGCCGCTACGCCAGCTTGCCGCGGCCACCGCGCAGGACACCGCGCACCTCTACGCGCCACAGACCGCGCTGCGCATCCGCAACGATATGAATCCGCCCACGCCGTGGCCGCCCGACATGGCGACGGGCAAGAATCCGCCGGACGGCGCCATCATCGACTACTATCTCGGGCCGAACATTTCCGGCGTGGTCTCGCTTGAGATCGCCGAAAGCGACGGCAAGGTGATTGCGCGCTTCAACAGCGACGATCCGGTGCCGCCACCCGATCCGCGGTATCCCGATCCGATCTTGTGGGCGCGGCCTCCGCGCATTCTATCGGCCGCGGCGGGGCATCACCGCTTTCTCTGGGATATCGAGTACCCGCAGGTGCCGGGCATGGTCACCGGACCGGACGACGATCTCGCCATTCCCCACGACACGCCCAACGCCTCCACCGCGCCGTGGGTGATGCCCGGCAATTACACGGTGCGGCTGATCGCGGATGGAAAAACGTACACGCAGCCGCTCAAAGTGGTGATGGATCCGCGCGTGAAGACGCCGATGGCTGATTTGGAACTGCAATTCACGCTGGCCAAGTCGATCTATGACGACCTGATGAGTTCCACCGCGGCGCTCAAGGAGATCAGCGTGCTTCGCGAGCAGTTGAAGGCGCGCTCCGGTCAGCCGATGGTCGGCCAGGTTGGTCCGTCGCTCGAATCGAAACTCGACGCCATTGCGGGGCCGGAGCATCGCAGCGGCTTCAGCCGCGGCCCCATGGGTCCTCCCACGCTTTCGTCGGTGCGCATGCAGCTTGCGCGCCTGCTGCATTCGCTCGAGAACGCCGACGCGGCGCCCACGCAGGCGCAGCAGGATGCGGTTCAGCTTGTCTCCAAACCGCTTTCCGGCCTCATTGAACAATGGCAAAAGCTCAAGCAGACCGATCTGCGCTCGCTCAATGAGCAGCTCCGGCGAAACCATCTCGCCATCATCGACGTCGATAATGACAAGCTGAATGCGAACGCCGAGGAGCCGATCGAAATGGGCGACGAGGACTAATCGCCCCACGTCGCTGTTACTTCCGGAGGAGTTTTGATGCGCGTCCGGTTAACCCTGTTTGGAATTGACACATCGATTCTGCCGATGCGTACCGCTTTCCTGCCCATTCTCTTGCTGGCATTCGTTTCGATTCCCTGGCACCTGCGGGCGCAGAATTCGAACGGCGCGCTTCAGGGGGTGGTTCAGGACTCCAGCGGAGCGCGCGTGGCGGGGGCACGGGTTCTGGCGCAAGCTGCCGGCTCTTCCATCAGCCGCACAGCGACGACGAACGGGCAGGGCGGTTTTCGCATTGAGGGGCTACTGCCCGGCCGCTATCGTGTGATCGTAACCGCGAATAGTTTCGCCCAGGCCACGGCCAATGTCGATGTGGCCGTCAGCATCGTGCGCGATATTGACGTAAAGCTGAAGCCGGCAAGCGCACACGAGACGGTGAATGTAAAGGCAAGTCCATCTTCGATCACGGCGGAAACGATTGATGCTTCGAGCGCCGTTCATGGGGGCGTAGTTAGCAGCCAGGACCTTGAATCTCTTCCGCTCCCCGCGCGCAGTTTCGCCAATATCGCCTATCTCGTGCCGGGAACCGAGCCGGTCGAGCCATCCGATCCCACCAAGGCGCGCATAACCGCGGTCTCCACCGGTGGAAGCTCCGGCTTGAACAACGAGTTATCGGTCGACGGCGCCGATAACTCCGACGACTGGATCGGCGGCTTTCTGCAGAATTTCTCGCCCGATGGCATTCAGGAATTCGCTGTGCGCACCGCGAACGAGGACGCTGACACAGGCTGGACCACCGCTGGATCCGTGGTGATCACCACGAAGCGCGGCACCAACAGCTGGCACGGTGACGCAGCTTTCCACGAGCGCGCGGCGGCGCTGAACGCCCGGTTTCCCATTGAAAATCCAGCAGAGACCTGCACGGGTAGCGTCTGCGTGCACAATCCCAAGCAACCGTTTTCCCGTCAGAACTATGTTGGCACTCTCGGCGGCCCCATTGTTCAAAACAAGGCATGGCTCTTTACGTCGTTCGAGCAGGTCCACGAGAACGCGAGCATCGCCTACAGCCCGGCCAGTACTCAGCAATTCGATGCGCTGAGCAGAATCGCCTCTCAAGGCTTGATCCCCGGTGTACCCACCATCGCGGTTCCATCCACCGTTCCCATCCCTTTCCGCGACTATCTCGGCTCGGTGCGTTTTGACTGGGCCCAGTCGCATAAGTCGCAGTGGTTTCTGCGCACGTCTGAAGATACTTATCTCACCCGTAACGCCCTGGTGGAACAAGGCACTCTGCCGTCCACCGGGCTAATCACGCATAACAATTATTGGAACTCGGTGATCAGCAATACTTATACGCTTAGTCCAACCTGGCTCGGCAATCTGGTTTTCGCCACCAGCCTCCTGCATCTAACTCAGACGCGTAACTCGGATCTGGGCTTTGCGCTGGCGTTTCCCTTCAGCTCGACAGCTTTAACCATCTCCGGATTCGAGACCTTCGGCGACAACCAGTTTGCCACTCCCATCACTCTCTTCCCCGACTTGCGCAATCAAGACAAATACCAATTGCGCTACGACATGACCCATGTTGCCGGAAGTCACGCTCTCAAACTCGGCGTCGACTTGATTCACGAACCCGTACTCAGCGGCGCGTTTGCAGCCACCGCCGAGCAGATCATCCAGTATTCCGCCAACCCCGATTGCTATGTCGATCCGCCGGGATCGGACTGCGGCGGCATCACCAGCGCACTGCCGTTTTATGATGTTGCGCCGGCCTCGCAGTGCAATCCAGAGCCCACCGCCGCATCCGGCATCACCTGCACCTTCACTCCTGCCGGCGATGGCACCTTCTCGCAGAATGTTCAACGGCTTGCGTTCTACGCCGAGGATTCCTGGCGTACCTCCCATCACCTTACCGTCAACTATGGCCTTCGTTACCAGACCACGTGGGGATTGTTCGACGGTTCGGGACGAACCCAGCTTGAGAACAGCGCGTACACCACGCTGCAAGCTCTTGAGATTCCGATTGTGCCCAGCGTGCCGCACGACTACCGCAAGCAGATCGCGCCGCGCCTGGGATTCGCCTGGTCTCCGCGTGGCAGTGAGAAGACAGTCTTGCGCGCCGGATTCGGCTTGTTCTATGACGATCTTGCACAGAATGGATGGGCTACTGCGTTTCAAGGCATCAATAATTCCAATGCGACTACCGGCACATGTACCCTGACCGGCGGCGACGGCACCTATGAATTAACTGGCGCAGGATGCCTTCAAGGCGGAGCCGGAAGTACAGGTAATCTCGTCGGTTCCAGTTACAAGACGCCTTACGCCATTCACATTACCGGCGGAACGCAGCACGCTTTCAACGATCGCTGGCTGGCCAGCGCCGACTATACCCATGAACAGGGAAATCATGGTTACCGCGCCTTCCCGTATTCAGGCGGCGCAAATCTGCTTACTCCGCTCATTTCAACCGCGGACCCGAGTTATGCCGCGGATGAGGCGAACGTTGTTCCCAATGTGAATGTGTTCCAGTCCGACAACCGCTCCAGTTACAACGCCCTGATGCTGCACTTTCAAGGCAATATGCGCCGCTTCAGCCTGATTGCTAACTACCAGTTATCGAAGGCGCAGACGTGGGGCTGCCTGCTCGGCGAGCTTTTCGACTATGTGGACGGCGTTTGCACGCTGCAGAGCGGACCGCAGGCCGAACAACTGGATGCGTTCGGACCTGGCGATTACGGCCCTTCCGGCGAGGACGTGCGCCATCGCTTCGTGCTCGCCGGTACTTTGCATGCTCCGGGCAGTTTCGAGGTAAGTGGGGTAACTCAGCTCGAGAGCGCTCGCCCAATCACTATCACCAATGCGGACAACACCGCGCGCATCTGGGTAAATGGCGCCTATACGAGCCTGGATGAATTTCGTGGAACCCCTTATATGCAAACCGATCTGCGCGTCACCCGCCCGTTCAAATTCGGCGAGCGCTGGCAGATTAACCCATTCGCGGAGTTCTTCAATCTCTTCAACCGCAACAATCCCGGAGCAAATTTCGCCGTCAACGTCACCCAGCTTCCGGTTCCCGCGTCCCAGATGCAGCCGAATCGAAACGGCATCACCGACGTCAGCCAGATTTGCTCAAACGCCGACTGTTCCCAAACCGCGCCCATCACCAGGCTGAAGCAGCTTGAGATCCCGGAAGGCGCGCTGGGGGATTTCTTTGGGCCCGGCACCACGGTGGGAATACCGTTCGCTGCCCAGCTTGGCGCACGCGTAACGTTCTAGGGCGGCCGGCTCCTGTACCCAGCTCATCCGTGCCATCCTTGCGCCTCATTTTCGGCGCAAGGGTGGGACCCTTGGAAGTTGGACAGTCCAGATCTCTTCTTCGAGCGCGCTTCACTCCTATCGGTTTTCGCCACAGCACCCCAATCGGCTCCGTTACAATCTCGTCATTCGTTCTCCTGGTCCGCCGTTCTCTGGCAATCCCCACTTCACTGGAGTTTCAGCATGTCCGATCGCCGCCGTGCCTCGTTCCTGCTCCCTTTTTTGACCTTGGCCGTGTCGCTAGCCGCGCAGCAGTATCCCGCTTCCCTGCTCTCCGGCCTTGAATGGCGAAACGTCGGCCCCATGCGCGGGGGGCGCACCTACGCCGTGGCCGGCATTCCCTCGCAGCCTGACACGTTCCTGATGGGCGCAGCGGGCGGCGGCCTGTGGAAGACAGAGAACTCCGGCCGCACCTGGGTTCCCATCGCCGACGATCCCGTTACCGGCATCCCGTCGAGCTCCATCGGCGCCATCGCCGTTGCGCCGTCTGACCCCAACATCATCTACGTGGGCACCGGCGAGCCTGACATCCGCAGCCAGCACAACTACGGCCTCGGGGTCTTCAAATCGACAGACGCGGGCAAGACCTGGAGCTTCATTGGCCTAAAGGATTCCAGCCAGATCGGCGGCATCGTCGTCGATCCCGCCGATCCCAACCGCGTGTACGTTGCCGCGCTCGGTCACGTATACAAGGCCAACAACGAGCGCGGCGTGTACCGCTCCAGCGACGGCGGCGCGCACTGGAAGAAGATCCTCTGGAACAAGTCCGATCCCGACAACGTCGGCGCGTTCGATCTCGCGCTCGACCCCAAGCATCCGCGCACCATCTACGCCTCGCTCTGGGCCACGCGCCGCCCGCCGTGGGCCGTCTACGCGCCATCCAACATGCCCGGCAGCGGGCTTTGGAAATCCACCGACGGCGGCGACTCCTGGCATCAGCTCACCAGCGGCCTTCCCAACGATGGCTTTGTGGGCAAGATCGGGATCGCCGTTGCGCCGTCCAATCCCAACCGCCTCTACGCCGTCGTCGACGACCTCGGCGCGGCGATTGCGCCTTCATTCCGCATGGCGGCGCATGGCCCCAACGCCCCCAAGCCCTCCGGCGGCATCTTCGTCTCCGATGACGCAGGCGCATCCTGGCGCCTGGTCAATAACGAGCAGCGCCTCTGGGGACGCGGCTGGTATTTCTGCCAGATGGCCGTCGATCCCACCAACCCCGACCGCGCCTACGACATCAACACCGCGACCTACATGACTCTCGACGCAGGCAAGACGTGGGTTCCGGTCAAGGGCGCGCCCGGCGGCGACGACTACCACCAGCTCTGGATCAATCCCCGCGACGGCAACCGCATGGTGCTATCGAGCGACCAGGGCACCGTGGTCTCCGTCGATGGCTCGCGAACCTGGAGCACGTGGTACAACCAGCCCACCGCGCAGATTTACCACATCGCCGCTGACAATCGCTTCCCCTACTGGCTCTACGGCGCGCAGCAGGACTCCGGCGCCGTCTCCGTCGGCACCTGGTCGCGCATGGACATCCTCGACGACCGCAGCTGGCGGCCGATCTGCGAAGCCGGCGAGAGCTCGACCGTACTGCCCGATCCCAAGGACGCCGACCTGCTCTATGGCAACGGCGACCAGCGCTGCAACAATGCGCTCAACGTGGCCGAACCCGAAGCCGGCCACATTCCGCCCTCCGACAAGTCCGATCCCTACCGCCGCACCTGGACGCTGCCACAGGTCTTCTCGCAGGCCGACGAAGCGCTCTACTACGCCAACCAGTTCATCTTCCGCACCCGCGACCGCGGCCAGACCTGGGAGAAGATCAGCCCCGACCTTTCGCGCGTAAACCCGCCGATGCCCGCGAATCTCGATCCTGTCACGGTCAAGGACATCGATGAAGATATGACCGATCGCTTCGGCGTGGTATACGCGCTCGGTCCTTCGCCGCTCGATGCCAAGACCGTCTGGGCCGGCACCGACGACGGCCTCATCTACGTGACCCGCGACGACGGCGCGCACTGGAATGATGTGACCCCGGCGGCGATAACTCCGTGGAGCAGGGTGACCGGCATTGAGGCCGGCCACTTCGACGCCGAAACCGCATACACCTCCGTCGATCGCCACCGCCTCGCCGACAGGCACCCTTACATCTACCGCACGCACGACGGCGGCCGCACCTGGACCAACGTGGTCGACGGAATTCCAGACGGCGCCTACGTCAACGCCATCAAAGAAGACCCCGAGCAGAAAGGCCTGCTCTACGCCGCCACCGAGCTGCGTGTCTACGTTTCCTTCGATGACGGCGACCACTGGCAAGCGCTCCAGAACAACATGCCGGTCGTTTCGGTGCGCGATCTCATCGTTCACGGCGACGATCTCGCCATTGCCACTTTTGGACGCGGTTTCTGGGTTCTCGACCGGATGACGGCACTGCGCCAGATCGCCTCGCATGGCAGCGAGATTGAGTCGGCCAACGCGTATCTTTTTGCGCCGGGCACCACTTACGCCATCCGCCAGGGCGGGCAGGACGGCACACCATATCCGCACGAGGAGCCGCAGGAGAAAAACCCGCCCCTGGGGGTGCTCGCTTATTACTGGCTCAAGTCAGCGCCCAGCTCACCGGTCAAGCTGGAACTCGTCGATGCAGAAGGGAAAGTCGCGGCGTGCCTCGCCAGCGACACGCCCGTCAAGCCGGTGGATACGGAGACCATCAACGTGCAGGCCTATTGGCTGGTGCCGCCTGCGCCGCCTTCAGCCGCGGCCGGCATGCATCGCGCCACGCTCAATGTCGCTGCGCCGAATTTCGGTTTCGGCCGCCGTCCCGCGCCGCCGCCCGCCGATGCCTGCCATCCTGCGGCAGCGGGCACTCCGCCACCGGCTGCTGCGCCCATGGGATTTGGCCGTGCCACTCCTGTTCTGGAACCCGGCCAGTACACGATCCGTCTCACCGTCGACGGAAATACCCTGACGCAACCCGTCATCATCAAGCCTGACCCGCGCAACCTGCCCGCCGGCGCCACGCCGCCGAGCGATGACGATGATGATCAATGAAGCAAGCTCGTAGTTCACAGTTCTTAGTTCACAGTTCGTTCAACGCAATTCACAGTAGGCGGACTTTGCCGACAACTGAAAACTGGCAGCTGTGAAATCTGAACTGTGAGCTTTGAACTGTTCATTCTTCCCGTATCGCCCGCGCCGGATCGATCCCCGCCGCTCTTCGCGCAGGCATCAGCGCCGCCAGCAGCGCTGCGCCCAGGAGCAACGCCAGGCTCCCCACAATTGCAACCGGGTCCACAACAGACGTCTGATAGAGCAGGGTACGCACCCAACCCATCGCCGCAAATGCTGCCGCCAGGCCTGCGGCCGTTCCCGCAAGCACAGGCACGGCCGCCTGCTTCAGCACCAGCGCCATCAGCGCGCCACGCCCCGAGCCCAGCGCCATGCGAATCCCGAATTCCTGCGTCCGCATCGACACCGAGTACGCCAGCACGCCGTAGATCCCCACCAGGGCCAACAGCAGCGCGGCCGCGCCAAAGCACCCCAGGATCAGCGTCTGGAATCGCTCCGTCGCCACCGAGTCGCTCACCTGATCATCCATCGGTTTCAGCACCGGAATCGCCACCTGCGCATCCACGCCCCAAAGCGCCTTACGCATCTCCGGCATCAGCGCGCTTGCCGGCTGCGCGCTGCGCACCATGAAAGAAAGCGTCCACGGCGTATAAATCCAATACGGAGCGTAGAGCATGTTGGCCGTGTCCTTGAGTCCGTTGATGCGATCGTCCGCCAGAACTCCCACGATCGTCGCCAGGGGATTCTTTTCAACGCCGGGCAGATCCAGTTCGATCTTTTTCCCCACCGGATCCTCCCCGCCAAAACCCTCCCGCGCTGTCCGCTCTGAGATCATCACCACGAATGGGTTGTTGCGGTCCTCTTCGGTTATTTTGCGCCCGCTAAGGATCGGAATCTGCATCGCCGTCACGTACTGCGGATCGATCCAGCGCACGTTGATGGGCGGCCTTTGCGCTTCCGGCAGCGGATGATCCGGCCGGATCAAATCGTCCACCCAGTTTTCGCCGGTCAGGGGCACCGTGCTGGTCACGGCTGCCTGCTGCACGCCCGGCAGCGCGCGCAGCGCCTCCAGTGCCCGATCGGCAAATCTGAGCTTGGCCGCCTGCACGTTCTTCACAGAATCGCCGTACTGCGGCGCGTACAGCTCCACCACCGCCAGCGTCACATGGTCCGCATCGAAGCCCAGCTTTTCCTCAAGCAGCCGTGCAAAGCTGCGCAACACCAGCGCCGTCACCAGCAGCAGCGCCACCGTGCACGTCACCTGCGCCGCCACCAGTGCGCCCCGCGCCCGACTGCTCTCACGCGTATTTGCCACCCGGGTCGTGTTCGCCCGCAGCGCCGTCTCCGGCCGCACCCGCATGCCTTTCAGCGCGGGCACAATCCCGAATCCCACGGCCGCAGGGATGGAGAGCCCCGCAGCAAACAAGAGCACCGGCCAGCTCATGTGCACTTCGTTCAGCCGCGGAACATTGGCCGGCGCCAGCGCCAGCAACCCCTGCATCCCGGCATACGCCAGGATTATGCCCGCTGCGCCGCCCGCCACGGCCAGAACTACGCTCTCCGCCAGCCGCGCCTGCAGCAGCCTTGCGCGATTCGCACCCAGCGCCGCCCGCACCGCCGTCTCCCGCTCCGCCGTCACCGCCCGCGCCAGTTGCAGATTGGCCAGGTTCACGCACCCAATCAGCAACACTCCAACCACCGCCGCCAGCATCAGCCATAGCGCCCCGCTGATTCCTTTTGTCACATCTGCAGCCAGCGGCGTCACCACCGCTCCAATGTGAGTCGGCAGCTTCGCCGACTGCACATACGCCCGTTGCAGCGTCTCCAACTCCGTGCTGGCCTGCGCTGCCGTCACCCCAGGCCTCAGCCGGCCAATCATCTTGTAATTGAAATTTCCCGTATCCGACTTCAGGTCCCAGTCGCCGGGCATATATGGCGTGAACACCATGGTCTCGTCCGACCCAATCCCCTGCGCTCCGGCAATCATGTCTCCCCACGCGATGTGCGGCAGCATCACTCCCGGCGGCAGCACGCCAATCACCGTCACCGGATCGCCGCCCAGCCTCACAGTCTTGCCGATCGCCTTCGCATCGCCCCCAGTCAGCTCCTTCCATCCGTCGTAGCTCAGGATTGCCACCTGCGCAGTTCCCTTCACCGCGTCGCTGTCCACAAAGTCGCGCCCCATCATCGGTTGCACGCCCAGCACCCGCAGCAGATTCGTCGAGCTCGTCACCCCGCCCCTGATCTCTGGTCGATCCCCGTTCGGCGATACGCTCACCGGCGAATCCTGGAAGATCGCCGCATCTTGGAGCGTCTTCGCCGTCTCCTTCAGTCGCAGGTAATGCCGGTAGCTCACCGGGATCGAGGTACGCCCCCCGGCCAGCTCGGCGTTCGTCTCCCGCACCACCACCAGTTGCCTCGGATCGCGGAATGCGAACGGCTTCAAGAGCACCCTGTTCACCACGCTGAATACCGCCGTCACTGCGCCAATCCCCAGCGCCAGCGTGCCTGCCGCCGCCAGCGCAAATCCCGGCGACCGCCGCAATGCCCGCATCGCAAAACGAATGTCTGCCCAGAACGCCCGCACCGTCTCGCCTCCCGATGCGCGGTTCACCTCCTCGCGCACCCGCTCGCCCGATCCCATCTCTATCCGCGCCCTCCGCAAAGCTTCTTCGCGTGACACGCCACGCTGTTCGAGCTCCGCGGCATAGCTCTCGATATGAAACGCAAGCTCCTCGGTCACCTGCCGCCGCAGGTGCTCCGCCCGGAACACCGCCCGCCAACCCGTCCGCACTCTACTCCGCACGCTCATGCCGTCAACCTCAAGATCTTCGCTGGCTTGCTGACTCGCTGACTTGCTGACCCGCTAGCCTCTCTGCCTCTGCTCTTCTACTCCCTACTCCCTATTCCCTATTCCCTGCCCTATTCATGCCGCAACGCTTTCATCGGATCCACTCCCGCCGCCCGCCGCGCCGGGATCCAGCTCGCGCCCAGCGCCACCAGCCCCAGCACCACCGCCGATCCAACCAGCGTCGTCGGATCCCAGCTCTTCAGCCCGTACAGCATGCTCGCCACCAGCTTGCCCATGCCCAGCGCCGCGCCCAAACCGGCAACCATGCCGACGCCCGCAATCCAAGCCGCCTCGCGCAGCACCATCCCCAGCACCATGCGCGGCCGCGCGCCCAGCGCCATGCGAATCCCGATCTCGCTCGTCCGCCGCGACACCGAGTACGCCAGCATCCCATAAATGCCAATCGCGGCCAGCACCAGCGCCAGCACTCCAAAACTCGCCGTCAGGATGGCAATAATCCGCTCATTGCGCATCTTCGCCGCGATCTGCTCCCGCTGCGTGCGCACGTTCATCAACGGCAAATCCGCGTCCACACCGGCCACGGCTCTTCGCACCGCGTCCATCAGCGCCGCGCGATCCATTCGCGACTTCAGCACGAGAGTGGCCTGCGAGATCCCATGCTGCCGCTGCCAGTAGGGCAGGTACACGATAGGTTCCGCTTCGTCGCGCAGGTCGTGATACTTTGTGTCTGCGCAAATCCCCACAATCTCCTCCTCCACCGGTTCGTGATATCCCTGCACAAACGTCTTCCCGATCGGATTCACGTTAGGAAGATACTTTTTCGCCAGCGCCTCGTTGATCACCGCAACCTTGCGCGACGTCTGCGTATCGGTCGCGTCGAATCCGCGACCGGCAATCAACGGGATCCCAAAAGTGCGAAAGAAGTCGGCGCCCACGTCGTTCAACGCCACCGTGGGATTCTCTCCATCCTTCTTCCGCGCCGTTCCCTCCGGCACAAAAGTCTGCGCAATCGCATTGCCTGAAATCAGCGGCACCTGCACCAGCGTTTCCCGCTCCACTCCGGGAATGCTCGCCAGCCTTTCCTCCAGTTGCAGGAAAAACGGCGTGGTTGCAGCGTCGGGATAGCGCGCCTGCAGCGGAACGATATCCACGAGCAGCAGATTGTCCGGCCGGAATCCAAGCTTCACGTGTCCCAGGTCCATCAGCGTGCGCGTAAACAGACCGGCGACCACCACCAGCAGCATTGAAAGCGCCACCTGCAACGCCACCAGCATCTTGCCCGCCAGCCCCCGCCGCCGGTGTGTCGCCGTCTGCGCGGAGTTCTTAAGCGCAGAGCTCACTTCGACCCGCGTCGCCGCCCACGCCGGCGCCAGTCCGAAAATCAGCCCCGTTGCCAGCGAAATGCTGACCGCAAAGAAAAAAATCCTCCAATCGAATCGCGCCGCAAACGCCGGCGGCAGCCATGCATTGGAAAGCAGCCGCGGAATCCCGTTGCGCACTGCGTAAGCCAGCGCCAATCCAGCCCCGCCGCCCATCAGCGAAATCATCAGGCTCTCGGTCAGCATTTGCCGCACCACCCGCCTGCGTCCCGCGCCCATCGCCATGCGCACGCTCATCTCCCGCTGCCGCGCCTGGGCGCGAGCCAGCAGCAGGTTGGCCAGGTTGGCGCATGCCAGCAGCAGCACAAATCCCGCCAGACCCATCAGCACCGTAAGCGGCTTCGCCATCTCCTCCCACGCGGGATTCTGCCCCCGGCTCCCATCGATCAACAGCAGCTTCGGGATCGTCTTCCCGCTCACCGGCATGGTGGCGCGCACCGCCGCATTCAGCGTCACATCCAGCTCTGCCGCGGCCGTTCGATCCGGCACGCCCGCCTTCGCCCGCGCCATCACCAGCACCCACCACTCGTCCGTGTTGGTCAGCAGCGAAGGCGACTTGGTCGCGTTGAACGGAGCGGGTGAGATCGCCGGCTGCATGTTCATGGGGAAAAACAACGCCGGCGTTCCCTGCGCTGAAGACGCGCCCGTAAATCCTTCCGGCGCCACCCCCACAATCGTCAACGGCACCGTGTTCACCATCACCGTCTTGCCCAGCACATTCGCCGCGCGTCCAAAATGCGTGGTCCAATAGCGGTCGCTGATCACCGCCACCCGCCCGCTACCCGGCGCGCCATCGTCGGCATCGTCAATCAGTCTTCCCGCCTCGGGCGTCAGTCCAAGACCGGAAAAATAATTGCCGCTGACCATCTCCACATCCTGCGCTTCCGCTTTTCCGTTCGCCATCACCGTCTGCCCGCCCAGCGGCTTGAACGCGAACAACTCCTCCATCGACTTGTTCTGGCGCCGCAACTGCTCATACACCGGGTACGAGAACGACGTCGAAACCGAATTGCCGTCACTGTGGTCGTCCCACCAACCCCACAGGTCCGCCACAACCCCGTTGTTGCTTGGCTGCAACCATTCAAGAAGCCGCAGTTCTCCCGGATACGGCACCGCCAACCGGTCCAGCAGCATGTGTTGTGCCGCGGTGAAGATCACCGTGTTCACGCCGATCCCCAGCGCCAGCGATCCCACCGCAAGCAGCGCAAACCCCGGGCTCCTGCCCAGCATACGTAGCGCGTAGCGCACGTCCCCGCGCAGCTCGTCGAACCACTGTGCGCCCCATGCCCGCCTGCAATCTTCGCGCCGCGCCGCCACACTGCCCAGCTCCGCCCGCGCCCGCCGCAGCGCCTCCTCGCGCGCCATCCCGCGCCCCTCCAACTCCGCCGCATAGCTCTCGATGTGAAACGCAAGTTCTTCCTGAACCTGCCGGCTCATCTCGCCGCCACGAACCACCGCCCGCCACCACGTCCGCACCCGGCTCCGCAAACTCATGCCGTCAACCTCAAGATCTTCGCTGGCTTACTGACTCGCTGCCCCGCTAGCCTTTTTGCGCCTGCTCTTCTACTCCCTAATTCCTATTCCCTGTTCCCTGCCCTATTCATGCCGCAACGCCGTCATCGGATCCACTCCCGCCGCCCGTCGCGCCGGAATCCAGCTCGCACCCAGCGCCACCAGCCCCAGCACCGCCGCCGATCCCACCAGCGTCGCCGGATCCCAGCTCATCAGCCCGTACAGCATGCTTGCCACCAGCCGTCCCATTCCCAATGCCGCCGCAGCTCCAGCAAACACGCCAATCGCCGCAATCCATGCCGCTTCGCCGAGCACCATCCCCAACACACTCCAGCGCCGCGCACCCAACGCCATGCGGATCCCGATCTCGCTCGTCCGCCGCGACACCGAGTACGCCAACACTCCATAAATCCCAATCGACGCCAGCACCAGCGCCAGCAAGCCAAACCCGCCCGTCAAATCGGCAAACATCCGCTCGCTCATCGTGGTCTGCTCGATCTGCTCCTTCTGCGTGCGCACGTCAATCAAGGGCAGGTCTCGGTCCACGCTCTGCACCGCCGCCCGCAGCGTTGGCGCCATCGCCGCCCGCGGCAGCCGCGTCCGCACCGCAAATGTCACCCCCCACGACACATCCGGCGCCTGCCGGTAGCTCAGATAGAAAATCGGCGGCGGGTCTCTCCGCAGGCTCGAGTAGCGCGTATTTGCGCACAAGCCCACAATCGTGTAGGTCAGTTTATTGTCATGTGCGTCTGTGGTCCAGAAGGCTTTCCCGATCGGGCTTGCGTTGCCCCAGAATTTCTGCGCCAGCGCCTGGTTCACCACCGCCACGTATTGTGAGGTTGCCGAGTCTCGTGCGTTAAAGCTGCGCCCCGCGATCATGGGAATTCGCATCGCGGCAAAGTAGTCGTCGCCGACGTAGTTGTCACTCTCACCCGTGCTCTCGCCCTTCTTCTCCACCTTGCCCACCGGCACAAAGTCGTCCATCGAGTTGTCATTGGCCAGCAGTGGAACGCTCGCCGCAGCCGCCGCGTCCACTCCCGGCGTCGCCCTCAGCCGGTCTTCTACTCGCTCAATCAAATCCCCAACCTGCGCCGGCGGATACCGCGAAGCCGGCGGGTTAACCGCAAACAGGATCAGGTTGCGTGAGTCAAATCCCGGATCGATCCGGTTCAGGTTCACCAGCGTGCGCAGAAACATGCCCGCGCCGGCCACCAGCAGCATCGAAATCGCAATCTGAAATCCGACTATCGCCTTCCCGCCGTAACCCTGCCGCCGTCGCGTGGCGGTGTGCGTAGAATCCTTCAGTCCTGTTTGCGTCTGCGTCCGCGTTGCAGTCCAGGCCGGCGCCAATCCAAACAGAAGCCCCGTCACCAGCGACAAGCCTGCCGTAAACCCAAATACTCCCCAGCTGAACGCCGCTTGCATCGGCTCGGCCTCTGAAGTGGGATCCGCGGTAAAAACAAGCAAGGCGTTTCGTCCCAGATACCCCAGCAACAAGCCCAGCGCGCCTCCAAGGAATGCGATGAGCAGGCTCTCCGTCAGCACATGCCGCAGAATCCGCGCCCGCCCCGCGCCCAGCGCCAGCCGCACGCTCATCTCCCGCTGCCGCGCGGTCGATCGCGCCAGCAACAGGTTGGCCAGGTTCGCGCAAGCCAGCAAAAGCACCAGTCCCACCAGTCCCAGCAGCACCGCCAGCGGCTGTGCCAGTTGTTTGCCCGCCTCATTCAACCCGCGGCTGCCGTCCGTCACCAGCAGCCGTGGCACCGAGTCCTCTTTGTTCGGCTTCATGAGAGCAAAAACCGCGTTCTGCAAGGCTGTGCTCAACTGCGCCTGCGCCGCCGCCTCGTTCACTCCGGGCCGCGTCCGTGCCATAATCAGCACCCACCACCGCTTCGGGCTCTCCAGCAACGAGTCCGTCCAGATGTGCAATCCCAGCTGCGGCTCCAGGGCAAGCGGCGCAAACACCTCCGGCGAGGTCTGCACGCTCTTGGCTCCTGTAAACCCCTTCGGATTTACCCCCACAATCGTCACCGGCTGCAGGTTCAACAGAATCGTCTTGCCAATCACCGAAGGCGAGCGCCCAAAGCGCTTCGTCCAATACCCGTCGCTGATCGTCACCACCGGCGAGGCGCCCACTCGATCATCCTGCTCGCCAATCGCGCGCCCCAGCGGCGGTTGAACTTCCATTTGCTGGTAGTAGTTCCCGCTCACCAGCTCCGACTGCACCACCTCCGCCTGCCCGTCCACGGTCACATCCATCCGGCCCGAATCCTTGAATGCAAACAGGTCGGAGAGCTCGCGATTCTCCTTCCGCAGTTCCTGGTAGATCGGATAGGAAAACGACGAGCTGGTAACGCCGTCCCCACCCTTGTCCCATTCACCCCACACGCTGTGCACCGCGCTCGGCTCCTTTGACGTCCACTCCAGCAGCCGCAGGTCGGCCGCATGCGGCACATTGAGCCGGTCCAGCAGCACATGCTTGGCAATCGAGAAGATGGCCGTATTCGCGCCGATCCCCAGCGCCAGCGATCCCACTGCCACCGCGGCGAATCCCGGGCTCTTCCTCAGCATGCGGAGCGCATAGCGCAGGTCGCCCACCAGGTCATCGAAGAACTGCGCGCCCCACGCCCGTCTACAGTCCTCCCGCCGCGCCGCCACGCTTCCCAATTCCATCCGCGCCCTCCGCAACGCCTCCTCGCGTGGAACGCCCCCCCGTTCCAGGTCTGCCGCATAGGTCTCCATATGAAACGCAAGCTCTTCCGAAACTTGCCGCCCAAGATCCTCTGCTCGGAACATCGCCCGCCACCAAGTCCTAACCCGGCTTCGCAAACTCATGCCTATTCGCCTCCGCGCTGACTCGCTAGCGAGCCGCCTCGCTGCTCATGATCGACCCCACCACCGCGGCAAACTCATTCCACTTGCGCGCCTCCGTGTCGAGGCGCTTCCGTCCCGCATCCGTCAACCGGTAGTAACGCGCCCGACGATTGTTCTCGCTCTGGCCCCACTCCCCGGCAATCCAACCCTCGTGTTCCAGCCGGTACAGCGCCGGGTAAAGCGACCCCTGCTGGACCTCCAGCCGTCCGCCCGAGATCTGCTGGATTCGCAGCAGCACTCCGTACCCGTGCAGCGGCCCCAGCGACACCGCCTTCAGCACCAGCATGTCCAGCGTTCCCTGCAGCAAATCCACATCAGAATCCCGTCCCATCCAGCACTCTCCTAGAATGTCTGGGAGAATAGCCCAGCCTCTCCTAGACTGTCAAGGAGAACGTGGCGCCGCTTGAAAGCGGCATGATAGTCAGCTTTTCTGTTCCAAGGAGATCGAGAGCGTCAGACGAGCGAGAAGGCCGGGCTCAAATCGGCACGTAATCCGCTGAATTTGCTAGACTTCTGGTGTTTTTTGTGTTTTGCCGCACTCGCAGCGAGGCATCCGGACCTCAAAGTCCCTTGGTCCCTTGGTCCCTTGGTCCCTTGGTCCCTTGGTCCCTTGGTCCCTTGGTCCCTTGGTCCCTTGGTCCCTTGGTCCCTTGGTCCCTCGGTCCAGCCTTACTGCGTCTGCACGTGCAGGATTCGCAACTGCGGGTATTCGCTGTTCCAGTCCAGCGTCACGGAATCAAACGCCAGCCGGAAGTCGCGCTCGTCCCCGGGCTTGAGCGGCGCCGCCGACACCGGTTCCACGTCCACGTAGGGTTCGCGGGCTCGGACCAGCTGCATCGGCTGGACCTCGTTCTGCGCTACCTCGTTGGCCACGTTGCGGAACAGCGTCTGCACCGTGATTCCGGTCACCGTCTTGGCGCCCTTGTTCGTGATGTGCCCGTCGATGTAAGTGACTTTGCCGCCCGCCAGATTGCCGGACTCGCTCATCTGAACATTGGTAATGGGCAGGTTGGCCGCGTATGCGTCAGGAGTGGCGGAAACCGGGACGGCGGCCGGGCTCCTGCGCCCGTGTTGCAGCACCCCGACAACCACCGCAGCCACAACAATAACGATGGCCGCCGCGATTGCCATCGGCTTCCAGTCGCGCTCTCCTCGATCCGCGGGGCGGATCAGCTCAGGACCACTGCTCACGAGCCGAATTCTACACCCGTCACATCGCGAGACGCCGCTCTTCCTTTCGTGCACGAATGGGTTCAGAATTTTGCGCGAGTCGCCGATAAGGGGAACAGGAGATGACGGAGAATTCAGGCAAACTTCTGGCATCCACCCGCAGTGAACAGCGTCTAACCGGGTAAGAAGGAACTCTCGATTGTTTGGCGCCGTATATTGTCCAGGACTATCGCACAGGGCCACCGGTTCGCATTTGAGCCGCAAGGCGACGAAAGGCAGGCGCATGATGCTCTCCCCCAACCACAACGCATCCACCCCTCTGCCGACTTCGCGAGCCGGCTGGCGGACCCGCCCGGTCGAAGACGTGGTTTACCAGGTGGTCACCGTCGGCGCCATCCTGATCATCCTCGGCAGCCTCTGGCTCTTCTAGGTTGTTTGCTGGCGCGCGGCGACGAACAGGGCGCGGATGTGCCAGACCACCGTACCAAACACCACCAGGAGCACAATGGGAACAAAGGCCGGTGACAATCGGTTTTGGCCGGCGCGCGCGGAGTGGATGATTGCGCACTGGATGGTGAGAAACAGCGCAGCGATCTCCAACCGCAGCCAGCCGATCATGCCCAATGTGATGGCTTCTAGCCTGGGCCGAGTGGCGGGCGTTGCGCGCACGGGGTAGTTGAACGCTCGCGGATTCCGCGCCACCAGACCCATCAATCCAACCACAAAGGTGGCGATGGCGGGCAGTAGCCACAACATGGCCGGTTGACCCCAGCCGTTGGGCTTGCCTGCCAGGTCAAAGTGGGTGGGAATGCGCGCCGGCAACGGATGCGGCCCCATCACGGCGTATGCGGTGATGGCCCACAGCGCCAGCAGGGCAGCCAAAGCAGCGTATTGCAGAAAAGTGCGCAAAGGTTCCGGTCCGGACCGATTATGGTCACCATACACTGCCAAAGGCCAGGTCTGCGATAATTGCGTACCTCCCCGAAGCTGCCCGGCGTCGGGGCAGAACCCAAACGGACCTCGCCGCGTCCCGCAAGTCAGTGCGATACCTTCCGCTCGCAGGAGATTCTCTATGCAGTCTGCCGTTCTGCTCCTGTCCACTGCCGCCCTGGTTACCAACGCTCTGGTTCTGGCGCTTCCCGCCGGCGCCCAATCCGGCACCATTGAACAGCCCGATAAGTACACCTGGCTTGAAGACATTCACGGCGCCCGGTCCATGGACTGGGTAAAGGCGGAAGACGCGCGCACGGCAGCGGTTCTGGAAAAGGACCCGCGCTTCGCCGCTCTGGGTGCGGAAGCGCTCAGTGTGCTGGAGTCGCCGGAACGGCTGGCGAGCCCGCAGTTCCGGGACGGCCAGGTTTACAACACGTGGCGCGACGCCAGCCATCTGCGGGGAATCGTGCGGCGGACTTCGCTGGAGAGCTACCTGACCGCCGACCCGAACTGGGAGACGGTAATCGACTACGACGCGCTCTCCAAAGCAGACAACCAGAGCTGGGTAGGCAAGGGCCTTGATTGCCTGCAACCCGAAGACGATCGATGCATGGTTGCGCTCTCGGCCGGAGGGGAGGACGCTGTCAGCTTGAGGGAAATGGACCTGAAAAACGACCTGTTCCTCCTGGGAGGGTTCACGCTGCCGCGCGGCAAGCAGCGCGTGGCGTGGCTGGACAAGGACACGCTGCTGATCAGCCGCGACTGGGGCCCGGGAACCATGAGCGAGGCCGGCTATCCCATCACGGTGCGGGAGTGGAAGCGGGGCGAGCCGCTCGACAGTGCGAAGGAGATTTTTCGCGGCAGCATCAACGACAACGGTTACGGCGACGGTGCTTCGGTGTTTGTCGATGGCCAGGGGCATAGCGTCGCGCTGATCGAGCGCAGCCTGACCACGTTCACGGGCGAAACTTACCTCCTGCTGCCCTCTGGGCCGAAGAAACTGGCGCTTCCGCTCAAATCGGGGGTGGCAGGCCTGGCGGACGGGCAGTTGCTCATTATGCTGGACGAGGACTGGACGCCGGCGGGGGCAACCAGGAGCTTTTCCCAGGGATCGCTGGTGGCCATTCCACTGGAAGCGGCCGAGCGCGATCCCGAGCATCTGAAGCCGACGGTCGTCTTCGCGCCCACAGCGCAGGAGTTCCTCCAACAGACAGCGATAACCAAGAACCATGTTCTGCTGACCACCCTGGAGCACGTGCAGGGCCGCGCCTACGTCTACACCCGTGCCACGATCGGAAGCTGGACGCGGAAGAAGCTCCCCATTCCGGACAACCAGACGGTGGGCATTGTGACTGCGAGCCGCAAGGACGATCGCTTCTTCATCGGGCTCACGGGGTTTCTGCAGCCGCCTTCGCTGTGGCTGGGCGATGCGCAGACGGGCGAGCTGAAGAAAGCGAAAGAGCAGAAGCCGCTCTTTGACGCCAGCCAGGACGTGGTGGAGCAGCTCGAAGCGACATCGAAGGACGGAACCAGGGTGCTGTATTTCGTGGTGCACCGCAAAGACATGAAGCTTGACGGGGACAGCCCGACAATATTGACTGCCTACGGTGGATTCCAGGTATCGGAGACGCCCAACTACTCCGCGACCGTGGGCAGGCTATGGCTGGAAAAGGGCGGGGTGTGGGTGCTGGCCAACATTCGCGGCGGCGGCGAGTTTGGGCCGGCGTGGCACGAAGCGGGCCTCAAGACCCACCGGCAGCGCATCTACGACGATTTTTATGCCGTGGCGCAGGACCTTGTGGCGCGCAAGATCACCTCGACGCGGCGGCTCGGGATCATGGGCGGATCGAACGGAGGGCTGCTGATGGGCGTGGAGTTCACCGAGCATCCGCAGATGTGGGGCGCGGTGGCGATCCTGGTGCCGCTGCTGGACATGCTCAGTTACGAGCACCTGTCGGCGGGCGCGTCGTGGGTGGGCGAGTACGGTTCGGCGTCGGTTCCCGCGGAACGGCAGTTCCTGGCGCAGATCTCGCCGTATAACCAGCTCAAGCCGGACGTGAAATACCCTGAGCCGCTGATCTTTACCACGACCAAGGACGACCGCGTGGGTCCGGTGCATGCGCGAAAGTTCGCGGCGCGGATGGAGGAGTTCGGGGAGCCGTTCTATTACGATGAAGTAGTGGAGGGTGGCCACGGAGTGGGCGCGGACAACAAACAGGACGCGCGCTTCTGGGGCGAACTCTATACGTACTTCGCGATGAAGTTGATGAACTGAAGCCTTTTGGGTTGGTCGGGTGCATCCAAGTGACCTGGGAGCCATCCAAATCTATGGGTGAAAGGGTTCGCAGGAGGTTCCTATGGTAGAGAAGAATTTCACCCGAAAGGCCGGCAAGGTTGCGCCTCAGGACAAGCACCTGTCGACGTCCATCGTTGGGATTGACCCAGAGCATGGCCGCGACCGCAGCAAGCAGGCACCTCCGGCCGCCTTCCAGATGGGGCGCACACAAAACGAGTCCGGCGTGATTTGGACTACAGCAATCTTCATGGCCATCTTCCATCTGGGAGCCATTGCCGCGCTGTTCTTTTTCAATTGGACCAACCTGATTGTGGCGGCAGTGCTTTATGTTCTTGCGGTCAACTGCGGAATCGGCATGGGCTATCATCGCCTGCTGGTGCACCGCGGCTACCAGGTGCCGAAAGCCGTCGAATACTTCCTGACCGTTTGCGGCACTCTGGCGCTGGAAGGCGGTCCGATTGCCTGGGTGGCTACGCACCGGATCCATCATCAGCACAGCGACCGCCTCGGCGATCCGCACACTCCCCAGGAAGGCGCCTGGTGGGCCCACATGGGCTGGATCATCACCGGCCGTGCTCTCAATACTCAAACGGAGGCACTTGCCCATTACGCTCCCGATCTCGCCAAGGACCGCGTGCAGGTCTGGTTGAGCAAATACCATTGGGTTCCGTTGACCATTGTGGGGATTGGCCTGCTGTTGGCGGGAACTCTAAGCGGGGACATAAAGGCTGGATTGGGGTTGTTCTTATGGGGTATATTCCTGCGCGTTACCCTGGGTCTCCATGCCACATGGCTGGTGAACTCCGCAACCCATCTTCACGGTGGGCGGCGCTTTGCAACCCGAGACGATTCTCGTAACAGCTGGTGGGTGGCGCTGCTCACCGGGGGCGAGGGTTGGCATAACAATCACCACGCAAATCCGGTTTCAGCCCGGCATGGCTTGGCGTGGTATGAGCTCGACCCCAATTACTGGGGCATCTGGCTGCTGGAAAAAATGCGGCTGGCGAAGCACATTCAGATTGCGAAATTCACGCGGAGGGCTCCAGGCGAGACGACGCGAACAACTCACATGACAACGTCTTGATGCGGGGCCGGGTGAAAACCGATCACGCGAAGCTGGCGCGCTTGATGGACTGGCGGAAGTCGGCGCCCTTCATCTCAACAGGGATGCACATCTGGGCGAGGCGGGAGCGCATGCGGTCGCCGATGCGGTCGCCCAGGGTCTGCTCGCGGGCGGCGCGCTCGAGAGGCGCGGACAACAAACAGGACGCGCGCTTCTGGGGCGAGTTCTATACATACTTCGCGATGAAGCTGATGGACTGAAGAGCTTCGCGCGCTCTCGATGCGATGCATTCGATGGATCGAACCCAAACGGAATGCGAGGGTGGTTGAAAAGCGCCGGCAGGCAATTATCAACCACTCTCGATCGCCGTTGCCGGTCTCAATCGCTGCCAAACTGGAAGCCATTGCTACCACCGAACTGGTAAGCGCCGATGTCGCATCGTTGCGCGGGGTCGATGCGCAATGCGCCGCGCTGATCGGTGACCACCATCATCTGCTCGGAATCGAGGCAACTGGCGGATGGGATGGCGCGGATGGCGGGGCTCGAAGGAAGCAGGGCGATGGTCTGAGTTGGGCCGCCATTATTGACCAGCCCTCCCGGGCTCAGGCCGGCGGGCACATTGTTTTTGTCAGTGGGCGCCATGAAAGCCGGCGCGCAGGAATTGTCGTCGGAGAGGTTGTAGCCCTGGTCCGCGGCTTCAAGAGAATTGATCGTGCAGTTCATTCCCGCACCGCTGTTGGCGAAGATGGAGTTTTTCAGTCCCAACTGATAATCCTGGCTATACAACGCGCCTCCGCCGGTGGCGCCCCCGGTAGCGGAATTGCCGGAAAAGGTTGTGAAAGCGATCTCGAGCACCTGGTTGCTCTGGATGCCGCCGCCGAAGGACTGGGCGGAGTTCCCGGAGACGGTGTCATTGGTGAGCGCAGCGAAGCCGTAGCTATTGGAGATGCCGCCACCATTGGATTGAGCGGTGTTTCCCGAGATGGTACTGTCGCCCACAGCCAAAGTCCCCGAACTCTGAATTCCCCCGCCGCTCATCCCTGCGGAGTTTCCCGCGATGGTGCTGGCGGAGATGGAGACATTGGAACTCTCGGCTTCAATGCCGCCTCCATTCTGGCTGGCGGAGTTTTGGGAGAGGGTGACGTGAGACAGCCCGAGGGCAGAGTAGCTTTCGTAAATCGCCCCACCCTCCTGGGCGGAGTTTCCGGTGAATGAGGTCTGGGCGATGGTGAGCGGGGTTATGGTGTAGATGGCGCCGCCGCCCCCGACTGCGGAATTGCCGCTGAACACCGCGCCCTGAATTGTGCCCGGCGCGGGCTGCGTGGCTCCATAAGCGGCGTTGTAAATGGCGCCGCCCCAATTGGAAGAATTGCCGGAGAAGGTGCTGTTGGAAATGGACGCGGGCGTGCCGGCGAAGATGGCTCCGCCGAACCCCACCGTGGAGTTGGACGTGAAAGTGCATTGGGAGACTGTCAATGTCCCAAGGTTTGCGGCGTAGATGGCGCCGCCTTCATAGGCGGAATTGCCGTTGAAGACGTCGTTGGCGACGTTGAGGGCAACGTAATTGCCGGCGCTGATGGCGCCGCCGTAGCCGGCGTTGTTAGCGTTCCGCAGAGTGAGGCCCGAAATACTCACGCCAATGACCGCGTTAGTTGGGCTGGCAACGGAGAAGATCACTGAGCCGTTTCCATTGATGGAGAGCCTGGAGGCGCCGGGACCGACGATGGCGACGTTTGCCGAAATCTGCACACTCCCTAGCGTGAGGGAGATGGCGGCAGGGAAGGAGAGCTTGAAGTTGACGGTGCTGCCGGCGCTCAAATTCGCCTGGGTGACGGCCCAGCGCAAGGACCCTGGATTAAGGTCGTCGTTGGTGTTGGTAACGGTGTAGGTTGCGGCTCGGGCGTTTCCGGCTCCGAGCGAAAAGGTGGCAACTAAGGCGATCAAAACGGCGGGAACGCCATGGAAAGAGCGCATGGAGCACCTCCTTGAAAAACGCGAAAGCATTTGGCCCAGAGAAACTTATCTGCCAGTCTTCGGTTGGTGTCTGGAGAAGGTGGCAGTAGTTCGGGCCAATGGTAACGCCGCTAGTAACCTGCATCAAGTTACCTTTGTAAGGGCGCGAGTTTCGCGTGAATCGCAGCGCCTGTCAGCCACTTTTGTTTGCGCGCAAGCGGCGGAAAAGTAACCGCGGATCCTTCGTCCGCAGCGGCGGACTTAGGACGACCAGCCTTACACGCAAATGGGTTATGCGAAGCTGGCGCGCTTGATGGACTGGCGGAAGTCGGCGCCCTTCATCTCCACGGAGATGCACATCTCGGCGAGGCGGGAGCGCATGCGGTCGCCAATGCGGTCGCCGAGGGTCTGCTCGCGGGCGGCGCGCTCCAGGTCGGTTTTGGCGCCGCTGCCGGCGGGCTGGTCAGGATAGTTGGTGGTGATGATGGTGGTCTGGCGGTTGTTGTAGCGGGTGTTGAGGATGAGCGCCACCGTATCCCAGACCCACTCGTTGGGTTTCTGCGCGCCCAGGTCGTCGAGGACGAGGACTTCGGCGTTGAAAACCGGCCGAAGCAGTTCGAGCTCCGTGGTGGCCACCTGCGGGTTGTAGCTGTTCTGGATGCTTTTGAGCAGCTCGCGGTAGTCCGAGAAGAGACCTTTGACACCGCGCTCGCGGACCAGGCGGCGGAGAACGCCGACGGCGAGATGCGTCTTGCCCACGCCGATGGAGCCGGTGAAAAGCAGGCCTTTGCCGGCGGTGTCTACCGGGTAGGCCTCAACAAACTTGCGGGCGTACTGGTAAGCGCGGGCGATGGAGGAGTCCGACTCGTGCAGGACGTGAAAGCCGTCGAGGTCATAGTCCTTGTAGCGCTCGGGGACGCGCGCGGCGGCAATGCGGCGCTCCTCGCGCTGGAGTTCCTGGCAATCGCAGGGGCGGGAAACCCAGAGACCAGCGGTGGATTTGACGCGGACCAGGCCGAGGCCGCCGCAGATGGGACAGGTGCTCATGACTTATTTCCAGCGTAGCGCAAGGGGCGGGTGTGGGCGGCGGTGGAAAAGGAGACTGCATTCAACCGTCAGCGGGCTTGTTGCTTACAATCGAGGGCGGTGCGCTGGGAGGCTGCGGAACGGCTCTCAAATTGAGGCGCGTCTACTGGGGGTGAGTGTGAGACGGACTCTACTTTTCACGATAATGGCGATGGCGGCAGGATTGATGGCAGCGCAGGAGCCGGCGAGCAGGCCGGAGACACTGGCGCCGGCGCAGACCGCACCGCAAACGACGCTGTCCGGGCACCCGGTGGATGCCTACTGGACGGCGCACGACAAGCAGTTGATAACGGACTTTGGCTGGCTGGCGCATTTCAAGGAAGCAGATATGACTTTGGGACCGCCCGCCCCGGGCGAGAATCGCGTGGTGTTCATGGGCGACTCCATTACGGAGGGGTGGCACTTGGACTCGCCGAGCGGGTTTCCAGGCAAGGGGTACATTAACCGCGGCATCAGCGGGCAAACCACGCCGCAGATGGTGGTGCGATTCCGGCAGGACGTGATCGATCTGCAGCCGAAGGTGGTGGTGATCCTGGCGGGAACGAACGACATTGCCGGAAACACCGGGCCGATGACGCTGGAACAGACTGAAGGGAACCTGATGGACATGGCGGAACTGGCCGCGGCGAATCACATCAATGTGGTGCTTTGTTCGGTGACGCCCGCGTATGACTTTCCGTGGTCGCCGGGATTGCAGCCCGCGCCGAAGATCGACATTCTGAATGCGTGGATGAGGGGATATGCGATGGCGAAGGGCTACGTCTACGTTGATTACCACTCGGCTTTGAAAGATGCCGAGGACGGGCTGCCCAAGAACCTGAGCCACGACGGAGTGCATCCGAATGATGCCGGATACGCGATTATGGCGCCGCTGGCCGAGGCGGGGATTGAGAAGGCGCTGAAGTAGCAGCGGAGCTGAGCAGTGCCGGACGGGGGGCCCAGGTCCCAAAAGCGGGACCTGGGGCACCAAGTAGAAAAGGAGAGTTCCGCCGTCAGTTGGTGCTGGGCGCAGTGGCCGGCGGGGTCGCCGGAGCGGCGTCAGGCGCGGCAGCGGGCGCGGTTGCCGGCGCTGCCGGAGCGGGAGTGGCTGCCGGAGCCGCACTGGCGAAGGAGCGGATGTACTTAATGAGATCGCGCACCTCGTCATCCTTGGCGCGGGAGGCGTCCTCGGGCGGCATCTTGTCCTTGCCCTTGCGGATGGTGTCAAAAAGCTGCTGGTCGGACTTTCCGCTTAGGGTGGCGGGATTGGTCCAGTCATCGAGGGTGAGGCTCATGCTGGTGGCCAGATCGGTTTTGCCATTGCCCGTGGCTCCGTGGCAGATGGCGCAGTCAAAGTTGTA
>CAWBIG010000285.1:0-17461 GCA_963788435.1 uncultured Acidobacteriota bacterium | reverse complement strand
ACCGCACCGCCTTCCAGATGAGCCACAATGCAGTCAACATCAATCGCCTTGATGATGGAATGTACTTCGACGTCAACAAGTCATTCCTCGACATCATGGGCTACGAACGCGATGAAGTCGTTGGAAAAACCTCGCTGGAACTCGAGATCTGGGCCGACAAGTCCGACCGGGCCCGGATGGTCGAGACGCTTGTTCGCGACGGGATCTTCCGCAGCGAGGAGCAGTTTAGAAAGAAAAACGGAGAGATCTTCTGGGGGCGGATGTCAGCATCGCTGTTCGAGCACGCCGGCGTCGCCTGTGTGCTCTCTGTGACGCAGGACATCAGCGACGCCAAGGCCGCCCAGGACGAGATCTGGACTTTGGCCTTCTACGATCCCCTGACCAGTCTGCCCAACCGACGCCTGCTCGAGGACCGGCTGCGCCAGTCCCTATCCGCTAGCTCCCGCCACCGATACAAACAGGCTCTCTTGTTTGTCGATCTGGACCACTTCAAAAATCTCAACGATACGCTGGGCCACCAAACCGGCGACCTCCTGCTGCAAGAAGTCGCGACCCGCCTCAGACTCTGCGTCCGCGAGACCGACACGGTCGCGCGGCTGGGGGGAGACGAATTCCTGATCAT
Source organism: uncultured Acidobacteriota bacterium (assembly GCA_963788435.1). Lineage (GTDB taxonomy): Bacteria > Acidobacteriota > Terriglobia > Terriglobales > Acidobacteriaceae > Telmatobacter. The sequence goes on along the minus strand of CAWBIG010000285.1, from coordinate 16,839 downwards.
ACTCGAAGAACTGAGCCAGATCCCCGAGGACGCCGCAGCCAAGGCTGAGACAGTCGCCAAGAAGATTCTCGCATCTTTGGAGCAGCCTTACTGGCTCGACGGCCGACAGTGTCTCAGCAGCGCCAGCGTCGGCATCACGGTCTTCGGAGACCATCGCGAAACCCTCAATGACGTTATGCAGCACGCAGATATTGCGATGTATCAGGCCAAAGCTGCCGGCCGAAATACCTTCCGCCTTTTTGCCCCGGCCCTCCAGACTGCCGTGGTTGCGCGCGCCACCCTCGAGGATGAACTTCGCCGCGGAATCAAAGCAAACGAGTTTGTTCTCTTCTACCAGCCTCAAGTCGATTGCAACTGCCTGATTGGAGCCGAAGCCCTTCTGCGTTGGAATCATTCCCGGCGCGGCCTGCTTTCGCCCGACGAGTTCATCTCACTCACCGAGGAGACAGGGCTCATTGTGCCCTTGGGAAACTGGGTCCTGGAGACCGCTTGCGCCAGGATCGCGGCTTGGGAAAAGCGGGGCCAGGGTACCTCAATCTCCATCAACATCAGCGCCCGGCAATTTCGCGAGCCGAAGTTTGTGCAGGAGGTGGTCTCGGCCATCGATCGCACCGGGGCGAGCCCGCACCGGCTCACCCTGGAACTCACCGAAAGCCTCTTGTTGGACGATGCGGAGGAAACGATCGGCAAAATGCAGGCACTTAAATTACTTGGGGTACGATTATCCTTGGACGACTTCGGCACCGGCTATTCATCGCTCTCCTACCTCAAGCGTCTGCCCCTGGACCAGTTGAAGATCGACAGGTCGTTCGTGCGCGATCTCATGATGGATATCTGCGGGGGCGCCATCGTGCAGGCTGTCATCTCTCTTGGCCGCGCAATGGGGTTGTCGGTCGTCGCCGAGGGCGTAGAAACCGAAGATCAGCGGGACTGTCTGGCCAAGCTGGGCTGCCATGCCTATCAAGGCAACCTCTTCAGCCGCCCGCTACCGGTTGAGGAGTTCCAGCGCTTGTGGCTTGGAACAGCCTAAACGCCGGACCGGTCGCAGTCAATCCATCGACATGCTCAACTACAACTGGTGGCGCGGACCGGGACCGATAAACGTTCACGATGCCGGTCCTGATTCGAGGAAAACTCGTCAGATTCCAGTCGCGATGCCGACTTCAGGTTGTCGTTCGGGCAACAACTACAAACGTGTCGTCACACGACCGCTTTGCGGCGGGTTCCGGCCCGCCGTATACCAGCACACAATACTGCCAAGGCGAGGGTATTGTCTCGTTGTCCATCGATTCGGTCACGAGTACACGTCCTTTGACACAGATCGGCAATGGATTCCCTAACTTGACGAAGCGATTCAGGGTCGGCGAGGCGGGAAACGCAGGCCGAGAACCGTTCTAAAGCCGATGCGGAATACCAGTCCGAAGGGAGGGCCCGTAGAAGATTCCAAAGCGATCTGCTGTTCAGCATATCCGATCCCCGGCGGAATTCCCCAACCCGTTGTTCAGTATAGACGCGCGGGTCGAGGTAACGGGAAGCAATGGGGTGAGGCTGATCACAGGCGCATGGCCCACCAAACATGCTGCCATGGTCGATAAACACGGCATGAAGGTTGCCGCCGGGAGTGTGAAGATATATTGCTTGCCGATTGTCCGAATGCTCTGCGCAGACGTCAAGCAGCCATGCCAAGCCGAATACTCTGCGGTTGGAGACGCGATCGAAGTAGCAGCCTGGGAGAATCTCCCAAACGGCCTCGCCGGTGCCTCCGAGAAAACGCGATCCGAAGCAGAGCCCCGCAGCGGGACGAATGGGCCCGGATTCGGTCTGGAACCAGCACGAGCTATTGCGATCCAGAAACAAGTCGGTTACCAGGATGGGCCGCCATTTGGGCACGGGAAGTCCAAATGTTCTGTACAACTCAGTTCCGATCACTTCATTGAAGAGGAGGTTAGGCCCCTGCAAATTGCGGACGAACTTGACGACGTACAGTAGTCCGTCGTTGGCCCTCACGAGGATCGGCTGCGATCCTCCGCGCATCTTTCTGACAAACTCAACAGCAATTCCGATATCTCCCAAGGCACACATGAGCACTCCAGAATGAAGCAGAGTCAGTGATTCATGAAGCAATTCTGCGAAATCCGGGAAGACTCTCAGCGTTCACTTCAATTACATGAATGTGACCGCCGGGCGGTCTCTCAACAGCAGCAAAGTGAAGACAATTGCAGGATGAGACAAGCACGACCTTTCCGCTAGAGTGTCCCTGTTTTCCATAGTTGCGCGGTGACATGAAGCTAATGACTCGTATAACTGAAGTCAATGACCAATTTGGGCAATACTGGTGGATAACCATTCATCTGTGACGGCTGTCACAAAAGACTTGCGAGGAATCAACGCGGCGACGACCATCTACACCCAGTTATGCCCACGAGGAGTGAGCTGCGATGAATCAAGTGCTCAACGACATCACAAAGTAAGCGTCTAGCATCCACACTCAGGGCGACTGCTGCGTAAACTCAACTAACTCAAGCGCAGAATCACGTGACGGGTTGCGAGAGCGGCTTAAGGAGCAACGGCGCCCGTTAGAAGTGCCCGCGATCCGCGACCGTGCGGTCATGCGGCTCGACGAGCGGGTTGTGGAATCGGAGCATGGCTTGGATAATGAGGCACCGGCAAACGAAAGAGCCGGCCTAAACCACCGCGCCACATCTCCACTCTACCGCAGCGTGCCTCATTCTTCAGCCCCTATTCTGTCATGAGATCGGGGGACATGCCGCGTGTCAAAGCGAAACGACTTTTTAACTTCGGCAGCTTGTCCATTGGGTTGAACAGATCCCGACGCCCTCTGTAGTCCATGACACTTCGGGTGTGGTCGTATGTCGTCGTGTACTCCAAACACAAATAGACATCATGGACTGCGCTGCGGGTGAGAGAACAGTTTGCAGTTGGTCTCTTCCCGGAACCGGGAGGGCCGGCTCTGGACAAGAGGTGAAGACGACATGCGAATCGTAATCCGAGCCTTGATCGCGGTTATGTGGCTGCTGGCGCCGATCTTGAACACCTTGCGACGGATGGTGTCGATTTGGGCCCGGGCCTACTCGGTGCCCTTCAGCCCTAGGCGGCGCAGGACTTCCACCAGGGTGTAAGCCAGCGCGGAGAAGTACAGTCTGAGCTGGTTGCCGCGCATTTGATCGGTGGAAAGCCGGTCGGCGAACAAGCATATCTGCTCCTTGATGCGGTTCTCCATCTCGCCGCGGGCAGTAGAACTTCTCGTAGAGGTCCTGCGCGGGCCACTGCTCGGGGCAGAGTGAAATGACCACGAAGCGCGGGTTCTCGCCCTTGTCGAGATACTCGGCCTTGTCTACCACGCGGCGCGGCCGCGACCTGCTCTTGTGGGTTCTGTACTCGAAGTCGGCGAAGCATTCTAACAATAGGCAGGCCATGTTTCTTCACACGCGCAAAGGCGACCTTCGCGCTGTGTTCATCCTCCACTGCAGCATGTTTGGAGGGCCTTGCGCATGTGATCATCCTCACCCCATTGCTTCCCGTTACCTCGACACGCGTGCCTATATTGGGGAATGGGTTGGGCAATTCCGCCGGGGATCGGATATGCTGGGAAAGTTGCTTTCGAATCTTCTTCGGGCCCTGCCTGCGGATGGCAGCCCGGATCGGCTTTAAAACGGTTCTCAGCCTGCGTTCCCCTCCGCACCGACCCTGAATCTCCATGTCAAGTCAAAGGTTTTATCGCCGATATCTGAATTATCAAGAGAGTTTTGCACATGACCGGATCGATCACAAACACGCCGGCGCCATCGCTCCCACAGTATTGTGTGTTGGTATACGTCGGGCTGGAACCCGCCGCAAAACTATTAGGTGACGAGGCGCCAGTAGTGGTTGCCCTGTTCGAGAGGCAATCCGTCTCCATTCTGGTTAATCCAATGTGGAAGGCGATCCTTCCCGAGACCGAATGGGCCTACTTTGAAGAACTGCTCCTCGACTGGAAGGAGCAAGTCGCCGCCCGGCCATGGGGCCTCTTCCAGCAACTGTGTTCGCTCAGCGTCGGACCTTTGATCACCGCCCGCGATGGATCCGATCCTGCTTCTGATCCACTGCTGCGCCTCCTCATCGATGGTTTTCAAGCGGTTTGATCCTCAACTCAGGGTTCATCTTCGTCCACTGCCCTGGTGATAGGAAATTGACCTGACCTAATGGGATGGACCCGCCTCGTTAAAGCGAGTTGGTAAGCTCGCCCCGAGGAGGAAGGGTCATGAAGATCGTTGCGACTATTGGGTTGGACATCACGAAGCATATCTTTCAGGTACATGGAGCGGAAAAATTGGGCCGGTCGGTGCTGAAACGCAAGCTGAGGCGCAGCGAGGTCGCTCGATTCCTTGCTGAGATTCCGCAATGCCTGGAATCGAGGAAAGTGGAAGCGCATTATTTGACACGAGTACTCAGCGGCTCGGGACACACGGTTCGGCTGGTAGCCCCGCAGTTCGTCAAGCCATGTGAAGTCGCAGAAGAACGACGCCAACGATGCGGAGGCGATCTGCGAGGCGGTGACCCGACCCCAGAAGCGTTTCGTTCCGCAGAAGTCGGTCGAGCAGCAGGACCTTCAGTGCCTTCATCGTGTCCGCAGCCGACTTGTCGCCTGCCGCACGCAGCTCATCAACCAGATCCGCGGGCTGTTGGCCGAGTACGGGATCGTGCTGCCGCAACACCCTGGGCAGGTTCGCCGAGGATCGCCGGCTGTTCTGGAGGATGCCGAGAACCGACTGACGGGCGCGGGCCGGGAATTGTTCCGGAGCCTCTACGAGGAGTTGGCTGTTCTCTGGAGAGTCGATGACTCGGTGTCTCGGGATCTCATGAAATCGTTCTACGAAGAGATGATGAAGAAAGGCAACGACGCCCCCGAAGCACTTCGCCGGAGCCAGTTTGCCATAATGCGCCGGCGTCGTAGCTCTGCATCCTATTTTTGGGCAGGTTTTAAATTAGTTTCTATCGGTAATTGATCTCACCCCATGTTGGCGAAGATATTGAAGGGCTCTTCACGCTTTTTGTGATCAACTACGCGTTGCGGAACGGCGAAATGCTGTCAATTGAGGGCCGGTTCAATCCGTGTGGCAGCCGGCCGATAGAATGCGCCTTCCCGGAAATCATTATGATGTTTGTCCGGGTACGGGGCCGAAATGTTGGACTCCGAAGGCGCCAAAGAACTCACTAAGTGCCGCGCCGAGAGACTCTTCGAAATCGAACGGTGGATCGCGGAAGGGAGATCATTGGATATTTCCGCCGCGTGCAAGCGCCGCAAACCGGAGACACTTCTGGAGGTGTCCGTGGAGACCAGCCTTTTACAGCCGTGTAGAACTGATCGCCACGAATGAGCCCTCAAATGAAGTCAAGTTGTACACGTTGTAGGAGCCCGCCCATGTAGTGCCCAGGGCGAACGAATACGCGGTCGGACCTTCGCGCTCCAGTCAAACGTCACCGCCGATCCGCTCAGCGTGCCGCCCGGGGCCGGCGTGGTCAGCGCCGGCCCCGTCGGGCTTCCTCATTCCTCATAGGTGTAGTGAATGTAATTCCAGGTTCCGTTCATCTTGTATCCCAGCTGGACGTAAACCGTGGCGCCGGTGGTGGGAATACCGGTAACGGCGGCGCTCAACGCCGTCGTCACTCCGCTGTTGTAGATGTTGGCGGAACCCGTGCCCGTGGTGCCTACGGCGAACGAGTACGCGGTCGAACCCACGCCTGCGCTCCAGTCAAACGTCACCGCCGAACCGCTCAGCTTGCTGCCCGGGGCCGGCGTAGTCAGCGCCGGAGGGGTCGGGATGCCGCCAGCTTCTGTGTAGGTGTAGTGGACCTCTGTCCAGGTTCCGTTCATCTTGTATCCCAGCTGGACGTAAACCGTGGCGCCGGTGGTGGGAATACCGGTAACGGCGGCGCTCAACGCCGTCGTCACTCCGCTGTTGTAGATGTTGGCGGAACCCGTGCCCGTGGTGCCTACGGCGAACGAGTACGCGGTCGAACCCACGCCCGCGCTCCAGTCAAACGTCACCGCCGAACCGCTCAGCTTGCTGCCCGGGGCCGGCGTAGTCAGCGCCGGAGGGGTCGGGATGCCGCCAGCTTCTGTGTAGGTGTAGTGGACCTCTGTCCAGGTTCCGTTCATCTTGTATCCCAGCTGGACGTAAACCGTGGCGCCGGTGGTGGGAATACCGGTAACGGCGGCGCTCAACGCCGTCGTCACTCCGCTGTTGTAGATGTTGGCGGAACCCGTGCCCGTGGTGCCTACGGCGAACGAGTACGCGGTCGAACCCACGCCTGCGCTCCAGTCAAACGTCACCGCCGAACCGCTCAGCTTGCTGCCCGGGGCCGGCGTAGTCAGCGCCGGAGGGGTCGGGATGCCGCCAGCTTCTGTGTAGGTGTAGTGGACCTCTGTCCAGGTTCCGTTCATCTTGTATCCCAGCTGGACGTAAACCGTGGCGCCGGTGGTGGGAATACCGGTAACGGCGGCGCTCAACGCCGTCGTCACTCCGCTGTTGTAGATGTTGGCGGAACCCGTGCCCGTGGTGCCTACGGCGAACGAGTACGCGGTCGAACCCACGCCCGCGCTCCAGTCAAACGTCACCGCCGAACCGCTCAGCTTGCTGCCCGGGGCCGGCGTAGTCAGCGCCGGAGGGGTCGGAACCCCAACTACAATGCTCTTATTGGCGCTCAATGAACCGGCGCCTCCCGGGGCGTAGAGCGTAAGCTCTGCCGCAGTGCTGCTTGCATCGTTGATCGATCCGCCATTGAGGCTGAGAGCACCGCTGGACGCGTAGTCCAGGTTGCCGCCCGTGGCGTTGGCGATCGTGGTTTGTCCGGAGCCCACCGTGTAGTTGAATGTTAGGGTAATGGTCCCAGAGCCCGAAACATAGCTCGCGGTGGATGTGGGGCTGGTGTTTAACGTCAGTTGCGGAGTGCCGGTTACCGTGACGGTGTTGCTGAACGTCATTGTGATAGGTATTGCGCTGCTTGTGGTGTACGTTCCATTTGAGTCGGTGGAGCTCACGTTCGTAACGTGCGGCGGCGTCTCGATCTCCCAGGCGCCGCGCCCATGCGTCCCAACGCCGAGAATATTCAGGGTGCTGTTGAGCTCGAGGTCATATCCCTGGGCATTAGGCAATCCGGTTCCGAATAGTGTCCAGGCGGAATAGGGGCTGGGCGAGGAATAAACTCCCGCGTCGGTGGATATGTACGCGGTCTTACTGGGATCAGTATCCACCTGAATGGACCACACCGGTTCGTTGGGAAGGTTGTCGCTGATGTCGGTCCAAGCTTCGCCCTTATTTGCAGTCCTGAAGACGTGGCCTCCGGGACCGGCGCTGAAATCGTTGGTCACCGTAAATGCGGTTCCCCCGGTCTTGTCGTTGGGATCGGTGACGATCTGGTGCACTCTGCAACCGACGCTGGTGCCTCCATTTTGGGTGCAGGTGGGCAGGTCCGCCTCGGTCCAAGTGGTTGAAGTTCCATTGGGGCTCTGCGCGACGAAAACCTGGCTCGTAGTTGCAAACGTTCCCCCCGTAGCTGCATACACAACCTCTGGATTTTGGCCGTTGGCCGGCGAAAGAGCCACCGAATCCACAGGAAGATCGCTGGGATTGTAATTGTTGGTCGCGGAAGTGCCGATCACAGTCCACGTAGTGCCGCCATCGGTGCTTTCATTCACATAGTCGGTGCCGAGCACCACGTGATCTCCGTTGGTGGAATCCAGCGTGTAGGTATCGAAATAGTTGGGGGTGCCGGTGGCGTAAGTGGCGCTGGAGGTAATTCCAGCGTTCGCTGCGGTCCATGTGCTGCAGCCATCGCTGGATATTTCAAGGGATGCGCCATTGTACTCGTGGTAGCATACCGAGCCGTCGCTCTGGCTGATCTTCGCTGGTCCGCCATCGGCGCCGCGGACCTGAGTCCAGACAAGGCTACCGCTATAGAGCTCGGTCCCGTTGCCCTGGCTTCCACCGACGACCGTTCCGCTGTTGGTCGGATGCAGGCCAATACCCTGAAACTCGATCGTGTTCAGATCACCGTTGAGATCGGTCCAGCCTGGAGTCGTTGAATTGTAGCTGTAGATGCCGCTATCGCCACCCAGGATCATGTTGTTGCTGGAATCGAAGGTGATGGCGTGTTCGCCGGTGGGAGGCTCGAAAGTGCTTTCAATCGAGATGTCGGTCCAGTCTACGCCCAAATCCGATGACGTAATGATTTCATCGGTGCCGCCGGTGTTGTCCTGCTCTCCGGCGCAATACACGTTCCCGTTCGCGTCCACATTCATTGCTATGGCATACCAGCCTTCTCCAGGCAGGTTTTCGCCGCCCAGGAAGTCCGGAGTCGTGCTCGTCAGGTTCGTAAAGGTGGGAGTGGCGGCGTCGGCATTATCGGAGCGCTCAAAGTAGCCAAGCCCGTAATTGCCGCTGCTCTGGGCCGACGCCATGTAGAGAACGTGCGCACCCGCCGTCGCGGCCGCGGGCGAAACTGCGAGCGCGATTCTGCCAAGATTCGCATCGGTTCCACTCGGCGCGTTCGCAAGCAGCGTCCATGTGGTCCCGCTGTCCGTCGACCGATAAACGCCGTTATTGGCTCCTCCCACATAATCGCCCATGGCTGCGTAGATTATGGTCGGCGTGTTGGGGTCCACCACTACCGACGACCAATCCACATTGGTTGGGAGTGAGGCCGCGGCCGTCACGTTCGTCCATGTGGTGCCGCCATCGGTGGTCTCCCAGATCCCCTCATTCACAGAGTAATTGTTGTTGATCCCATAGCCGCCCACGGCTGCATAGGCAATGTCCGGGTTGGTCGGGTTCACTGCAATCTGGCCTACCGCGGTGCCGGTCAGCGCCCCGCTTGCGGAGTTCAGTGTCCAAGTCGTCCCGCCATCGGTCGATACAAGAATGCCCACTCCGCGGTTGCTATCCAGGGAATTGTTCGCTTCCCCGGTGCCCGCGTAGATCATCAGATTGTTGCTCGGGGCCACCGCGATCGCGCCCATGGACAGATCGGGTTGAGTGTCCGTCAGCGGGGTCCAGGTTGTTCCCCCGTCGGTGGTCTTCCAAACGCCTCCGCCGGCTGCCGCCACGTAGATCGTAGTGGAAGTAGTCGGATCGACCGCAATTCCCGTGATGCGCCCGCTCAACGGGTCGGTGGCGTCCAGCGCCGCGGGACCAATCGCAGTCCACGAGGCTGAGTTCAGTGACGGGCTCGCGTCGCTCGTCGCTGCCGGCAGAGCCGCAATCGCCGCCTGCGACCGGTGTGCAGCGGTGATGGGCTTCGGTGGGGTCGCCATCGGGTGCCCAGGGACATGCTGGGACATGGCCGGGTAAAGGCTGAGCATCGCCGCCAGGGCCGCTACCAATAGTGCGCGAACTCCGGAAATCGTCATTGAATCCTCCTCATACCACCAGCGAGTTCATATTGATCTGGGTCCAATAACCCATTTGGCCGTGGGGACTGCCGCTGGCGTTGATCTTCAGAAATTGTAAGGGGGGAGGAACCAGCGAAGTGTAGCACGCCCTTTCTTAAAGGACAATACCGGCTGGTGGGCTGGGTCTGCGGCCTCGACCACTCGACCAGGGACAACTGGAGTGGTCTCGTAATCTGAACGGAAGGACAGGATGAAGAAGAGCCGGTTTACGGAAGAGCAGATTATCGGGATTTTGAAGCAGCACGGGGCGGGGATAAAGACGGCGGATCTTTGCCGGGAGCATGGGATCAGCACGGCGACGTTCTACGGTTGGAAGTCGAAATACGGGGGAATGGACGCAAGCAAAGCGCAGCGGCTGCGTCAGCTGGAAGATGAGAACCGGCGTATGAAGCATCTGGTGGCCGATCTGAGCCTGGATCGCGAGGCACTGAAAGCGGTGATCCGAAAAGCGGCTGGAGCTTGCCGGCCTGAGGAAAGATGTTGCGTTCGTCTCGGCCGAGTTCCATCTGAGCGAGCGCAGGGGCTGCAAGCTTGTGGGAGTGGATCGAGCCAGCTGCCGGTACGAGCCGCGACCGGACCCTAACGCGGAGTTGCGTAACGAACTGGTGAAGCTGGCCCGGCAGAAGCCACGCTACGGCTTTCGGCAGTTGCATGCGGCGCTGGAGCGCCGCGGCGAGCGAGTGAACGTGAAGCGTGCTTTCCGATTGTATGCAGAAAAGGGCTTGGCTGTGCGCCAGTGCAGACGCAAGCGGTCGATGCGACCGTGCGGCTGATCCGCGGCTGGTGCGCGCCAACCAGGAGTGGGCCATGGAATTCATCGTCGACGGGCTGGCCAACGGGCGCATGGTTTGCATCCTCAGCGTGGTCGACGCCTTCACGCCCGAGTGCCTGGCGCTGGAGGCCGACACCAACCTGGGATCAGGTCGCGTGACGCGCACGCTGGATCGGCTGATCGAAGAACGTGGAGCACCGGAGAACGTACGCTCAGACGACGGCCCGGAGTTCACCTCGCAGCGAATGGTGGGCTGGGCAGAGGATTGCAAAATCAACCTGGTGCACATCCGACCAGAGCGTCCCATGCAGAACAGGCACGTGGAGAGCTTCTAAGGGCTGCTCCGCGACGAATGCCTCAACGCAAGCTGGTTCCGCACCTCAACGATCTGCGCCAAACGCTGGATCGCTTGCGCGAGGAATACCGTGGAGAGCGGCCCCTCTCGGCGCTCGCTTACCGCACACCGCGCGGATTTGCCGCGGCGCTGGCCTGTGGAAATGTGGAAAGCAAAGAACGCTTCCCACTTTCCCACAGGCCCGACCACGACCACGGCTGCCGGATGTACTCACAGCCTAACCAAACCCGAGAAACTCCCGCAATCACTGGATGAGAAAAACAGGGGCAGGTCACGTACGAGGCGCGAAGTGCGTGTTTACGCAGATGCACCGCGGTGGAAATCTGTTTCATCCGCAATTGGCTATAATCTAATCTCAACACTCTCTCCCACGGGCCCCTAACCGATCCAAGTTGATGTTCAGATGAATTCTGCATCGCCAGTCCCCCGTGCTTTGCATGGACTTCTTGTACCTTGAAAGATCGCTGCTGTCACGGCGGCTCTAGCGTGTCCGAGGCATTACCGACGCACGGCTCGCGCCAACAGCCGATTTACCACGAGTGGATTGCTCAGCGTTCCGAAAGTGATGCCGATATGAATGGCTGTACTCCGATTGCAGAGTTTCCGGTGAAGATCACGAACGAACAACTGGAAGCGGAAATAGAAAGCTTGACCGCGGACGCGAATCGAATGTTGGCATCAGTCAAGGAGACCTTCGCCACATTCGCCAATGTTCGGCTTGAAATCGAGCTGCTCAAAAAACTACGTGATTTGAGGGCAAGACCGGATGCTGGATCGGAGCCACTATCCTTTGTCCTGCTTGGAATAGTGACAAATAATGAAGACGAACCACGTCCCGTCTGCGCTTTGACATGGGGCGGAGAGCTGATGTACCCCAAAAGCGTCCGGCTTTATCTGAAGACCGACTGGCAATCGACTGTGCCCCTGGATATCGCCGGCTATTTTGCAGCTTTGCTATTAGATTGGAAGGAACTCCTAAGGACCAGGCCAGAGGAGCTCCTCATCTTCACCTCGGGGCTTTCCGTCGGTCCGCTTCGGACCATCGAGACGGCAAAGACAGATCGGGAGCGAGCCTTCACGATCATCCACCAAAAGCTGGAGAACGTCTTGCAATTCCCAAATGATGTCATGCCCATTGCATGAAGTCGGTCTCGGCCATGGGGCGGCACCTACCGCTTTCCCGATTCCACGGCCCTATTGGATTATCTGATCTGTCTTGGCGCATGCGTTTGCTTCCTGTGCGCGTTGCGTGACGTCGCAATCCTCGCCCGACCGGCCGTCCTCAAGGAGCGCGTCTGCCCTAAAGTTTCAGAGTGATTGGCTGCCGGCATAACTAAAGGAATCAGGGTAGCCGTAACCTAATTCAGAATCGTCTCGGCACTTTACATCCGACCTGCTACTGATAATGTTCCCGCGTGATCACTATCACACGTCAATGTTTATTTCCCTGTTTGCACAATAGCTGCAGCGCACTTCCATTGACATGTAACAAGTGGCGAGTTACTTTTGTGTAAACCTCCTGTGGAAAAACTGCTTCCACTGTGCAAATCTCGTCGCGGAGACGCACGGAGATCGAATGAGAATGTCTTTCGACAATCTCATTCCTTTAGAGCCAGAGTTTCATCGCGGATTTGAACCGGATTCGTGATCATTTGATGTACTTGGGAGTTGAGATGGTTGCCTATAAAAAGAACCTTTCGTTTGTTACGCGGTATATTCGCAGTTTGCGTGGCGGTTCACAACCCATTCTGGGCGAGGCAAGCGACGGCGAGGTTTACGTAGTCAAGTTCGCGGACAACCTACAAGGCACAAACCTTCTTTTCAACGAAATCGCCGGCACTGAACTCTACCGGGCCTGTGGTCTGCCGGTAGCGCCGTGGCAACCACTTCTGGTTACGGTAGATTTCCTCGATGAAAATCCCGCTTGCTGGTCGCAAACGCCCAAAGGCCTGCACAGACCGACCGGTGGTGTGTGTTTCGGATCGCGGTTTCTCGGTGGCGAGGATGTCAGAATATTTGAGATTCTCCCCGGAAGCCATTTTCAACGTGTCAGAAGCCATACGGACTTTTGGCTCGCATGGCTGTTGGACGTCTGCGCATCGCACGCTGATCGCCGGCAGGCGATCTTCGTTGAAGGAGCGTTGGGTGCGCTGGAAGCAGTGTTCATCGATTTCGGACACATGTTCGGGGGGCCCAAGGGAGACCAGCATCCGCACTGGAGAGCATCTCGTTATATGGATGAACGCATCTACCTGCGCCCGACGACGAGATCCGGACTGACCGTACGGAACATTTCATGTAATCTAGCCCCCGATCGGCTCTGGAGGAAGCTCGCGACAGTGCCCGACGAATGGAAATGCGAATCCGCCATTCAGAATTTCGCTGCATGTCTCAACCGTCTCTCAGACTCGCGGTTCGTGGATAGCATGTTTGACGTGATGGTGAACTCCTTGGGGCTGCATGCCCGCGATCAACTTCTCCCTCCCTGCGTTCGACGATCCAGAGCCTCGATTCTGTCTCCTGGCCTACAGGCCAAGGGAAGAATCCGAAACCCCGTCGCGTGAGGGAAAGAGCCTTCTCTTGCTCCTCGGCAGGCTCGTCGCGTTGAGGTTTTCGCCGATCCGAACTGGCGGACGGAGGTTCGCGCCGTCGACCGCCAGGCCTGCTGGCGAACGATGAATGGCACAACAGCTGAACCCGGCGTTCTGGGAACCTGATGTAGGTAAGAACTTTCCAAGGCTGAACAATTAGGTTGGAAGACAGCGCAGCGCATTCAAAAGGTCTAATGCATATGCGCAGACCACCCGTCACCTTCATGTTTCTCTTGCGCCAAAGCGGCGGGCGGACCATGAATACCCACTGACCTGCCCCCGTTTTCTTATCCAGTGATAGCCGGAGTTTCGGAGTTTCTCGGGTTTGGTTAGGCTGTGAGTATATGTGGCAGCCGTAGTCGTAGTCGTGCCTGTGGGAATGTGGGAAGCGTTCTTTGCTTTCCACATTTCCACCGGTCAGTGCCGCAGCAAATTCGCGCGGTGCGCGGTGCGCCGTAGCATGACGGTACGGTGATCGTCTTTGCTCTCGCATTCGAGGACGACGCGCTCTCTATTCGCGTTCACTCCGACGGGCGGAACATTTCTCGCCTCAGATCAGGGATACTTCGGGTCACGATTCGTCGGTTTCAGGAAACGCACCGCGGCAGACCCTCCGGCTTTCTTCGATCACCCGCCGGGACCCTCGCTCGCCGGCGAGCCTCTGACCGCCGCGGTTTCGCAACGTGGAGTCAGGATGGGCGCATTGCGTTCCGCTTTGCCTCGAAAGAATCAGAAGAGCTGCGAGCGAAGCGACATGTTTAGTGTCCGCAACGCCTCCCTTTTCGTATATCGTTGAATCAGTCGCGTTGCGCCGTCCAATGCGTATGCCTCGTCAGGAAGCCGAACCCGCTGCAGCCGCCCAGGCCACGCCGCCAAAAGATGCCGCGGTCTTGCTCGATAACCCGATATGGCATTCACTCTGTATCGAACACGCGGCGATTGGTCTTGGCGATGGAAGGGCGCGGCGTTATCCATCGCACATAGGACCGCTGGCTGGGATCACCGCACACGGCGAGGAGAATTACCGAGCGCTGGCTGCCCTTGCTCCTGAAGACGTTGTGGTGCTGTTCTCGCTGGAGCCGTACCGCGCGCCGGAAGGTTGGACCGAGCTGCGCATGCTGGACATTGTGCAGATGGTGCGTTCGCCTGAATTGGCCGATGGAAAGAGTTTTGAACCGGTTCACGATGGGGCGAAAATGCACCGTCTGACCGCGAACGATGCGCCGGCGATGGTGGCTCTGGCCGAGCTGACCGAGCCGGGTCCATTCCGGCCGCGCACCCTGGAATTGGGCGGCTTTTATGGAATCTCCGAGGGCGACCGGCTGGTCGCGATGGCAGGCCGGCGCATGCACTTGCCCGGATGGATTGAAGTGAGCGGTGTGTGCACGCATCCGGAGGCGCGCGGCCGGGGTTACGCGCGGCTGCTTATGACCCAGGTGATCAACGAGATCGAGTGCGAAGGCAAGACGGCGTTCCTGCACGCGTTCATAGACAATCCCGCGATCCGCATGTATGAGCGGCTCGGATTCCGCTGGCGCCAGACGTTCCGCTGCGGGGTGTTCAAGCCTGATTCCGCCTGACACTGGCGAAGCCGCGTGGAGCGAGCCCGATCGTCTATGCTCGTAACGGCAAATGCCCGCGAAACCCAAACTCGGCCAGAACTTTCTTCACGATGCCAGCGCCATCGAACGAATTGTTGCTGCGCTGGGCGATATTGCCGAAGAAACCGTGGTCGAGATCGGTCCGGGCAACGGCGCCATTACTTCAGTTCTGACACACCACGCAGCTCGGCTGATCGCCATCGAGCTTGACCGGGAACTTGCAGTCCGGCTGCGCTCCCTTGCAGGGTCGGAACGCGTATCCATCCTGGAGCAGGACGTGTTGCAGTTCGATTTCGCGGCAGCGGCGAAGGACGCAGGACGAAAACTTGTGGTGACGGGAAACCTGCCCTACTACATCACGTCGCCCATCCTTCTGCACCTGGCCCGCAGCCACGCCGCGCTCGATCGCGCCGTGTTGATGGTGCAACGCGAAGTGGCGGAGCGAGTCGCGGCTGCTCCAGGCTCACGCGATTACGGGCTGCTCACCGTCACGGCGCAGATGTACGGAACAGTGGAAGCGCTGTTCACGCTGCCGCCCGGCGCGTTCTCGCCGCCGCCCCAGGTGCACTCCACGGTTTTCCGCTGGCGGTTCGCGCCGCGCTTTGCCGCGCTCAATGTTGGCGAGCATGAGTTCCTGGCGTTTGCGCGAAAGGCATTTGCCCAGAAACGCAAGACCCTGGCCAACAACCTGCGCGCAGCGGGTTACGCGCCAACCCAGATTCGCGATGCGCTGGCTCAAGCTGGCATCGACGCATTCGCCCGCGCCGAAACGCTTTCGCTGGAAGCACTGGCCAGCATTTTCTTCGGCCTGCAACGCGAAGAATAAGGGCCGCTTGCGGCAGCGGCCCTTCAGTGTGAATCAGTTTTGCTGAATCCATTAGAATCGCATCGGCGGCATATTCTTCTCGAGGAATAGATAGCGGTCGCGCAATGTATCCGGACCCGACGTGATGGTGGTGTTCAGGTGAATCAGCGGATATCCGTCATCGTTGTACTTGGGCCAGTGGGGAACGCCTACGCCGTTGGGATCGCCGGTTCTGGCAAAGTCGGTCCAGTAGGTCATCACGGCTTCGCTGAGCGTGCGATCTTCCGAGCGCACGTTAAATCCGGGCCGCGTATCCAGCGTGCCGAAGACGTACTCAATGTCGTCCGAGTGGAAGGCGAACGTTCCCGGATGGAACTTGCTCGGCGTGGCCGCCAGCTCGAAGTGGTACCGGTAAACGGGCGAGTCGCCGGTCTTGCGATGCGCCTCAAGCCAGCTCCACGTGGTGAAGGCGATGAACTGGTCGCTGCCAAAGTCGATGGCCGAGCGCAGCGCTTGCTCGTCAGTGTCGCCGGGATAGAGCTTCAGGAACTCGGCGGCCGTGTCCGGGTCAGGGAACAGCTTGGCTGCGTTTGCCTTCCACTTCTCCGCAGTCATTCCGCCCATGGCAAAGAAGCTGCCTTCGTCGGCGTTCCACCCAGCCAGCAGCGGTACATGCGCCTGTTTGCCTTTGTCGTAGGTATCTGAAACCGGCTCGGTGAGCAGTTTGCCGTCCACGTCGGGCGGGAAGCCGGTTCGCTTGACTCCGTCAAGTATGGTTTGCGTGGGCAGCGCGCGAAGTGCGGCAAGCGAAGTGACGTTGAGCGATGCAACCCACTTGTCGTCCTTCACCACGCGGTCGGCCAGCGGCTCATAGTTCAGCGGCCCTTTGCCCAGCGCCGCACCGCTCTCGCCTATCGCCTTTTGGAACAGCCCCTGCGCCATGGGCGAGGCCATCAGCGTGCTCACGGCGAACGAGCCGGCGCTTTCGCCGAAGATGGTCACGTTATTGGGATCGCCGCCGAAATCCTTGATGTTGTTCTTCACCCACTCGAGGCCGGAGACCATGTCCATGAGGCCGTAGTTCCCTGCACTGCCGCCCTGCTCCTTTTCGAGATCGGAGGTGGCCAGGAATCCGAAGACGCCGAGACGGTAGTTGATGGTGACCAGCACCACGCCTCTGAGGGGCAGAAAGTCGCCGTTGTGGCGGGGCTCGTCGCCGGAGCCGCCCGAGTAGCCGCCACCGTGAATCCAGTATCTCGGGGTC
>CAWBIG010000284.1:0-9010 GCA_963788435.1 uncultured Acidobacteriota bacterium | reverse complement strand
AAGCCATTGCTTGTGACCCATGCGCCCACAGCCCCAGTGCCGGGTTCGCAATAAAAAAGATATCTTCCCCATCCACCCGGTTATACTCATGCCGTAACTTCCCCGGATCATATTTAGCTAACATCGCGCCTAACTCGCCGTACCCGAACCCTACTCCTTCGATCTCTTCGCGCGTGAGCTTGCCGGGGCACCAGGTGATCCGGAACCTTCCCTCGCTCGACGCTTGAATCAGATGCGCCGCCGCGCTCAGCTCTCCGGCTAGGTCCGCGTTTTCTTCCACCGCCTTCAGCGTTGCCGGTGTCCCGCGATAGCCGTACTTGCGGATCAGCTCGTCGATGCGCTTGTCTTCGCCGAACTCCTTGACGCCCGGCGCCAGGATGACGAGTTCCGCGCCATCGGCCAGCGCCATGCGGGTGCGGTAGACGGCTTTATTGCCGATCCAGGTGGAGTGATACTCGTGCGGATCGAGATAGACGACGGCCTTCGAGATCGGTTCATCGACTATCTCGAAGTTCACCTTCACGCTCAGCTCCGCCGCGCGCAAAAAACACTCCTCATCATCCCCGATATAGAGCCCGCGGACAACCAGCGCTCCGTCGCCATCCCGCCCCACCACCGTTTGCACATAGACAATCGGAATCTGCCTCAGGAATCGCTCGCCGGCGTAATTCAGCACCGCGCGCACGGGGTTCTCGGCCTTCCCCATGATGCGTTCCAGGCCGTAGACCGCGCCCAGGTAGTGGCTGCGGTTGATGCCGTCGCGACCGCCGGTGCCGATGAGAATGTTCTTGTTGTAATTCGCCATCCCGATTACTTCATGCGGCACCACTTGGCCGATCGAGAGCACCAGGTCGAATCCATCTTCGACAATGTGCCGGTTGACCTGCGCCGGCCACGCATAATGCAGCTTGCCCTCGGAGACGCTTTCGATAAACTCCGCCGGAACCTCGCCCAGCGTGACCGGGTCGGTGCGCCAGTTATGGACCAGGAACAACTCCTGGGGGACGTCCGCGAACATCTGCGCGAGCTGGTCCGGACGCATGGGGGTGTGGGTGCCAAGCGCGGGCAGCACGGCCTTGAGGCGGTCGCCGTAGTAGCGCCAGAGGCACTTGGTGAGGAATCCGGCCTGGGAGTAGAAGCGGGTCATGTCCGGCGGGACCGCGAGCACGCGCCGGCGCGGCCCCAGGCGATCGAGCGCTCCGGCCAGAAGCTGTTCCAGCTCCGGCGGCGACAGCTCCCGGTCTTCCCCGCCCTCTGCACAGTAAAGGCTCATTTGCCCGGCTCCTCTGTTTCATTATTCCTCCGGGAGGGGGCTAAAGCCCGGATCTTTTGTTTGCGGCTGGCGGCACGACTGCCCTGATACAAAGCGACTTTCGGGGAAATGCCCGAATCCGGGTGGAAGGCCCGCGGCTAAGGCCGCCCCGGGGCCTTTTAAGCGTCTCTTTAGCGGCCTGAAGGCCGCTTCTCCCTCCGCGTTGGTGCGAAGGCAGATCGCACTACGAGCGTGGCAGGGGCTAAAGCCCGGATCTTTGTATCATGCGCTTATCGGCCCGACTGAAGTCGTGCCCTGATACAAAGCCTCGCACCTGCTCCATGACTGATAGAAAGCCGGGCACCCGCTCCACTACTGATCCAAAGCCTGGCGCCTGCTCCATGACTGAGCCAAAGCCTTGCACCTGCCCCATTACTGAAATATTTCATGTTTCCGCGGCAGATTGCGAACAACTCGGGAGGCGCGGAATGCATCGAATCCCACTCAGAGCATTCCCCTGACCGTGCACCGCGACTCGTGAAACTACCCGCGCCTGGGTTATTCAGCAATTCACGATCGGGGCTTGCCCCAATATTCTGAGCAGCTTGCGCGCAGGAGCAACACCAACATGGCTACTTCAATTGAGCAGCCTGGCCTCGGCCAAGACGATCCGAATCACCCTCCCCTTGAACAACCCAATGACAACGGACTGGCCGAACCGCGGTATCTGGCGGCCATTCTTGAGTGCCTGCAGACCATGAAGGACGGCAACTTCAGCGTGCGCCTGCCGGTTACCTGGACCGGGATGGCGGGCAAGATCGCCGACAACTTCAATGAGATTGTGATTGCCAACGAGCAGATGGCGCAGGAGCTGAAGCGCGCGGGGCAGGCCGTGGGCAAGGAGGGGCGCACGCGCGAGCGCATCCGCTTTGAGCGGCACCGCGGCGCGTGGGACGAGATGGAAGTGTCGGTGAACACGCTGATTGAGGACCTGCTGCGGCCGACCAACGAGGTGACGCGCGCGATTGCCGCCGTGGCCCAGGGCAACCTGACGCAGACGGTGCGGCTGGACGTGGACGGGCGGCCGCTGGAAGGCGAATTTCTACGGTCGGCGAACATTGTGAACACGATGATCCAGCAGCTCGGGGTGTTTACTTCGGAGGTGACGCGCGTGGCGCGCGAGGTGGGCACCGAGGGCAAGCTGGGCGGACAGGCCGTGGTGCCGGGCGTGGCTGGAACGTGGAAGGATTTGACCGACTCAGTAAACGCGATGGCGTCGAACCTGACTAGCCAGGTGCGCAACATTGCGGAAGTGACTACGGCGGTGGCGTCGGGCGACCTTTCGCGCAAGATTACGGTGGACGTGCGCGGCGAGATTCTGCAGCTGAAGGAGGCCATCAATACGATGGTGGATCAGCTGCGGTCGTTTGCTTCGGAAGTGACGCGCGTGGCGCGCGAAGTGGGCACCGAAGGCAAGCTGGGCGGACAGGCCGTGGTGCCGGGCGTGGCAGGAACGTGGAAGGATTTGACCGACTCAGTAAACGCGATGGCGTCGAACCTGACCAGCCAGGTGCGCAACATTGCGGAAGTGACGATCGCCGTGGCGCGTGGCGACCTTTCGCGCAAGATCACGGTGGATGTGAAGGGGGAAATTCTGGAGCTGAAGGACACCATTAATACGATGGTGGACCAGCTGAACGCGTTCGCCGGCGAAGTGACCCGCGTGGCGCGCGAAGTGGGCACGGAAGGCAAACTGGGCGGGCAGGCCAACGTGCCCGGCGTGGCGGGAACCTGGAAAGACCTTACCGACAACGTGAATTTCATGGCCGGCAACCTTACCGGGCAGGTGCGCAACATTGCTGAAGTGGCCACGGCCATTGCCAACGGCGACTTGAGCCGCAAGATCACCGTGGATGTGCGCGGCGAAATCCTGCAGCTTAAGGAAACGCTGAACACGATGGTGGATCAGCTCAACCGGTTCGCCGGCGAAGTGACGCGCGTGGCTCGCGAAGTGGGAACGGAGGGCCGCCTCGGAGGCCAGGCCAACGTGCCTGGCGTGGCGGGAACGTGGAAGGACTTGACGGACTCGGTGAATTCGATGGCCGGCAACCTTACCGCGCAGGTGCGCAACATTGCTGAAGTGACTACAGCGGTGGCGCGCGGCGATTTGTCGCGCAAGATAACTGTGGACGTGAAGGGCGAAATCCTGGAGCTCAAAAACACCATTAATACGATGGTGGACCAGCTCAACGCGTTCGCCGGCGAAGTTACCCGCGTGGCTCGCGAAGTAGGTACCGAAGGCCGGCTCGGCGGTCAGGCCGTGGTGCCCGGCGTGGCCGGCACATGGAAGGATCTTACCGACAACGTCAACTTCATGGCGTCCAACCTCACCGGGCAGGTGCGAAACATCGCTGAAGTGGCCACGGCCGTGGCCCGCGGCGACCTCTCGCGCAAGATCACTGTCGACGTGAAGGGCGAAATCCTGGAGCTGAAAAACACGCTGAACACCATGGTGGACCAGCTCAACGCCTTCGCCGGCGAAGTGACCCGCGTGGCCCGCGAGGTCGGCAACGACGGCAAGCTCGGCGGCCAGGCAGTTGTCCCTGACGTGGCCGGCACGTGGAAAGACTTGACCGACTCGGTCAACTCCATGGCCTCCAACCTCACCGGCCAGGTCAGAAACATCGCCGAAGTGGCTACGGCGATCGCCAACGGCGATCTTTCAAAGAAGATCACCGTCAACGTCTCCGGCGAAATCCTGCTGCTGAAGGAAACCATCAACACCATGGTGGACCAGCTCAACCGGTTCGCCGGCGAAGTGACGCGCGTGGCCCGCGAAGTGGGCGCCGAAGGCCGGCTGGGCGGGCAGGCCAATGTGCCCGGCGCTTCGGGAACCTGGAAGGACCTTACCGACTCAGTGAACTCCATGGCCGGCAACCTGACCGCGCAGGTGCGAAACATTGCCGAAGTGACAACAGCCGTGGCACGCGGTGACCTCTCGCGCAAGATTACCGTGGACGTAAAGGGGGAAATTCTCGAGCTCAAAAACACGATTAACACCATGGTGGACCAGCTCAACGCGTTCGCCGGCGAAGTGACTCGCGTGGCGCGCGAAGTGGGCACCGACGGCAAGCTCGGCGGCCAGGCGCAGGTGCCCGGCGTGGCGGGCACGTGGAAGGACCTTACCGACTCGGTCAACTTCATGGCCGGCAACCTCACGGCGCAGGTGCGCAACATCGCCGAAGTGGCCACCGCCATCGCCAACGGCGATTTGAGCCGCAAGATCACGGTGGACGTTCGCGGCGAAATCCTGCAGCTCAAAGAAACTCTGAACACCATGGTGGAGCAGCTTCGCTCCTTCGCCGCGGAAGTGACTCGCGTGGCCCGCGAAGTGGGCACCGAAGGCAAGCTCGGTGGCCAGGCCAACGTGCCCGGCGTGGCGGGAACGTGGAAGGACTTGACCGACTCAGTGAACGCGATGGCCGGCAACCTCACGGCGCAGGTGCGCAACATCGCCGAAGTGACTACGGCGGTTGCCCGCGGCGACTTGAGCCGCAAGATCACGGTGGACGTGAAGGGCGAAATCCTGGAGCTGAAAGACACGATCAACACCATGGTGGACCAGCTCAACGCCTTCGCCGCCGAAGTGACGCGCGTGGCTCGCGAAGTGGGCACCGAAGGCAAGCTGGGCGGCCAGGCGCAGGTGCCGGGCGTGGCCGGAACCTGGAAGGATCTGACAGACAACGTGAACGTGATGGCTGCCAACCTCACAGAGCAGGTCCGCGGCATCGTGAAGGTGGTTACCGCCGTGGCCAACGGAGTGCTCACCAACAAGCTGACGGTTAACGCCAAGGGTGAAGTGGCCGCGCTGGCCGAAACCATCAACAACATGACGGATACGCTGGCCACGTTCGCCGACCAGGTGACCACGGTGGCCCGCGAAGTCGGCGTGGAAGGCCGGTTGGGCGGCCAGGCCAACGTGCCCGGCGCCGCCGGCACGTGGAAGGACCTTACCGGCAACGTGAACCTGCTGGCCGATAACCTCACCAACCAGGTCCGCGCCATCGCCGAAGTGGCAACCGCCGTTACCAAGGGCGACCTCACGCGGTCCATCCAGGTGGAAGCTCGCGGCGAAGTGGCGGAGCTGAAGGACAACATCAATACGATGATTGACAACCTTCGCCTGACCACCGACCGCAACACGGAGCAGGACTGGCTGAAGACCAACCTGGCCCGCTTCACCGGCATGTTGCAGGGGCAGCGCGACCTGGCCACCGTGGGCCGCATGCTGCTGTCCGAGCTGGCGCCGCTGGTCAACGCGCAGCAGGGTGTCATCTACCAGATGGAGTCCGACTCCTCCGCCCAGCGCGAAGGCACACTCCTTCTTTTGTCAACCTACGCCAATAGCCCCGAGGGCCACCTGACTGAGATTCGCCTCAGCGAAGGCCTCATCGGCCAGTGCGCCGTGGAGAAGCGCCGTCTGCTCATCACGGAATTGCCCAAGAAGACCGCACCCATCCGCAGCGGCCTCTTCAAAGCCGTTCCCAAGAACGTTATCGTGCTCCCGGTTCTGTTTGAGGACCGCGTGAAGGCCGTCATCGAGCTGGCCAGCCTGAGCGCCTTTACCCCCTCGCAACTGGCCTTCCTCGATCAGCTCACCTCCTCCATCGGCATTGTGCTCAACTCCATTGAAGCCACGATGCAGACCGAGGGCCTGCTGAAGCAGTCGCAGCAGCTGGCCACCGAACTGCAGACGCAGCAGAAGGAACTGCAGGGAACCAACGAACAACTGGCTCAGAAGGCGCAGCAGCTGGCCGAACAGAACTACGAAGTGGAGCGCAAGAACCAGGAAATCGAGCAGGCGCGGCGCGCTCTCGAAGAAAAGGCCCGCGAACTCGCTCTCACCTCCAAGTACAAGTCGGAATTCCTGGCCAACATGTCGCACGAGCTGCGCACGCCGCTCAACTCCATCCTGGTGCTGGGGCAGCAACTGGCGGAGAACCCCGACGGCTCGCTTTCGCCCAAACAAGTCGAATTCGCCCGCACCATTCACGCCGCCGGAACCGACCTGCTCAACCTCATCTCCGACATTCTCGATCTCTCCAAGATCGAGTCGGGCACGGTGTCCATCGAGGCCGAAGAGATCTTCTTCGGCGCGCTGCTGGAAACGGTGGCGCGGCCGTTCCGCCACGAGGCAGAGAATCGCAAGCTCAGCTTCGAAGTCTCCGGCGATCCGGCGCTCGGCCGCAGCCTTGTCACGGATTCGAAGCGCCTGCAGCAGGTGCTGAAGAACCTGCTTTCGAACGCCTTCAAGTTCACGGACCAGGGCAGCGTGAAACTCACCGTCACCTCGGTGACCGGCGGCTGGAGCCCCGACCACCCCATCCTCTCCGGCGCCGGCTCGGTTATCGCGTTCAAGGTTTCCGACACCGGCATCGGGATCGCTCCAGAGAAACAGCGCATCATCTTCGAGGCCTTCCAGCAGGCCGATGCGGGCACCAGCCGCAAGTACGGCGGAACCGGCCTGGGCTTGGCCATCAGCCGCGAGCTGGCCAACCTGCTGGGCGGAGAAATCCAGCTCCGCTCCACCCCTGGCGCCGGCAGCACCTTCACGCTTTTCCTCCCCCAGACCTACGTTGGGGCCACCAACGCAGCCGCCCTCATCAAGCCGGAGAAGTCGGGCTATCAACAGCAGTTGCCGCAGACGCCCGTTTTCATGGCCGCTGCCGCCGTCACCGAGCAGGAAGCCCGCATCGATGACGATCGCCGCAACATCATGGAAGGCGACGCTGTTCTTCTCATCGTGGAGGACGATCCCCACTACGCCCGCGTCCTCTGCGACCTTTCCCGCGACAAGGGCTTCAAGGTTCTCTGCGCCTTGACCGGCGCTGAGGCGCTCTCGCTGGCGCGTGAATACAAACCCACCGCTATCTCCCTCGATGTGTTCCTGCCCGACATGCTGGGCTGGACCATCCTTAACCATCTCAAGCAGGATCCGCGCACGCGCCACATCCCGGTGCAGATGCTCACGCTGGATGAAGACCGCCATCACGGGCTATCCCGCGGCGCATTTTCCTTCGTTACCAAGCCCACTTCTACCGACGAGCTGGATGAGGCCCTGACGCGGATCTGGGACTACTCCCAGCCGCGCCGCAAGCGCCTGCTTGTGGTGGAGGACAATCCCGCCGAGCAGATGTCGATTCGCGAGCTCCTTGGCCACAAAGACATCGACATCGACACGGTCGACACCGGAAAGGACGCGCTGGAATCGCTCGAGTCCGGCAGGTACGACTGCGCGGTGCTCGACCTGCGCCTGCCGGATATGACCGGATTCGAGGTCCTCGAGAAGATGCGCGACACGCCTTCGCTGCACGACATGCCCGTGATTGTGTTTACCGGCCGCGACCTTACCGCGGAAGAAGACACGCAACTGCACACGCTGGCGCGCAGCGTGGTGGTGAAGGACGTGGAGTCGCCGGAGCGGCTGCTGGATGAGACCGCGCTGTTCCTGCACCGCGTGATCTCTGACCTGCCCGAGGAAAAGCAGCGCATGCTCGACCGCCTGCATAAATCCGACGACGCGCTGATCGATCGCAAGGTGCTGGTGGTGGACGATGACGTGCGCAACATTTTCGCCCTCTCCAGCGTGCTGGAGCGCCGCGGTATGCACGTGGTTACCGCGGGCACCGGACGCGAAGCCATTCACATTATTGAAAACACGCCGGACCTGGCGATCGTGCTGATGGACATCATGATGCCGGAGATGGACGGATACGAAACCATGCAGGTGATCCGCCAGAATGCATCTCTTCGCCGGCTTCCCATCATCGCACTTACGGCGAAGGCCATGAAAGGCGACCGCGAAAAATGCCTGGAGGCGGGCGCCAGCGAATACCTGGCCAAGCCCGTGAACACGGAACAACTGCTGTCAGCCCTGCGCATGTGGCTGCACCGGTAATGCGGCGGCAGAGAGCAAACAACAATGAAAGTGAAGGAGTGAAAAAGTGAACCAAAAACACGCCGTAAGCCCAAAATCACTTCTTCACTGTTTCACTTTTTCACTATCACGACCCACGAACCACGCTGAAAGCTGACAGCTGAAAAAGGGACCCCGCTAATGAAGGCCGATGAGAAGGTGAACATCCTGATGGTCGACGACCAGCCGGCAAAGCTGCTGAGCTACGAGGTCATCCTTGCCGATCTGGGTGAAAACCTGATCAAAGCCACCTCGGCCAAAGAAGCGCTCAACATCCTGCTCAAGACCGATGTGGGAGTGGTGCTGATGGACGTGAGCATGCCCGACCTCGACGGCTTCGAGCTCGCCGATGTCATTCGCCAGCACCCACGCTTTCAGAAGACGGCCATCATTTTCATTTCCGGCGTGCACTTGACGGATGCCGACAAGATCCAGGGGTACAAATCCGGCGCCGTCGATTACATTTCTGTTCCCGTCGTTCCCGAGGTTCTTCGCGCCAAGATCAGCATCTTCGTGGAACTGCACCGCAAGACGCGCCAGCTGGAAGCGCTGAATACCGAGCTGGAACGCCGCGTGGCGGAGCGCACTGAAGAGCTGCGCACGCGCGCCGACCTGCTTGACCTGGCCACGGAGGCCATCCTGGTCCGCGACGTCGGAGGCCGCATCATCTTCTGGAGCACCGGCGGGGAAACTCTCTACGGCTGGTCCCGCGAAGAAGCCATCGGCAAGGACATGCACAAGCTCCTGCACACCATTTTCCCCGTCTCGCGCGAGGAAATGGC
>CAWBIG010000283.1:0-7546 GCA_963788435.1 uncultured Acidobacteriota bacterium | reverse complement strand
ACCTTTGCAAAATCAAGATCGGATTGCAGAGACAACCGGTGTTTTGGGCTGGAGCCATCCACTACCGGAGCGGTGCCCGCATCCAATGAGTCCGTACCCTTCTTAATATCCATCTGCAGATAGGAATAGGACCCGCGCAGGCGCCAGGTGGGCAGCGGTCTCCATTCCGGGGCAAGTTCAATTCCCTTGGTGGTGCCTACCAGCCCGTTTCCGAAATCGGCAGTTAAAGCAATGTGCGTGGGCGCCGGGTTTGTCACTACCGTCGGAGATCCGATTATATCTTCACTCAGAAGATCGCCGTAATGGTTGTAGAACACCGCCACGTCAAGGTAGAGCGACTTGCGAGCCAGGAGGCGATCGCCCGCTTCATAACCGTTGAGCTCTTCGGAGTGGAAGATCGGATTGGGGGTGAACATCCCAAAGAGCGGTAATCCACTTGCTGTGCCTGCGTACACCAGTTCAGTGAAGTTCTCCTCAACATCGGATGGCGTTCGCACCGCGTGAGTGAAGGCAGCCCAGAAGCTTTGGCTACTGGTCGGCGTCCACGACAAGCGGCCGGTGGGCTGCATCTCCAGCCCGTAAAATTTGTTTCGAGAATCTTGGTGCCAAAAGTGAAGGTGAGCTGTTTGTCGATCAGTGCGATTTCATCCTGGAAGAAGGCGGTTAACAGGCGATCGGTTCTGGAATCAGGCGAAAAGAATTCACCCGGAACCACGATTGGATTGTTTTCGTGGCTGAAGCGCGCTCCGAGTCCCCATGAAATCTGCTGCCGACCCGGCAGACGAAAGCGATCGAGATAATCGATGTCAAAGGTGTTGCGAAGGTCCTTGAACTGGGTGGGATCGAAGCGATTGGTGTGCTCGTAAGAGGTCTGAAGCTGGAGATCCTTGCCCTCTTGATACACTCTTTGCCAGCGCCCCAGAATGTTTCCTCCTGAAATCTGTTCTGTGCCGTAGAGGGTTTGCGAATAGGGTATCGTGTAGTTTGATACGGTATCGCCTGTACCCGCGCCTTCATCGTGGATGTCGCCTTCAAAGGTGAAATGATCGCCCGAATCCTTCGTCCAGTCGGCGCGAAAACCGCCCTGTATGGTCCGCCAACGGTCAAACTTGATGCCATCGGGATGGTATTCCGGGCCGCGGTCGAAACCCAATTCGTAAACCCGGTAGTCGAGACCCTTCGAATTGCCTCCGCCGTAATGCGCGTTTAAGAAGCCTTGCTCCTGGGTTCCGCCGCCGGCACTGACTGTGGCCCCATGGGTGTCTTTCGCGCTTTTGGTGATGATATTGATGACGCCATTGACCGCATTCGGTCCCCAGATGGTGCCGCCGGGCCCACGGATGACCTCGATTCGATCAACATCTTCCATAAGCAAATTCTGGCCGTCCCACCAGGTCCCCGCGAAAAGTGTCGTGTAGACAGTTCGGCCGTCAATGAGCACAAGCACGTCGCGCGAAAGGTTGTTTCCGAAGCCGCGAATTCCGACCGACCAGGTGTGGGCATCAATTTGTGCCACATCCACTCCTGGTGCCAGACGCAGCGCATCGGGGATCGTCGTCGCGCCTGAACGCTGGATGTCTTCCTGGGTGATCACGTATATCGCTGCCGGAGTATTCCAGATCTCTTCCGGTTCTTTAGAAACGGTAGTGACCTCAATATTCCCGAGTTGCTCGAGAGTCAAAGTGCTCAAAGGCTTCTGCTGGCTGCTATCCGACGTGCTTCCGCACAGAAAATTCTATTAATGAGCGATATGGAGGCAGCAAAAGTGAGGAAGCGCAATGCTGTGGAATAGCGGCGTCGATACCGGCGTGGCTCTACAGCCCTGGGAAGTGCTGGAGCCTTGTAAAACCAGGAGCCAAAAGAGTGCGATAGGTGGAACCGCCCTGCGAATCGGCTTTGATGAACGAGCGATGAGAACATCTATTTCCAATTCTCAACTTCAATGTGCGTATGCAGAATGCGGGGAAACCAACTGTTTGGATGCCGTTCGCTGAGAAAATGGTTGTTTAGGAAAACGCCGCCAGCCGAAAAAACCGGGCCGCGGCGAGATTTCTGGACACTGGCCAGTCCTCTTACCCGACCGCAGGCTCCGGGAGCCTCCTGCCACCTGACGCGACGACTGCGCCGAATCTGTACGTGCCCTGGGCAGCGCGGCTTCAGTCCGCACTCTCGGCACGGAAAAGGGCTGTATTCACCTCATACAGCCGCTCCGAGCCCAACTCGCTTACGACCCTTCGGGCAAGATCCGGCTTCAGGATCCTGCTGCTGATGCGGCCTTGTCGGTTTCGACTTCGCGGACGGCGAGGTGATCGAACCAGGTGAACTTGAGAATCGCCGACGTGGCCAGGATCACGAATAAGGTGACAGCGGCGCGCTCAAATTCTTGAATGACGACGTAGAGGGGCAACACCACGAGGGCGATCTGCCACACGATTCCGACGACGACATTGAACATGTCGCGGGCGAAGTCAGTGTTGCGCTTGAAGCCGGGGTCTTCAGCCAACACTTTCCGGAGGACGGGTCCCCAGAGGCCCCATGGCCGCACTCGCCGGTAGAAATCCTCCAGCACGGCGTCATCTTCCGGTTTGGTGAGCAGGGTTCCGGCCAGGCAACCGATGATCGAGAGGATCAGCACCAGGGGGAAAACGATGGAGACGTCCAAGTTGATGGAATAAGTGTGGAGCAGGTGCTGGACAAGCGGCACCCTGGCCACGAAGAGCGGCAGCGAGAGCGAGGATGCGATGCCGCTCTTCGTGGCCAGGGTGCCGCTTGTCCAGCACCTGCTCCACACTTATTCCATCAACTTGGACGTCTCCATCGTTTTCCCCCTGGTGCTGATCCTCTCGATCATCGGTTGCCTGGCCGGAACCCTGCTCACCAAACCGGAAGATGACGCCGTGCTGGAGGATTTCTACCGGCGAGTGCGGCCATGGGGCCTCTGGGGACCCGTCCTCCGGAAAGTGTTGGCTGAAGACCCCGGCTTCAAGCGCAACACTGACTTCGCCCGCGACATGTTCAATGTCGTCGTCGGAATCGTGTGGCAGATCGCCCTCGTGGTGTTGCCCCTCTACGTCGTCATTCAAGAATTTGAGCGCGCCGCTGTCACCTTATTCGTGATCCTGGCCACGTCGGCGATTCTCAAGTTCACCTGGTTCGATCACCTCGCCGTCCGCGAAGTCGAAACCGACAAGGCCGCATCAGCAGCAGGATCCTGAAGCCGGATCTTGCCCGAAGGGTCGTAAGCGAGTTGGGCTCGGAGCGGCTGTATGAGGTGAATACAGCCCTTTTCCGTGCCGAGAGTGCGGACTGAAGCCGCGCTGCCCAGGGCACGTACAGATTCGGCGCAGTCGTCGCGTCAGGTGGCAGGAGGCTCCCGGAGCCTGCGGTCGGGTAAGAGGACTGGCCAGTGTCCAGAAATCTCGCCGCGGCCCGGTTTTTTCGGCTGGCGGCGTTTTCCTAAACAACCATTTTCTCAGCGAACGGCATCCAAACAGTTGGTTTCCCCGCATTCTGCATACGCACATTGAAGTTGAGAATTGGAAATAGATGTTCTCATCGCTCGTTCATCAAAGCCGATTCGCAGGGCGGTTCCACCTATCGCACTCTTTTGGCTCCTGGTTTTACAAGGCTCCAGCACTTCCCAGGGCTGTAGAGCCACGCCGGTATCGACGCCGCTATTCCACAGCATTGCGCTTCCTCACTTTTGCTGCCTCCATATCGCTCATTAATAGAATTTTCTGTGCGGAAGCACGTTCGGATAGCAGCCAGCAGAAGCCTTTGAGCACTTTGACTCTCGAGCAACTCGGGAATATTGAGGTCACTACCGTTTCTAAAGAACCGGAAGAGATCTGGAATACTCCGGCAGCGATATACGTGATCACCCAGGAAGACATCCAGCGTTCAGGCGCGACGACGATCCCCGATGCGCTGCGTCTGGCACCAGGAGTGGATGTGGCACAAATTGATGCCCACACCTGGTCGGTCGGAATTCGCGGCTTCGGAAACAACCTTTCGCGCGACGTGCTTGTGCTCATTGACGGCCGAACTGTCTACACGACACTTTTCGCGGGGACCTGGTGGGACGGCCAGAATTTGCTTATGGAAGATGTTGATCGAATCGAGGTCATCCGTGGGCCCGGCGGCACCATCTGGGGACCGAATGCGGTCAATGGCGTCATCAATATCATCACCAAAAGCGCGAAAGACACCCATGGGGCCACAGTCAGTGCCGGCGGCGGAACCCAGGAGCAAGGCTTCTTAAACGCGCATTACGGCGGAGGCAATTCGAAGGGTCTCGACTACCGGGTTTACGAATTGGGTTTCGACCGCGGCCCGGAATACCATCCCGATGGCATCAAGTTTGACCGTTGGCGGACCATACAGGGCGGTTTTCGCGCCGACTGGACGAAGGATTCGGGCGATCATTTCACCTTTGAAGGCGACATCCACGATGAAGGCGCGGGTACAGGCGATACCGTATCAAACTACACGATACCCTATTCGCAAACCCTCTACGGCACAGAACAGATTTCAGGAGGAAACATTCTGGGGCGCTGGCAAAGAGTGTATGAAGAGGGCAAGGATCTCCAGCTTCAGACCTCTTACGAGCACACCAATCGCTTCGATCCCACCCAGTTCAAGGACCTTCGCAACACCTTTGACATCGATTATCTCGATCGCTTTCGTCTGCCGGGTCGGCAGCAGATTTCATGGGGACTCGGAGCGCGCTTCAGCCACGAAAACAATCCAATCGTGGTTCCGGGTGAATTCTTTTCGCCTGATTCCAGAACCGATCGCCTGTTAACCGCCTTCTTCCAGGATGAAATCGCACTGATCGACAAACAGCTCACCTTCACTTTTGGCACCAAGATTCTCGAAACAAATTTTACGGGGTGGCAGATGCAGCCCACCGGCCGCTTGTCGTGGACGCCGACCAGTAGCCAAAGCTTCTGGGCTGCCTTCACTCACGCGGTGCGAACGCCATCCGATGTTGAGGAGAACTTCACTGAACTGGTGTACGCAGGCACAGCAAGTGGATTACCGCTCTTTGGGATGTTCACCCCCAATCCGATCTTCCACTCCGAAGAGCTCAACGGTTATGAAGCGGGCGATCGCCTCCTGGCTCGCAAGTCGCTCTACCTTGACGTGGCGGCGTTCTACAACCATTACGGCGATCTTCTGAGTGAAGATATAATCGGATCTCCGACGGTAGTGACAAACCCGGCGCCCACGCACATTGCTTTAACTGCCGATTTCGGAAACGGGCTGGTAGGCACCACCAAGGGAATTGAACTTGCCCCGGAATGGAGACCGCTGCCCACCTGGCGCCTGCGCGGGTCCTATTCCTATCTGCAGATGGATATTAAGAAGGGTACGGACTCATTGGATGCGGGCACCGCTCCGGTAGTGGATGGCTCCAGCCCAAAACACCGGTTGTCTCTGCAATCCGATCTTGATTTTGCAAAGGTCTTCAGCCTCGACCTGACCTACCGTTATGTGGCAGTTCTTCACGAAATAGCTGAGGGCGGCGAGAGCATTCGAGCTTACTCGACCGGGGACGCTCGATTCGATTGGCAATTCGCCCGCCAGTTCAAGTTCTCCGCAGTAGGTCGAAATTTGTTGCAGCCCCACCATTTCGAATTCGGCGGCGTAGACCCCGGCCCGAATGTCGGCATCAGGCGCGGACTCTATGGCGAGATAACGTTTACCAAGTGACCCCCGGGAATATTGTCTCTGGCACAGCATCGCAACACTATCGCTGTTCGAGGATTATTGACAGGAGCCAAGATGGAAAGCGATGGCCGGAAAGTGCTGATCATCGATGACGATCCCCATCATCTGGAGATCTATGGTCTGCTGGTTGAACAAGCAGGCTTCACGCCAGTTCCAGCGATCGTGAAGTTTGCAGGGCTGGAATTTCCGCCAGAGACGGATATTTCCCTGATTCTTTTGGACTACCGTCTGAATTCGGTGAAGACTGCGCCACAGGTGGCGCAGGAGGCGCAGAAGCTGTTCGCTGGTGCGCCTATTCTTGTGCATTCAGATTTGTGGCACATGCCCGACGATGTGGCTCCTTACGCTGCGGGATTCGTTCGAAAGGGAGAGCCCCGTGAGCTGATCAGTAAGATGCTGGAGCTGATTTCAGCTTCAGAAAAGATTCAGAGTTGAATATTCAATGTTTCAGCAAGAGCAGAATCAGAGAGACAGTGCCCGCGAGGCGATTACGCAAGGTGCACTCGATAGACGTGCGTTCGGGCAAATCTACTTTAATTCGGCTGTAATACCCAAAGTCCTTGCCATTGTGTGCAGGAGCTGCCGGAACGGGGCGGCCTTGCGTATGCCTCGCCGGTTTTTCTGCGTTATGGCCTGTAGCGGTGCTATCGCGCTACAGCTGGCAATTGGGATTGCCGCGTTCTGCCAGGGAAAGCCTTCTGAATTCGATGTGAAGGCGGCTTATCTGCTGAACTTCGGTAAGTTCATGCGTAACCAAAATGTGACGCTCGGAGCCTCTCGCGAAACCTTCGACGTATGCGTCGTTGGGGAAGACAGGATTGAAGCCGCGCTAAAGGACTTAATGGGGGGACAAGTCATCGACAACCGGCCGGTCCGGATTGTCCAGGTGAAGGATGGAACGCAGGCGCGCAGCTGCAGCATCGCTTACGTAACAGAATCGGAAGGCACACGGATCGACAAGGACCTGGAAGAGTTGCGTGGCGCCGATGTGCTGACGGTGGGTTCCGGTTCGACATTTCTGGCCCAGGGAGGAATGATACAGTTCCTTCTCTTGTCGAACCACGTGCGGTTTGCCGTGAACCTCGATGCGGTAAAGAAGACACACCTTGTGCTGAGCTCGGAACTGCTGAGGGTCGCCTATTCGATTGCGGGGAAGCCGGCAACGGAGGCTGCGCCATGAGCCTATGGAACCCCATGTCGATTTCGGGCAAGCTGACGCGGATGAATGTGTTGGTGAGCGGGATTGCGCTGGTGCTGGCGTATGTCTCTTTTCTGGTCTATGACCTGTACTCGCTGCGCCAGGGCCTGATCGACTCACTCAACACAGAAGCAGCGATCGTCGGCGAGAACACCGTGACGGCGCTGACCTTCGACGATCCGCAAGCTGCCGAGAACACATTGGCCGCTTTGCGTCGATCTCCGCACATTCTTTCAGCCGCCGTCATGCTGCCCGACGGGAAGGTTTTCGCGCAATATCGCCGCGAGGCAACAGATCTGCCGCTCGACATCTCGAAGCTGCGGGGCAACGGAACCAGCAGCTACTGGTACCGGGGAGACGACCTGTTTGTCCAGCGTCCGGTAGCTCCTGACCGACGATTACTGGGGACAGTGGTTCTGGAGGCGGAAACAACCGACGTAGCGAGCCGTGCCCGGCAATTCGGATTGATCTCAGCGTGCATCCTGTTCCTCAGCTTCCTGGCCGCTATTCTTGCGACCATCTCGACTCGCCGCTTGATCACGAGTCCGCTCTCTAGATTGGCCGAAACTGCTCTGGTGGTTAGCCGAGAACAGAACTATTCGGTGAGAGCGGAGA
>CAWBIG010000282.1:0-3284 GCA_963788435.1 uncultured Acidobacteriota bacterium | reverse complement strand
AGGCAGGAGGGATGGCGCTTGGATTTCCGGATCACCAGGGAGCAGGAGCAGTTGCAGCGGCGGTGCTTGGATTTGGCCGCCGATTTTGCCAAGCGTTCGGCTGAGCATGACCGTGATGCGTCCGACCCAACCAAAAACTCATCGCTTGCGTGCCCGAGGGTTTTCTCGCGCTGACCATTGCCAAGTCCTTCGGCGGAATGGGATTCGATTTCCTTAGTCATACGCTTGCTTTTGAGGCTCTCGGGCAGGGCTGCCCGGCGACGGCACTAGCGTTCAATATGCACGCCTCGGTGGTGATGCCACTGATGCAAAGCCCCGAGGTCGCGTCCGAAACGAAGCGATACGTTGCGGACCTGGTGGTTCGCCAGGGCAAGATGATCGGCGGCAATTTTTCTGAACCCAACACGACGTCATTGATGGGGGAGCGGCCGCTGGCGGTTCGTGCACGTTCGGTCGAGGGTGGCTTCAGTATTACCGGACGGGAAATCTTGGCATCGATGCTGGAAGCGGCAGACTACGTGCTGGTGCTGGCCTATCCGGAAACCGCGACCAGCAAGACCGCCGGCGTGCTGCTGCTCGTGCCACGCGGCGCACCGGGACGCCGTGTCGATGCGAACTGGGATACGCTGGGCATGCGGGCAACCCGCAGCAATTCGCTGGTGCTGGAGGATTGCCGCGTGCCCGACAGTGCCGTGGTTTACCGCTCGGACGATATCAGGCCGTTTCGGCTGGCTTACCTGAACTGGTTCTGGGGTTCCTATACCGCGGTTTTTGTCATCCCAACCACTCGCCCGAAAGAGTGCTCATGGATGGGGCACGGGACATTGGTGGGCAATCGGCATTTTGCTCCTGATCTGCGCGGGAAACGCCTTCGCCAAAGACGCCCCGCGGTCGTTCTCGCTCTCCACCTCGCGCACGTTTGCGCCCGGCGAAAGCGTCAAGATCCAGCTCTTCGCCCGCAACGTGCCCGAGTTCGAATTCCGCGTGTACAAGGTGAACGATCCGGTGAAGTTCTTTGCCGGCCTCAAAGACATTCATAGCTTCGGCGAGCACAACGAATCGCCGGCCGAGCAAATTGAGCAGAAGACCTGGCTGGAGCGGATTCACGACTGGAAGGCGCACCTGTGGTGGGAAGTGCGGCACTTCTTCCGCGGCCAATTCAACGACCAGGCGCGGGACGACTTCCGCGAGCAGCAAGGGAATCTCGGCAAGAAGAGCCGGGTGATCGGCGCGTCACAATTTGCGCAGGTGCCCATCCTGAACTCGTCGCAGCTTGTGGCGCGCTGGCGCCTGCAGACGCCGCCCACCATCGTGAGCGAGACGCAGCAGTTGCCCATCGACGGCCTCAAGCAGGGCGTCTATCTGATTGAAGCCACCGACGGAACCTACAAGGCGTACACCGTTGCCATCGTCACCGGCATAGCGCTGGTGGAGCGAACCGTGAACACCGGGAGCGGCGGGGCCAGCGTGTACGTGGCCGACCGCAAGACCGGCGCGCCGGTTGCCGACGCGGACCTGGCAATGTACGCGGACGGTAAGCTGCAGATCTCCGGCAAGACCAACGGTGATGGCCTTGCCGACCTCAGCCTGTCGCCGCGGGCAGCGGCGGCGACGCAGACCGCGCCGGAACTCGATAACGTGTGGATCCTGGCGCGCCATGGCGATGACGCGGCCCTGGTAACGCCATGGGGTTACGGCTTCGGCCAGAACACGCAGCAAAACGAACGCGCATTTCTGTACACAGATCGTCCGGTCTATCGCCCCGGCCACACCGTCCACATCAAGGGAATCCTGCGCAAGGAGCAGAACGACACGTTGCTGTTGCCCGACGAGAAAACCGTAACCCTGACGGTGACGGGTCCGGACGACAAGACGGTCCTGAAGCAGGACGTGCCGGTAAGCGCGCACGGCACCGTCGTCGCCGATCTGACTCTCGAGAACGATGCGGCGCTCGGCTACTACTCCATCAATTTGAATGGCCAACTGGGCAACGGCAGTTTCTATGTGGAGGAATACAAGAAGCCGGAGTATCAGGTGACGGTGAACGCAACTCCGCGTGTGCTCGAAGGAAATTCGATTACGGCAATCATTCAGGCGCGCTACTTCTTCGGTGAGCCGGTAGCCGGCGCGAAGGTCAAGTATGTGCTGCACACCTCCGAGCACTGGTGGTGGGACGAAGACCAGGGAGGCGACAGCGCCGATTCGGCGGACGCCGACACCGACTCGCAGCCGTCCGACGAAGACGCGGAATGGGGCGCGAACGAGCAGCAGGAACATGAAGGCGTTCTCGACGCAAACGGCCGACTGACGGTGCATATACCCACGCGCGTCGATGAGAAACACAACGATCAGGACTACCGCATTGAGGCGCGTGTGACCGATGCAGCCGATCGCGAGGTGAGCGGCCACGGAACCACGCTGGCCACCTATGGCTCATTCCGCGTGAGTGCGGAGCCGGCGAGTTACGTCTACCAGGGCGGCCAGCCTGTGAAGGTGAAAGTCCACGCGCAGGACTACGACGGCAAGCCCGTGCAGACACAGGTGCACGTGGCGGCGGCGCTCATCAAGTGGGATTCGGTAACTCACGAGCGCAGCGAGAACCAGGCAACCGCGCAGGATGCAATCACAGGCGCCGATGGAACCGCGATGGTGGACCTGGCCGTCAGCGGCAGCGGCGATTTTGAGGTGACGGCCAGCGCCACCACGCCGGAGCAGCGCGTGGTTGAGGGCCGCACCTGGGTGTGGATCTGGAACGGCGCCGGCGAGTTCTACAACGCCAACACGCAAATGCAGATCGTGACCGATAAGAAGACCTACGCCGTCGGCGACACCGCCCATCTGCTGCTGGTCACCGGCCTCAAGGAATCGTGGTCGGTGATCACGGTGGAAGGCGACTCGGTTCAGTCGCGGCGCGTGCTGCATGGAACCGGCGAGAGCGTGCCCTTCGATGTGCCCATCACTTCGCAGTCTCAGCCCAACGTTGTGGTGTCGGCCATCGCCGTGCACGAAGACCAGGTGATGACTGCACAGAAGAGCCTGAATGTGCCGCTGGTGGAACGCACCCTGACGGTGACGGCAACGGCGAGCAAGGACAAGTATCTGCCCGGCGAGCAAGGCAGCTTCGATGTGTTCACGGCGGACTCCAAAGGCCAGCCGGTCGAGGCGGATCTGAGCTTCGGCGAAGTGGATGAGGCGCTCTACTCCGTCCGGCCCGATACCACCGGCAACATCGTCAACGCCTTCTATCCCAAGCGCGAGGTCTATCTGCAGCCGCAGAGCTCGTT
>CAWBIG010000281.1:0-55210 GCA_963788435.1 uncultured Acidobacteriota bacterium | reverse complement strand
TAGGAATGAGAAGACGGTGAGAGCCAGCAGCTTGTAGCTTGCAAGCCTCCTTCCTCAGGTTCGGCGCGAAGCGGAACGAGCTACTGGCTATCGGCCAACGCCGGTGGGATATACTTCGGACGCGAATTCCCCTCGCAGGAGGTTGTACCGTGAAGCTTGGCCGCGCGCATGCAGCGCTGGTTGTTTGTTTTGCCTTTTGCACCCTTCTCTACTGCCAGGAGAAACCGGAAAACCACAAAGATGGCGATACGAAGGCATTGAACGCCGCGCCGCCCGGAGACTCTACGACGGAGGGCTCGGTAACGGTGGGCGGGCAGCCGATTGCGTATCAAGCGGTGGCGGGAACGCTTACCGTGGGCTCGACCGATGTGCAGGACGCGATGATTGGTCTTGACGGCAAATACCTGGCGGACGCCGGCATCGAGCTGCCTGCGAAACCCGAGGATCAGCCGGCGATCACGCGCATGTTCTACACGGCGTACTTCAAAAAAGGCGCGAATGCCGCGGACCGGCCGATCACGTTCCTCTACAACGGCGGACCAGGCAGCGCGACGATGTTCCTGCACATGGGCGCGTTCGGCCCCAAGCGCATTGTGACCCCGGACGGGCAGCACCAGGAGGCCGCGCCGTATCCGCTGGTGGACAACCAGTACTGCCTGCTGGATGCGAGCGATCTGGTGTTTATCGACGCGCCGGGAACTGGCTTCAGCCGCGTGCTGGGCAAGGACGCGGGCAAGGCGTTCTGGGGCACTGACCAGGATGCGCACGCATTCGACCGCTTCATCCGGAGGTTCCTGACCAAGTACAACCGGTGGAATTCTGCGAAATTCATCTTCGGCGAGAGCTACGGAACCACGCGCAGCGCGGTGCTGAGCCGGATGCTCCAGGGCGTGGATCTGAACGGCGTGGTGCTGCTGTCACAGATTCTGAACTTTGACGATAGCGCGGATGGTCCTGAAGGAAATCCGGGAACGGATCAGCCGTACTTCCTGGCCTTGCCGTCAATGGCCGCAACCGCGTGGTACCACCACAAGGTGCCCAACCAGTCTGCGCAATTGGAGCCGTTCCTCAAAGAGGTGGAGGAGTTCAGCCTGGGCGACTACGCGAGCGCGCTTCTACAAGGCGCCGATCTGCCCCAGGATCGCAAGAAGGCGATCGCGGAGAAGCTTGAGAGTTACACCGGATTGCCGGCGGCCTATTGGATCAAGGCGGATTTGCGCGTGAGCGGCGGCGATTTCTCAAAGGAGTTGCAGGCCGAAGAAGGCCTGACGACCGGGCGGCTGGATACGCGCTACGAAGGGCCGGACATTGACCCGCTGAGCAAGGAGGCGGAGTACGACCCATTCACGAATTCGATCACGTCGGCGTATGTGACGGCCATCAACCAGTACGCGCGCGAAGACCTGCACTACGGCGAGAACCAGACTTACAAGCCGAGCGCGAGGCAACCCGGATTCCATTGGGAACTGGCGCACGTTCCGCCCGGCGGGCAGGGATGGGAGTCAAGCGTAAACGTGATGCCGGATCTGGCGCTGGCCATGAAACGGAACCCGAAGATGAAGGTGATGCTTATGGGTGGCTACTTTGACGTGGGCACGCTTTTCTTCGGCGCAACATACGAAATGAAGCATCTGCCCATGCCCGAGAGCCTGCAGTCAAACATCAGCTATCACTGGTTCCACACCGGGCACATGGTTTATGTCAATGAGGAATCTCTGAAGGAGTTACACGAATACACGTCGGCGTTCATAAGGGAGAATGCGGGCAAGCACTGAGAAAACACTGGCTTGTAGCCGGCAGCTTGCAGCTCCAGAATTGAGCCGCGAGCCATTGGCTGCAGGCCAGGAATTCTGCAATTCGCGCAGGGGACGCATTGAGGAATTGCCGATGAGACGGAGTCATATGACACTGAGCCGCAGGGAATTTAGCATGCTGGGAGCGATGGGGCTCGCGGCACAATTTGTGCCCGTGCTCGGCGCGCAGGCGAACAGCCGCAAGACCGGCTACGCCATCATCGGGTTGGGCCGTATTGCCGACCACTTCATGCGCGGCAGCCAGCTTACGACGAACTCGCAAGTGACGGCATTGGTGAGCGGGCATCCGGCGAAGGCGGCGCGGATCGCGGCGCAGTACGGAGTACCGTCCAACTCGATCTACAACTACGAGAACTTCGACGAAATTGCGCAAAACCCGGCCGTGGATGCGGTGTATGTGGCGCTGCCCAATTCGATGCACGCCGAGTACACCGTTCGCGCGGCAAAGGCCGGTAAGCATGTGCTGTGCGAGAAGCCAATGTGCACCAGCGTGGCCGATGCCGAGCGGATGATTGCGGCGTGTCAGGAGGCGAACGTGAAGCTTATGATTGCCTACCGCTGCCACTACGAGGCGACCAATCTGCGCGCGGTGGAACTGATTCGGTCGGGAGCGATCGGACAGATGGAGGCCATCGAGAGCGCATTCGGATTCGACATTGCGCCGGGCGAGTGGCGGCTCAACAAGAAGATGGCCGGCGGCGGGCCGCTCTACGACGTGGGCATCTACTGCCTGAACGCCTGCCGCTATTTGACCGGCGAGGAGCCGCAGAAGATTGCGGCGTTCGCATCGGTCATCGACAAGGACGGGCGATTCAACACGGTGGAAGAGAATGTGTCATGGACGATGCGCTTCCCTTCCGGCGTGGTGGCGTCGTGCAATACGACCTACGGCTCGAACCTGACGGGGTATTTCCGCGTGCACGGATCGAAGGGCATGGTGGAGGCGCAACCGGCGTTCAATTACGACGGAAACGCGCTGAGCGCGGATTTGGATGGAAAAACGATTGAGGAACTGAATCCGGCCAAGGATCCCTACCAGTTCACGCCCCAGGCCGAGCACTTCTCGCACTGCGTCCAGAACAACCTGGAGCCGAAGACGCCGGGCGAGGAGGGACTGCGCGATATGCGATACATCGCGGAGATTTACCGCTCGGCGGGAATTGAAGCCTGATACCGTCAATCGGAGATGGGATATGCGAGGTACGGCGTCCCCACCTTGACCACCACGTCGGTCGGCGCATATTGCGCCGTTGGCTGACCTCCATCTGCCGCTTTGAATTCAACATCGATTTTGATGTATTGACATTCCTTCCACACGTAGCGGCTGGGATTAATGATTTGCTCGCCGCCGTCCATTTCGAAATCCTTCTCGACATCCACACGAGTTGAACCTGGTTGTATGCGCGCAACCGACTGGAGAGCGCGCTCCAGGAAAGCTGTGGGGCTCTGGCAGGGTTCGCTTTGTTTCCCTGCCTGGATCGGGATGGCAGCAAGGCCGAAGCACAGACAAACAAGGAGCAGAGATCTTCTCACGGGTGCACCTCAGTGTGTTTGACGAGTCAGATTCCCAGAATCCGCCTGTTGCGCGCCGCATCTGTACTGCCTCCAGCGAAATCGTCGAACGCCTTCTCCGTAACGCGGATGATGTGCTCGCGGATGAACGGCGCGCCTTCTGCAGCGCCCTGCTCGGGATGCTTGATGCAGCACTCCCACTCCATCACCGCCCAGCCCGGATAGTCGTTCTGCGCCATCTTGCTGAAGATTTGGCCGAAATCTACCTCGCCGTCGCCGAGCGAGCGGAAGCGGCCAGGGCGATTGATCCAATCGAGGTAGCCGCCGTAGACGCCTGCGCGGCCGGTGGGGTTAAACTCCGCGTCCTTGACATGGAATGCGCGCACGCGATCGTGGTAGAGATCGAGGAAGCTGAGGTAGTCGAGCTGCTGCAGCACCATGTGACTGGGGTCGTATAGAATGTTGGCGCGGGGGTGGCCGCCAACCGCATCGAGAAAGCGCTCGAAGGTGGCGCCGTCGTGCAGGTCCTCGCCGGGATGGAGCTCAAAGCAGGCGTCCACGCCGCATTCGTCGAACACATCAAGGATCGGGCTCCAGCGGCGTGAAAGCTCGGCGAACGCTTCGTCGATTAAGGCGGCGGGCCGTTGCGGCCACGGATAGAAGAACGGCCACGCCAGCGCGCCGGAGAAAGTGGCGTGTGCGGTGAGGCCGAGGCGCTGGCTGGCCTTGGCGGCCCAGTGCAACTGTTGCACCGCCCACTGCTGGCGCGCCTTCGCGTCGAGGCCGGCGGGCGCGAAGCCCTCGAGCATGGTGTCGTAAGCCGGGTGACTGGCGACTAACTGGCCTTGTAAGTGCGTGGATAACTCGGTGATCTCCAGGCCGGCCCGGCGCACGATGCCTTCGATTTCGTCGCAGTAGGCCTGGCTCTCGGCGGCGCGTTTCAGGTCGAAGAGGCGCGCGTCCCAGCTCGGGATCTGGATGCCCACGAAGCCCAGCTTCGCGGCCCAGTGCGCCATGCCTTCCAGAGTGTTGAACGGTGCCTCGTCGCCTGCAAACTGCGCCAGAAAAATGCCCGGGCCTTTGATGGTCTTCATGATGAACTCCTAATTTCAATTCGTCGCTATCGTTCGCGGTCAGCCCGATGTCCGCCAAACGCGTGAATCGTCCGCGTTCCGGCGATCACTTCGCCTCCATGCACCACTCCGCTGGGAAATAGGTATTCATTGCCTGCAGTGAGAGGAATACGCCGGCCATCGACGATTACTGTATAACAGCCCTCCACAACCACCATGTATTCGTCGTAGTCGTGAGCATGCTCTCTCGATTGCGCATCCTGGGAGCAGGTCCAGAACGCCATTTGCGAGCCATCGATTCCGTCGAAGATGAATCCTTCAACTCCGGGAGTCGCCTGGCTTGATGTCGAAATCCGATTGGCGGGATTCTTCATGAACTCCGGAAACGCGTTCATCTTCATCTCCACTTGCGACGGTACGGCGACTCAAAAATCGACCCACGCGCCAGTCTTGTTGCTTTCGATGGCACGTTCAATAAAGCGCATGCCGCGAACGCCGGCGCGAATGCCCGGCAGCGTGGCGGGAGCCGCGGAATTGCTCGCACGCCAGGCTTCGAGCCAGTCGGCAAATTCACGATAGAGCACAGCGAAAGCTTCGAGATAGCCCTCGGGATGGCCGCCCGGCAGGCGCGTCACAGCAGCCGCATCGGGCTTGAGATAGTGCATGCCGGCATGGCGAGTCTCGTCGGGGCCAGAGTTGCGGCGAATCGTTAGAGTGTTGGGCGTCTCCTGCTGCCAGTGCAGGCTGGCCTTCTCCCCGTAGATGCGGATTCGCATGCCGTTACCCTCGCCAGCCGCAATCTGCGAGGCCATCAGAATGCCTTGCGCACCGCTGCTCAGCTTGAGCAGCGCGGTGCAATCATCGTCCACGCGGCGGCTTGGAACAACGGAACGAAGCGTGGCCTGCAACGCGGTCACGTCGAGGCCGGTGATGTATTCGGTGAGATGAAATGCGTGCGTGCCGATATCGCCGATGCAGCCACCGGGGCCGCTGACGGCAGGATCCACGCGCCAACCGGCCTGTTTGCTTCCGGTGGCTTCGAGCGGCGCGCTCAGCCAGCCCTGCAGATACTCGACGGCGACTTTCCGGATCTCTCCCAGCTCGCCCGCGGCGCAGATGGATCGCGCGTCGCGCACCAGCGCGTATCCGGCGTAAGTATGGGTGAGCGCGTAGGGCAAACCGGCATTTGCGACGACCTTCTCCAGCTCAAGCACCTCATCGTAGGTTGCAGTCGCCGGCTTGTCGCTGACCACGGGAATGCCCGCACCCAACGCAGCTTTCGCAATCGGCAAATGGGTGCTGTTGGGCGTGGCGATTACGACAAAGTCGATCCCATCCGCGCGCTGCTTCTCCTTCGCGAACATCTCCGCGTAGCTGCCGTACGCGCGCTCTGGATCGATCCGGTAGGCAGCACCGGCCTGCTTCGACCTCTCCGGCAAGGATGAAAACGCGCCCGCGACCAGTTCGATCCTGCCATCCAGTTCCGCGGCCATGCGGTGCACCGGGCCAATAAATGCACCGGGACCGCCGCCGCACATCCCCATTCGTAGTTTGCGATTCTCCGTCATTCTCCTGTCCCTCAAGCCTGTTCCAGGTTCGCCCGTTTCAATCCTGGCGCCAGCGTTAGAACCACGCCCAGCGCCAGCAGATATGCGCCGCCCGAGTACACAAACAGCGGAACGTAGGTGTGCACTAACTCGAGAAGGTGGCCCGCGACGAGAGCGAGGATTGCGCCGCCGACCGCGCCGCCCACCTGGCCGAAGCTCACCACTGTCCCAACGGTCTCCGACGGGAACATGTCCGACGAGGTGGTAAATACGTTCGCCGACCATCCCTGATGCGCCGCCGTTGCCAGGCTGATGAGGCCAATGACAATCCATTCGGAGTGGACCAGCCCGACGGTCGCGATGGGAACCACCAGGCAGGCGCAGGTGAACATGGCGGTCAACCGTGCAGGCTTCAGAGCCATGCCCAAGCGCAGGTAGAGCCGCGGCAACCATCCGCCGAAGATGCTGCCCACCGATGACGAGAGATAGATAACGACCAGCGGCAAGCCGATGTGCGCCAGATCGAGTTGGAAGCGGAAGCTGAAATATTTGGGAAGCCAGAACAGGAAGAACCACCACACCGGATCGGTGAGGAACTTCGCCGTCATGAATGCCCACGTCTGGCGATAGCGAAGAAGCTTCCACCACGCCAGCTTGCTTGCCGGCGGCGCGGCAGGTGCATCGGCGCGCGGCTCGTCCAGGGATTGGCGCGGGGTGCGATACCGGATGGACCACCACACAATCCACGTGGCGCTGAAAATGCCGGTAACCAGGAACGACGCGCGCCATCCAAAGTGCAGCACCACCCATGGCACCATGAAGGGCGCAAGAATGGCTCCCACGCAGGTTCCCGAATTGAAGATTCCCGTAGCGAGCGCACGTTCGCGCGGCGGGAACCACTCCGCCGTGG
Source organism: uncultured Acidobacteriota bacterium (assembly GCA_963788435.1). Classification (GTDB taxonomy): domain Bacteria; phylum Acidobacteriota; class Terriglobia; order Terriglobales; family Acidobacteriaceae; genus Telmatobacter. The sequence goes on along the minus strand of CAWBIG010000281.1, from coordinate 48,354 downwards.
CTTTTATCGCCGCAGGAAAGTTGCCGCTCTCGCCCAGACCCAGGGTGAAGCGCGCCAATCCCAGCTCGCCAACCGTGTTCACCAGCGAGTGGCCCATCGCTGCCACGCTCCAGACCGCGGTTACGATGGCATAGCCGCGACGGCAGCCGAGCCGGTCAATGAGGCGGCCGGCGAAAATCACGCCCAGCGCGTACGCAACCTGAAAGGCCCACACAATATTGCCGTACTGGATTTCGCTCAGATTCAGCGTGCGCTCGGTGGTGTGCCATCCGGGAATGAACGGCTGCAGATGAAGCACCGTCCCATGCAGAATCGGCGCGAGGATTGAAAGCACCTGCCGGTCCACATAGTTGATCGTCGTGGCCACAAACAACATGGCGCAGATGGTCCAGCGCCCGCTCAGTGCCGGCGGTTCCATCGTGGTTTCGATTTGCTCTTCGGTCCCGATCATTTACCAGTCCGTCAGCGTGCCGTCGAGCTTGCGATTCACGGGCAGGTAGGCCCGCTGATAGGGATACTTCGCCGCGAGCTTTTCGTCCAGCTCCACGCCCAGCCCTGGCCCGTCGCCCGGATGCATAAAGCCATCCTTGAAATAGTACCGGTGCGGAAAGACGGCGTCGGTCTCCTCGGTGTGCGGCATGTGCTCCTGGATGCCGAAGTTGTGAATGGCCGTGCCGAAGTGGAGCGCCGCCGCCATCGACACCGGCGAAAGATCGGTAGCGCCGTGGCAGCCAGTCTTCACGTGATAGAGCGCAGCAAAATCGGCCAGTTTCTTCAGGTGAGTCAACCCGCCCGTGTGCACTACGGTCGCGCGAATGTAATCGATCCACTGATTGCGGATCAGGTCGTGCGCGTCCCAGATGGAATTGAACACCTCACCCACCGCGATTGGCGTAGTGGTGTGCTCGCGGATCACGCGATAACCCTCCTGCAGATCCGCGGGCGTGGGGTCCTCCATCCAGAACAGGTGGAACGGCTCCAATTCCATGCCCAGGCGGCCGGCCTCGATCGGGGTGAGCCGGTGATGACAGTCATGCAGCAGGTGGAGATCGTCGCCGAATTTCTCGCGCACGCGCGCAAAGAGCTTGGGAATGTGACGCAGATACGGCTCCGTCTCCCATTCGTACTCGGAAGGCAGGCCGCGCTCGGCCGGTTCGTAACGGCCTGACCCTTTGGAAACGCCGTAAGTGCTTTTGAGACCGGCGATGCCGCTCTGTACGCGAATGGCCTTGTAGCCGAGTTCCTTGTGCCGGCCGACGTCATCGAGCGCAGCCTCAACGTCTTTACCGTTGGCATGCGCATAAACCAGCACACCACCGCGGCTTTTTCCGCCCAGCAGGTTGTAGACGGGCGTGTTGAGCGCCTTCCCCTTGATATCCCACAGGGCCACATCCACGGCCGCGATCGCCGTCATGGTCACCGGGCCGCGCCGCCAGTATGCGCCGCGATAGAGATACTGCCAGATGTCCTCGGTCTGGAATGGATCGCGCCCCACGATGCATGGAATCAGGTGATCCGTCAGGTAGCTGGCCACGGCTAGCTCGCGGCCGTTGAGTGTGCCATCGCCGAGGCCATATACTCCCTCATCGGTCTCCACCTTAAGGGTGACAAAGTTCCGCCCCGGCGAGGTGATGTTCACGCTGGCGTTGGTGATCTTCACAGTTTTCAGTTCTCAGTTGTCAGTGTTCAGTTCATAGTTCACAGTTCGCGGTGAGTCAGCTTTCTACTCCCTGTTCCCTACTTCCTACTCCCTGTTTTATCGATTCACCCCGCTGGCCAGGAAGCCGCCATCGACGGCGATAATCTCGCCCGTAACGTAGTTCGAAGCATCCGAGGCCAGAAAAACCGCTGCGCCCACTAGCTCCTCTGCCTTGCCAAATCGTCCCATGGGCACTCGCATGTGCAGCTCTTCCCCGCGCGGCGTGCCGGTTATCAGCTTGGCATTCAATTCCGTGGGAAACATGCCCGGCGCGATGGCGTTGACGTTCACTCCCGTTTTTGCCAGCTCAACCGCCAGCACCTGCGTAAGCGACGTGACCGCTGCCTTGCTGGCCGCATACGCCGCCACCTGGTAGAAGCCGCGGAACGCGGTCAGCGAAGAGATGTTGATGATGCGGCCATGGCCGGCCTTCACCATGGTCGAGCCGAAAATCTGGCAGGCGCGTAGCGTGCCCGTCAGGTTGGTCTCAACCACGCGCGTCCACTCCGCTTCGCTCTCTTCCAGCGTGGGCGATTTGTGTGTAACCCCAGCCGCGGTCACCAGGATATCGACCTTACCGAACTCCTTGATAACGGCGTCGTGCAGACGCTGCACCGACGCACGGTCCAGAACGTCGCTGGCGATGCGTAAGGTTCGACGCCCCAGCGCTTCGATCTCTGTAGCCACCGCTTTCACCTGTTCCGGACGCCGCGAGCTCGCCACCACATCCGCTCCGGCCTCCGCCAATCCCACGCTGATGGCGTGCCCCAGTCCCGTTGTCCCGCCCGTCACCACCGCAACCCGTCCCGATAAATCGAAAAGGCCCTTACTCATTGCTGCTCCTTGCTATAAATCGATTCACCGACACTTTAACAGGACCGGCCCGGCGGTGGTGGTGGTCACCACGCCCTGCCGCCCTTCGCAATGTATCATCGGATACCGATTCCCCTGTTCGTGAGCCGGCGCTCGGATTGCCGGCCTGGCGGACAGTGGACACCTTTGAGGATGCGATGGAAGCACTTGCGATTCCCGGTTCTGCCCGGCGCTGGGACTGCATTTCATTGGGCGAAGTGATGTTGCGGCTCGATCCCGGCGAAGGCCGAATCCACACCGCGCGGCAGTTTACGGCGTGGGAGGGCGGCGGCGAATACAACGTGGCGCGCGGCCTGCGGCGTTGCTTCGGACTGCGCACGGCAGTGGCCACGGTGCTGGCTGACAATCCGGTCGGCACGGCTGGTCGAGGACCTGATCCTTCAGGGCGGCGTGGACACTTCCCTGCTGCGCTGGGTAGCTTATGACGGCGTGGGCCGCACCGTGCGCAACGGGCTCAACTTTACCGAACGCGGTTTCGGGCTGCGCGCCGCGGTGGGATGCTTCTGACCGCGGCCATACCGCCATCAGCCAGGTCAAGCGCGGCGACTTCGATTGGACTGACATTTTCGGGGACCAGAACAGCGCCAGGTGCTTTCACACCGGTGGAATCTTCGCGGCCCTCTCGCCATCCACAGCGGAAGTGACAACCGAGGCCATGGACGCGGCGCGAGCCGCCGGCACGATCATTTCCTACGACCTGAATTATCGCGAATCGCTCTGGAAATCAATCGGCGGCAAACAGAAAGCGCAGGAAGTGAACCGCGAGCTGGTGCGCAAAGTGGACCTGCTCCTCGGCAACGAAGAAGATTTCTCCGCCATGCTCGGCGTGCACGTGAAGGGCGTCTCGGAGGATTTCGGCGAGCTGCCCATCGCAGCGTACGAGGAGATGCTGCGCGAGGTCGCGGCGGCGTATCCAAACCTGAAGCTGGTGGCCAGCACTCTCCGCACCGCGTACACGGCCACGCGCAATGCGTGGGGCGCCATCGCGCTCTATCAGGACCAGATTGTGCATGTCACCCAACGCGAAGTGGAGATCTTCGATCGCGTCGGCGGGGGCGACAGCTTTGCCTCCGGGCTGATCTACGGATTCCTCGCCGGCAAGGATTTCAAGTGGGCGGTGAAATGCGGCGTAGCCCACGGAGCGCTGGCCATGACCACCCCGGGCGACACCAGCATGGCCACGCTGGCCGAAGTGGAACGCGCCATGAAGGGCGGCAGCGCGCGCATTGCGCGGTAGAAGGGACAGGATGGCGGAATCAACAGCAGAGATCATCGAACGCGTTGGCCTTATCCCCGTACTGCGCGCAAAGAACACCGCGCAGGCACTCGCGGTGGTCGAGGCGATGATCGCCGGCGGCGTCACCGTAGTTGAAGTTACCATGACCGTCCCCGGCGCAATCGATGTGCTGCGCGAGCTGAAGCAGCGCTACGGCCCCGAACTCCTGCTCGGCTCTGGCACCGTGACCGCTGCCAAAGAAGCCGAAGCCACCATCGCGGCGGGTGCGGAATTCGTCGTCAGCCCCAGTTTGCACCCCGACGTGATTGCCGCCGCCAAGGCCGCCGGCAAGCTGAGCATTCCCGGCGCGCTCTCACCCACTGAAGTGATCACCGCGTACCGCGCCGGCGCCGATTTCGTGAAAATCTTTCCCTGCTCGGCCGTTGGCGGCGCGACGTACCTGAAGGCGCTGCTGGCCCCGTTTCCTTTTCTCAAACTCATTCCCACCGGCGGCGTCACACTCGACACCGCGGCGAACTACCTCAAGGCCGGCGCGCGCGCCCTCGGCGTCGGCGGTGACCTGGTGAACCTGGCGGCCATCGACGAGGGCAGACCGGAGACCATCACCTCTGCGGCCAGGGCGTACGTCGACCTGGTTTCGAAATGCAGCGTTAACCGTACTTGAGATCGGTGCTCTGCCCCACCTCGATGATGTATCCGTCAGGATCGCGGATGTAGCAGCGTATCTCGCCGTACTTGGGGATCGGCTCTGTGATGAACTCTGCTCCGCGGCTTTTCCATAATTCATAGCACGCTTGAATATCCGCAACCCTGAAGTTCATAAAGCTGTTGATGTGATTCGGGTCGGGGACACTGAGCGTCACCGTCGGTTTATCCCGAGTTGGTCCGCCCCCAACGTTCAGGATCATCCAGATATTCGCAAGCTGGAGGTACGCCGGCGCATTGCCGTCCCCCATGCTTAGAATGCGCGCGCCGAAGACTGTTTCGTAGTAACGAGCCGATCGCTCGATGTCGGCGACGGTGAGAAAATGCGCGATGCTCATCCCCTCTCGCGGAGGCATCTCATAACTCTTCTGATCGATTTGTACGCTGTCCATTGGCGGCTCCAGTCAGATACACGGCTCTTCCGCGGATTCCGTTTTGTGCCGACCATCGTACACCTTTCCAATGTCAGCGAGCGACCGAGAATCTCTGTGGACCGCGGATCCGGCGGCGTCCTCAATGTGGCTTGGAGGGATCGCAGGGATCAGTGCCCTCATCATTTCCCTTCCGGAACAAATCCGGGCAGGATCCGCAGCTCCCCGCGAAACTGGTGATAGTCCTCGAAGACGGTGTCGTTTAGGTAAATTTTCAGCGGACCCAGATCACTGGCCAGGTGCATACCCTGGGACGGCGGCGTGGCATGCGCGCTGAGAAGCGCGATGCTTCTAGTGGGCAGAATGACAGCCTTTTCAGCAATCTGCACTGGCCCGTACTCCACCACCATGGCCGCCTTGTCCACCAGTTCTCCCGGGGGCAGGTCGGCCTGAAGAGTGATGCGATGGATGGCCCCATTCGCCGGATCGAAGGCAATTTCGCCGTGGTAGCCAGGCTGTCCAAAGTAGAGGCGCGAGGCCACCACTTCCGTCGCGTCCCCGGGGGCACAGCAGAATTGCACAACGTAATGCGAGCTCTTCCTGGGAACCTCGTAATCAAGAACTGCGTCGATCCCGTCCGAACCCTGCTCCCATCGCGCCCAGGTGATTTTGCCTTTGATTGCGTCCGCCAGCGTGATCCTCTGAAAGGGCCCGAACTCGCCCGCGGTTTCGAGCCCTTGAACACCGTCGCCCCTGGTCATGGCCTTCTTGGTAAGAACCGTTTCGCTCCCATCGACGTACGCGACCTCGCTCGAGGACCGCCCCACCTGGTGCAACGGCAGGTGGCCCCGGCTGCTTGTGCCCATCTGGTCCACCACATCGCTCTGCGGGCGATCCTCGAACGCCGTTGTCGCGCGCGTCGCTAAAAAGTTGGGAAGCTGATGCTGCATCGTGCTCACGTAATCCACAAGTTGTGTCAGCATCTGATGCAACTCGGCAGGCTCCGGAGCAGCCTTCGGCGGAATCGTATCCGCGGGAGGCCCAAGCCATGCTGCCGAATCGGCCAATATCCTCAGCTCGGACTTCGATCGTTCGCCCGGCAATCCAGCGCTCAACTGGGCAAGCCGGTGTCCCCCCATCCGTTCCGTAAGCCGCATCCCGCCCAGCTCCGCCGCCACATCTCCGTCGGCCTTGCCTGCATCCTGCGCGAGCGATTGCGCCAACTGGTTCACGGTGACAGATCGCGGAGCAGGCGCTGCCGCCGCGCCTGCCATCACCGCCAGAACCCAGATGCATGTGCAATTCACGTTTTTCCCCGAACCCTTGACCCTGGATTGTATCCCTCCACCGAGCCGCCGCGGGCCGAGCCCAAAACTCCCTTCCCGCATGTCAAAATGAATCCGGTCCGGCTTGACCGCGGTTCGGGGGTCGTATGCTATTCTCGCTGCGAGAGAATCCCTCTGCGGAGACAGAACGAACATGGCATACGTGATTGCAGAACCCTGTATCGGCACCAAGGACACCGCCTGCGTGGATGCGTGCCCGGTCGATTGCATCCACCCCAAAAAGGATGAGGACGGCCACGCCGATGCCGAACAGCTCTTTATCGATCCGGTGGAATGCATTGACTGCGGCGCCTGCGTACCCGCCTGCCCGGTCTCGGCCATTTTTGCCGCCGACGACCTGCCCGAAAAGTGGGCCAGCTACACCGAGAAGAACGCCACTCACTTCGGCCGCTAAACTCGCGCCTCGGCGCGGCCCCAACGCGCATTTTGCCCGCGTGCAGAATGCGCGTTTGTGTCTGTGAGCCTTCTTTCCCGGGTGCGATGATGGAACCTGGATGCCCGTACTCTCCAGCGAAGCCGTCATCCTGCGCACCTGGCCGGTGCAGGAAGCCGACCTCATCGTCAGCTTCTTCACCCGCGACTACGGCAAAATGCGCGGCGTGGCCAAGTCGGCCCTCAAGAGCCGCAGGCGCTTCGGCGGCGCGCTCGAACCCATGACCGTGGCCCAGGCCTGGTTCGCCGAAAAGCCAAAGCAGGAGCTCGTCCGCCTGGACCAGCTCGAAATCATCCGCTCGCCGCTCGCCCAGCCGGTCGATCCCACCCGTCTCGCCGTCCTGAGCTTCTACGCCGAACTGCTCGACGAGGCGCTCCCCGAGCACGACCCGCAGGAGACCATCTTCCGCCTGCTTCTCTCCGTACTCGATCAGACTGTATCCACCCCGTTGCAGACGGCCGATCCGCGGTCCACGGGCCATCAGTCCTCCGTCTCGCCAGGCCCCGGTCCCTGGATGCCGCTCACCTATTTTTCTCTCTGGATGACCCGTCTCATGGGCCTGCTGCCGGATCTCGCCCACTGTATCGTCTGCGCCGAGGCATTGTATTCAGCGGAAGTCTGGTTCAACAGTCACTCCGACGGTTTTCTCTGCGCCAATCACCACACCGGCGCATCCAGCGCGCTGGCCGCCGATTCCTGGCAGCTCGCCCAGCGCATGCTCCGCCAGCCGGTAACCGCCTTTGCCGCTGAGCCGTGGCCACGGCGCCGCGCCCAGGACCTGCGCCGCTTCACGCTGCAAGCGCTGGAACGCCATCTCGAAAAAAAGCTGCGCAGCGCCGATGCATTGGCCCGGCTGGGCGGCTGAGGGGCGTCTGAAGAATCAGACCTTCACCGGCTGCTAAAATTTCTTTGAGTCCCTTCGAAAGAGAAACCCCAGTGGCCGCCACCCAATCCTCCATCAAATCCCCGCTCACCTTCCAGGACCTGCTGTTCCGCCTGCAGTCCTTTTGGTCCGCCCGCGGCTGCATCCTCCAGCAGCCCTACGACGTGGAAGTGGGCGCCGGCACCATGGCGCCGGAAACGTTCCTGCGCGTCCTCGGCCCCAAGCCTTACCGCGTCGGCTACGCGCAGCCCTCGCGTCGCCCCGCCGACGGCCGCTACGGCGAAAACCCCAACCGCCTGTTCAAGCACACCCAGTTTCAGCTCATCCTCAAGCCGCCGCCGGTCAACGTGCAGGAACTCTACCTCCAATCCCTCGAAGCCCTCGGCATCGACCTCGGCCAGCACGATCTGAAATTCGAAGAGGACAACTGGGAGTGGCCCGCCGGCGGCGCCTGGGGAGTGGGCTGGCAGGTCATGCTCGACGGCCTCGAAATCACGCAGTTTACTTACTTCCAGCAGTGCGGCGGCATGGACCTCGACCCCATCTGCGCCGAGCTCACCTACGGCATGGAGCGCATCGCCAAGTACCTCCAGGACGTCGAGTCCATCTACGACATCGTCTGGGCCCGCGATCCCGAAACCGGCGCGGAGGTCACCTACGGAGATGTCCGCCTCGCCGAAGAACTGCAGTTTTCCGTTTACAACTTTGAATGCGCCGACGTTCCGCGCCTCTGGGAGCATTTCAATTCCTACGAAGCCGAAGCCAAGTTGCTCCTGGAGCAGGCCAACGCCGTGCTCTCCAATGGATACCGCCGGCGCAACCGACAAAAAGCGCTTCCCGCTCCTCGCCACCTACGAGCTGGCGCTCAAGTGCTCCAACCTGTTCAACCTGCTCGACGCCCGCGGCGCCATCAGCGTAACCGAGCGCGTAGGCGTCATCGGCCGTATACGCAACTTAGCCGTCGGCGTCGCCAAAGCCTACGCACTGCAACAAGCAACATGACACAAGTCGCCGTACGGAGGGAGCAGGGGTCTTTAGACCCCTGAAAATGCGAATCAACAGAACTGGGCTTTAGCCCCGGGTTTTCTAATTCGCGATGCCAGCTACTGTGAACTACGAACTGTGAACTGAGAACTATGTCTGACTTTCTCCTCGAACTCGGCCTAGAAGAAATTCCCGCCCGCATGATCGCCTCAGCGGAAGCCGAACTCGGCCACCGCCTGAATGACCTGTTCACCCGCGAACGCCTGCTCGAACCCGGCGCGAAGATCACCACCTACTCCACGCCTCGCCGCCTCGCCGTCCTTGCGCAGGGAGTCCTGACGAAACAGGCTGACACCAAAGAACAAATGACCGGCCCTTCGTGGTCCGTCGCATTTAAAGATGGCGCTCCCACCAAGGCCGCCGAAGCTTTCGCCAAAAAAGCCGGCCTTGAAATCTCCGCCCTCACCAAGGTCGCGAACGCCAAGGGAGAGTACGTTGGCGCTACGGTCAAACGCCCCGGCCGCACCGCCGCCGAAATCCTCGCCTCCGAACTCCCCAAAGAAGTCCTCTCCATTTACTGGCCCAAGAACATGTACTGGCGCGCCGGCAAACCGGAGCGCTTCGTCCGCCCAGTCCGCTGGGTCGTCGCCCTGCTCGATTCCGCAATCGTTCCGCTCGAAATCGCCGGTATCACCGCCGGCAATCAAAGCCACGGCCATCGCATCCTTCACGGCGACTCGCCGGTCGTCATTGCCTCGGCCGCCGCCTACGCCGAGACCCTTCGCGCCGCCAAAGTCATCGTCGACGTAGCCGAGCGCCGCCATATCATCCGCAAGGCCCTCGACAAGGCCACCCGTACCGTTCCCGGCGTGCGTTGGCGCGAAGACGAACAGTTGGTCGAAACCGTCACCCACCTCACCGAGTGGCCCAGCGTCATCCTAGGCAGCTTTGAGCCCGAGTACCTCACCCTGCCGGAAGAGGTCCTGGTCACCGTGATGCGCGACCACCAGAAGTACTTCGCCGTTGAAGATACCGCCGGCAAGCTGGCGCCGCATTTCTTAGCCGTGCTCAACACGCAAGTCAACGATGAGGGCGCTGCCATCATCCGCAACGGCAACGCCCGCGAGCTCCGCGCCCGCTTCAAAGACGCCCAATTCTTCTGGGACTTCGACCAGAAGGTCCCACTGAAAGACCGCGTCGAAAGCCTGAAAAACGTCACCTTCCAGAAGGAGCTCGGCAGTTACTACTGGAAGACCGATGAGAATCTGCGTATTGTCGACAACCTCGTTAAGACTCTCGATCGACACGGACCTCTAGTTGATGCGATTCAACTGGCCGAAGCTGTCAGATTCGCCAAAACTGATCTCACCACCGAGCTGGTCAAAGAATTTACCGAGCTCCAGGGCATCATCGGCGGACTTTACGCCCGTGCCCAGGGCCTGGGCGATAGAGTCGCACGGGCCATCTACGACCAATACACTCCAGCGGCGACCGACGACCCCGTTCCTGTCACAGTTGAAGGCCAGCTTCTCGGCCTCGCCGACCGCATCCAAACCATCGTCGCGATGTTCGGCATTGGCCAGGCACCCACGGGCTCCAAGGATCCGTTTGCACTTCGCCGAGCCGCTAACGCCATCATCAAGATTTTCGCCGAATCCGATTTGCCGCTCGCATTGAGCCAGGTGTTGGACTCTGCTGGGACCAAGGAATCCGGCCGCAATCAGCTAAACGATTTCTTCCGAGAGCGCCTCCACTTCTACCTAAAAGACGTCCGCAACTTCGCCTATGACGTAGTCAACGCCGTCCAAGCCGTCGGCGCCGACGACGTCCGCGACGCCATTGCCCGCGCCGAAGCCCTCACCCAAGTCCGCGGCTCCGAAGACTTCGCCGCAGTCTGTGCCGCCTTCAAACGCATCAAGAACATCCTCCGCCAGGCCGCTGAGAAAAACATCGAAATCAGCTCGGCAACCAACATCCAGGCCGATGAAGCCCTGCGACTCCGCGCCGCGGCCAACGCCATCGCCGCAGACTTCGCCAATCTCCGCGAGCAGCGCGATTACGTCAACGCCCTCTCGCTCATCGCCACCTTGCGCCCCGTAGTCGATACGTTCTTCGATAAAGTGATGGTCCTCGACCCCGACCCCGTCATTCGCGGCGCCAACCTCGCCTTGATCGATGAAGTCCTGCGCAACTTCTCCACCATCGCCGACTTCAGCGAAATCGTCACGTCCTCCTGAGCCCCGCAGCGCCGGCCTCATGGCCGGCTGTCGCGGGGGTCTCCCGACCCCCGCCCCACAATCCAATCCGCATTCAGGACGTTTGACCACGTCCCCGCTGCATGCTAGCTTTTTCCCTGTCCGGAAGGCCCCACATGAATCGTCGCAAATTCCTCGCAGGCACTCTCACCGCCGCAAGCGCCTCACTGCTTCCCAAAACCGAAGCCCTCACTCCCGCTTCCCTTCCCGCATCGCAATCCAATCCCGCCCCACCCGCCGGCCCCGCGCAATTCCCCGACAACTTCCTCTGGGGCATGGCCACCGCCTCTTATCAAGTGGAAGGCGCATGGCAAGAAGACGGCAAAGGCGAATCCATCTGGGATCGTTGGGCGCACCAGCAGGGCCACATCAAGGGCAACAGTACCGGCGACGTTGCCTGCGACCACTACCACCGCTACGCCGAAGACATTGCGATCTTGAAGCGCCTCAACCAGAAAAGCTACCGCTTCTCCATCGCGTGGCCGCGCATCCAGCCCTCAGGCCCCGGCGCGCCCAATCAGCGCGGCCTTGACCATTACAAGCGCGTATTGGACGCCGTGCACCAAGCCGGCATCCGCCCCTTCTGCACCCTCTATCACTGGGATCTCCCGCAGTGGTGCGAAGACCGCGGTGGCTGGCCGAACCGCGACATGTCCTCGTGGTTCGCAGACTACGCGGGCATCCTCGCCGAACACCTGGGTGACCAGATTCAGGTATGGGCGCCGTTCAACATGCCCTGGACCTTCACCAATCTTGGCTACGGCACCGGTGTCTTTCCTCCGGGTCGCGCCAGGTACACGGACTTCCTCAAAGCCGCACACACCGTCAACTTAGCGCAGGGCCAGTGCTTCCGCTCCATCAAAGCGGCATCTTCCAAAGCAACCGTGGGCAGCGCATATGGCATGTCACCGGCCTATCCCAAGACCGATAGCGAAGCGGACCGTGCCGCCACCGCGCGCTATCACGCGATGAACAATCTCTACTTTCTTGAAACCGCCATGCGCGGGCACTATCCGCAGGCGTTTGTCGGCCAGATCCCTTATGACGCGATGGGCTATCGCGCTGGCGACGACAAGATCATGAAGGTTCCGCTTGACTGGCTCGGCTTCCACTATTACTCCCGCCGCTTGGTCTCTGCCGCTGTGCCCGCTTCCGGCGGCAGCGGCGGCGCTCTGGCCACGGAGACGCAGGATACCGGCGCCGCCGGAAACCAGTACACCCAATTCACCTCAGAGATGCCGACGGAAGGCCCCATAACTGACGGAGGACTGGAGATTTTTCCCCGCGGCATCTACGACCTCGTAATGCAAATCTCCCGCGAATACAACTTTCCAATCATTGAGATCACGGAGAGCGGCTGCGGATATCTGGACACGCCCTACGATCGTGAGGGAGGCCGCGTTCCGGATGCACGGCGCATTGACTTTTTCCGCTCTGAGCTGGCGGAGCTGGCGCGCGCCATCAAAGACGGGGCCGGGGTGAGATCGTTCCATGCCTGGAGCCTGCTCGACAACTTCGAGTGGAATGACGGCTACACCCAACGCTACGGTCTCACTTACGTGGATTACCGCGACCAGAAGCGCACGGTGAAGAACTCCGGCTTTTGGTACGGCCAAGTAGCGGCAACCAACTGCGTCAGTTAAATACCGAGCTGCGCCCCGTTCCTCTGTCCTTGGCCTTCAGCCTTCAGACGATAGATGAAGGTTGTGACGGCGGAAACAGTGCTGCGGGGAGCGCGGACGAGGACGACCGAGCTATAGCCGGCCGGGAGGCCGGCGCTACCTGGCGGGGAGGTGTGTCGTGGGGAGTGGGACGGCCGGAAATGAAGACTCCCCGCCGCGGCGGGGAAAGACAGAGAGAAAAGCAAGGGCAAATGCATGGGGCAGCCGAACGATCGCGCGAAGCCCACTCATCGCCGTGAAGCTGCGATGAGTGGGCACAGATCGTTGGCTGCGATAAATGAGGCGCAGATCTTTGCTGTGAGATCTAAGGCGGACCTCGAGTCAATTATGCTTGGCGTTTGGGCTGGCCAGAGGAGCCTGAGCGGCAGCCGGCGGCTCCACCAGCTTGTACCCTGCGGGGACCTCGAAATGCGAAGGATCGACCGGTGCAGACGAGAAGTTCGACGTGGTGATCTGGGTTTCCATCAGGATGGCGCTGGTAGGTTGCGCCTGCGCGCCATTCTGGTCCGAATTCTGGTTGGGCGGAGGGTCCTTCTTTTTGCCGAAGCCGAATCCGCCGAGGCGGCTGGAGACCAAGGAGCCTAAACCCGCTTTGGCTACCTGGCCCGCGCTCGGAGAGGCGGGGCCGGACTCAGGCGGCAGGGGCGCCTCAGACGCAGCCGGTAGCGGCTTACCATCCGTGGTGGTTCCCACCCGCATCACCTGCATGATGGGCACGCCCTTGATCTTCTGCATCTCGGAAGCCATATTGCCGACGGCCTGGCCTGCCGCGGGATTCTGCGCGAACAGCCTGGTGAAGTCGACGCCGAGGCCGACCGTGGAATCAGCCATTTTCTCGCCGAAGCGCTTGTAGAAATCGCGAATCTGCTCATAGCCGGGGATCGCGGGCACCATCCACATATCGTTGGTGACGGCCATGCTGCCGGACTGCTGGGTCTGGGTGTCGGTGGCCTTCAGGGTGAGGGCGAGAATGGATTCGCTGCTTTGGACTCCGCTGATTTCCTTTTGGACGCCGGTGTTGCGGACTTTGACGTCAAAGCTCATTTTGACGTTCTGCGCATCAGGATTCGCGGCCGGCTGCTGCGCCTGCGGCTGCTGGCTGGCGGCCTGCTGCATCTGCGCGCGGGCATTTTCAATGGCCTGCTTCATTTGCGCGAAGGTCGTTACATAGTAGGTCTTTTTCTGGACGTCGACGTGAGTGATGGTTTCATTGTCGAGATCGATGATCTGAATATCCTCGGGCGACACGTTGGCGAGGCGATTGTCCTTGAGATAGATGGAGGAGACGACGGGGTCGCCGATATGCCGGGCCTGGGAGCTGAACATGCCTACCGACTTCATCATGTGGAGGAGCGAGCCGCCGGTCAGCTGGGTGGTTTGCTGGTAGGTGTAGTCGCCGGCGTAGAGGGCGGCGGGCAGGGCGACGGCGAGCGAGACGAGGAGATAGAGGGAGCGGCGGTGCATGGGATGCCTCCAGATAAGATCCGATGCGGCAGGGGGAGCGGGCAACCAGCGAGGGCCGCGAGATGGCCGAAGTCTACGCGGAGGGAGGGCAACCGTCAATGGGCAGAGAATAGGCCTTCGGCGAGCGCTGAAGAATCGCCGGAGAAAAGCCCGTGGCTTAAAGCCGCACTTCTTCGAAGGCTGCGTTCAGGGACCTGGACAGGTTGCGGAGGGCGGCAAAACCATCCCTCAGGGCCCTCAGGGCCCTCAGGGGCTAAAACCCTCTGATCTTGTGCCCCTTAGCGGCACGACTAAAGTTGTGCCCTTTCAAAACTCCTCCAGACATGAGTTTTTCTGCAGCCTGTGAAGGCCCCTGGTCCCTCCGAAATACGCGATCTGCATCCGCATAGCCACGGGCTGGCGGCGGCCGCTATTCGTCGCGCAACGCTTCCATTGGATCTACCGCTGCGGCGCGGCGGGCGGGAATCCAGCTCGCCAGCAGTGCCGTGCCCACCACGGCGGCTGTGATGGTGATAAAGACAACAGGATCGTTGGGACTGACGCCGCGCAGCAGGGTGGCCAGCATGTGCGCCAGCCCGAACGCCATGGCCAGTCCGATGCACACGCCGGCCGTCATCAGTTTTCCGGCGCGGCCGAGGATCATTCCCAGCACGTCTTGACGGCGGGCGCCCATGGCCAGGCGAACGCCGATTTCCCGCGTGCGCTCGCCCACCAGGTTGGCCATTACGCCGAAGATGCCGATGGCCGCCAGCAGCAGCGCGATGAGCGCATCTAGGCCGAGGAGCACGGCGGCGTAGATCAAGCCCGTCAGTTGCACGCGCAACTGTTTGTCCCAGGTTTGAACGATATCCAGCGGCAGGGTGGGGTCGATGGCGGCCAGGGCCTTTCGCGCTGGAGCGGCGAGAGCCATGGGGTTGCCATCAGTCATGATCGCGTAGGACACCTGGGTGACGGGCACCTGCTCTACATCGATGTAAACGGCTGGCTGGATACGGTCATCCCACATGGAGTAGTTGACCTCATCTGCCACGCCCACGATGGTCAGCCAGGGCGTTTGCGTGTCGCCCACACCCATGCGGATGTGCTGGCCGATGGGGTTTTGATTGGGGAAATACCGCTCGACGTAGCGGCGGCTCACAATAGCAACAGGCTGCGTGGTCAGGGTGTCGCCGGAGGTGAATCCGCGGCCGGCAACGACGGGGATGTGAAACGCGGAGAAGTATCCGCCGCTCACGGTCTGGCGGATGGCGCTCTGAAATTTGCCGGGAGTTACGGGCCGGTTCTCGATGTCCGTATCCTGCACCCAGCCGAAATCGCTGTGGGGCAGGGCCCCCACAACCTCGGCATGGGTGACGCCAGGCAGCGCGCGCAGCCTGGCCAGGCTGTCTGCATACCATGCAGCCATTTTCTGGGGGTTGTCATAGCGCTTGTCGGGCAAAGTGGGCCGGAAAGTGAGCACGTGAGTGGGGTTGTAGTCGTCGGCGACATGCAGCAGGGCGTTCATGCCTTTGGACATGAGGGCGGCGCCGATGACCAGGGCGACGGCCAGGGCGATCTGAGCCACGGCGAAGATGCTGCGCAACAGGTGGGAGCGGCGGGAACCGATGGATCCGCGCGAACCGGAACGAAGCTGATCCACCAGGTTGAGGCGCAGCGCCTCGAGCGCCGGTACGATGCCCGTGACCACTCCGGTGCCCACGGCGAGCAGGAGGGAAAACGCCAGCGTTCTTGAGTTCAGCGAGGTATTGGACCATCCCGGCATGTAGCGCGCCACCTGCGGCGGCATGGTGATCAGGATCATGTGCAAGTAAAGCGCCGCGAACAGCACACCGCCTAGTGCCCCGGCGAGTCCGAGAAGGAGATTCTCGGTGAGCAGTTGGCGGATGATCCGGGTGCGGCTGGCGCCAAGCGCGGTGCGCAGGGCAATCTCAGGCCGCCGCGCGATGCCGCGGGCAAACTGCAGGTTAGCCACGTTGGCGCACACCACCAGCAGCAGAAAGAGGGTTGCGCCCATCAGCAACTTGTAATAGCGAGGGGTGTAGGGACCGTTGATTTCATCCAGGAGGGTGTCGACTTTTACGCTCCATCCCTGATTGGTGGCCGGATATGCCTTGGCCAGGCCCTCGGCAACGATGCGCATCTCGCCCTGCGCCTGGGCGACGGTGACGCCGTTGCGCAGCCGGGCGATTACGAGGTAGGAATGATCGATGCGGTTGCTCAGTTCCTGGGGATTGGGGGCGAAGGGAACAAAGACATCCATCTGCGACGGATACTGCGCGGTTTTGGGCATGACGCCGATGACGGTGAACGCGCGCTGGTCGAGCTCGACGGTTTTGCCCAGTACGCCCGGATCGGCGCCGAAATGCTGCTGCCAGAAAGCGTAATCGAGCACCGCCACGTCGTCGCGGCCGGGCTGGCATTCGGCGTCGGTAAAGGTGCGGCCAAGCAGCGGCTGTTCCTTGAGGACGCTGAAGAAGCTGGCGGAATTCTCCGCCACCTGGACCCGCGCGGCATCGCCTGCGCCGGTGAGGGTCATGTCCTGGTTCAGCAGCACGCCCATCTGCTGGAAGGACCTGCTCTGCCGGCTCCAGTCCTCGTAGTCGGCCAGGGTCACGGTGGTGAAGAGGAGTTCGTCGCCGCGTTCGCGCTGCTCGGCGATGGTGACCACGCGGTCCATTTGCGGGACCGCGAGCGGGCGCAGGATGACGGCATCCATGCTGCTGAACATGGCGGTGTTGGAGCCGATGCCGAAGACGATTGTGATGATGGCAGCCACGGTGAATCCGGGCGACTTGGCCAATTGCCGGAGGGCATAACGCAGGTCTTTCCACAACGCCGACATAAGGACACTCCAATCAACCTTGAAGCAAGAGTCTTCGATCATGGTACGTGCACCCGATCCGCCAAACCCAGTCGAGATTACACAGTTTTAAATCAGCGACTTGCGGGACGCTTCCTGGGATGGCGGATGTCCGGTTCCGGCCAATCTGTCCGGTTCCGCACACTGGCTACGCCACCCGTGCCCGAGGCCGAGACCCGTGAACGCATCCGTTAATGGGCCCACAGGCCGCCAGAATGGGTCGGAGTCGCTTGACACAATCGGCCTCGACCGCGATGCTAAACAGTTCTAGTTCTTACGCTTTTTCGGAGAGGAAGCCCCCAGCTTTGCAGGTTCGCGTCTTTTATCACGACAAATGCTTCGACGGCGCCTGCTCGGCCTCGCTTTTCACCCGGTTTCACCGCGAGTGTGTAGCTGCCGGGGCGGCCGAGTACTCCTATCACGGGTTGGTTCACCGCGCCGGTGCGCTGTTCGACGAGCGGGAGTTTACCGGCGACGAGAATGCCATTGTCGACTTCAAGTATTCGGCATCGCCGAGGATTACCTGGTGGTTCGACCACCATTTGTCGGCGTTTCTCACGCCGGCCGACCAGGCCGATTTCCAGGCCTGCCAGCAAGTGCCGGAGTGCGCGGGACGGAAGTTTTTCGATCCCACCTATACTTCCTGCACCAGCTTTCTGGCAGATGTGGCGGCGGAGCGATTTGGGTTTGATACGCGGCCGGTGGCAGAGCTGATCCACTGGGCGAACATTGTGGACGGCGCGCTTTATGAAAGCCCGGAGGCAGCGGTGGAAATGGCCGCGCCGGCGATGAAGCTGACCCTGGTGATCGAATCGACGCAGAACCCGGCGTTCATCCCGCGGCTGATTCCGCTGCTGACGGAAATGCCGCTGGCCGAGGTGCTGGCGCAGCCGTTTGTGGCCGAAATGCTGCCGCCACTGCTGGAGCGGCACCGGCAGGCGCTGGAGCTGATCCGCACACGTGCCGAAGAACGCGACGGAACGATATTTTTCGACATCACTGACCACCCTACGGAGGGATTCAACAAGTTCATCCCGTACTACCTGCACCCGCAGGCGACTTACTCGATTGGATTGTCGAAGTCGAGCTTCCGGACGAAGGTGGCGGTGGGGTCTAACCCGTGGACCAAGGCCGATCCGGCGAAGATGGAGAACCTGGCGGCGATCTGCGAGCGGTACGGCGGCGGCGGACATGCGAGGGTGGGGGCGATCAGTTTTCCGCCGGATCGCGAAGACGAGGCGCGCGAGGCTGCACGGGAGATTGTGGCCCAGTTGCGGGCGAAGAAGCCGGTGTAACGCGCATCCGCCAGTTGTTGAATAGAAAATGCGGGCTTCAAGACGGTCCAGCTTGCCTCGAATTGAGGGCGGTCCCGCCCGCCAGTGTGGCAAACTGGAGCCGCGATGATTCTGGAACTTTACGAGCGCCTGCGCGGATACGACAAGTGGGTGGAGACGCAGGCGAAGATCGAGTCTTCGGATGTCAACAAAACTCCAGTCGCCAATCGATTTGGACAAGTGGTCAGCTATCGCTACAGCGCCGGCGATATCCTCATCTGGGTCGACAGCCGCGGAGAGCATCAGTATGCCGACTTCAATGTTGACGAAAACAGCCCTCTCTATCAGATCCTGGGAGGCGAGTCAGTCACCATCCGCTTCGATCCCGCGAATCCCGATCGGTTTTACTACCGCGACCTCCTGAAGACCAGGTTCAACTCAGCCTTACGCACGACCGTGGCGGTGCCGATAGTTCTTGCCTGCGCTATCGTTGGCGGCTGGCTGCTTTTCCGGCACTGATTTCTGTTGCTGACACGCGCGCCTCCTATCCTCGTTGCCTGCGCCAGCCCGCCGCATCTCCGCAGTAGTACACTGAGCGAAATCGATTTGGCACAAAGGAAACTATGTCGCGCCTGAATCCTCAAGTGGTTTTGCTGACATTGATTGCTACGCTGGGCGGGCTGCTTTTTGGATATGACACGGCCGTGATCAACGGCGCGGTGGGCAGCCTGAAGGCGTATTTCGTCGATCCGCGATTCACGAACCTGGGCAACGCGGCGCAGGCCAACGCCGCCGATTCGCTGCTTGGGTTTGTGGTGTCGAGCGCGCTGATCGGCTGCATCATCGGCGGGCTGATTGGCGGCTGGGTGAGCACGCATATCGGCCGCAAGCGGGGGTTGATCATCGCCGCCGTGCTGTTCCTACTGTCCGCGCTGGGCGCTTCCGCGCCGGAGTTTCTCTTTGCTCCGATCGGCCACGGCGGCCCGGGCTTACATGTGGAACTTCGTCGGCTATCGCATCCTGGGCGGGATCGGCGTGGGGCTGGCGTCGATGCTTTCGCCCATGTACATTGCGGAGATTGCGCCGGCCAAGGTGCGGGGAAACCTGGTGGCGTGGAACCAGTTCGCCATCATCTTCGGCATGCTGGTGATTTACTTTGTGAACTTCGGTATCTCTAAGTCGGGCAGCGGCGACGCTTGGCTGAACACCATCGGCTGGCGCTACATGTTCCTTTCCGGCGCCATCCCGGCGGGGCTTTTTCTGCTTCTGCTATTCCTGGTGCCGGAGACGCCACGCTACCTGATGCTGAAGGGCGACGAGAGCGGCGCGCGGGCGGTGCTGGACAGGCTGGTAACGCAGGAAGAAGCGGAGAAGGAACTCTCCGATATTCGCGCCTCGCTGGGCGAGCACCACTCGGGCAAGCTGCTCTCGTTCGGCACGAAGCTTATCTTCATCGGAATCATGCTGTCGGTATTTCAGCAGTTTGTGGGCATCAACGTGGTTCTTTATTACGCCACGGCGATTTTTCAGGGCATGGGCCTGACCACCAACGCGTCTCTGTTCCAGACCATCATCGTGGGCGCGGTCAACCTGACCTTCACTTGCGTCGCGATCTTCACCGTGGATCGCTTCGGCCGACGGCCGCTGCAGATTGTGGGGGCGGTGATCATGGCGGCGAGCTTTATGACGCTGGGCACGGATTTCTGGCTGGGTGGGAAGCCCATCATTGCCCTTCTCGCCATACTCGTCTACACCGCGGGATTTGCCATGTCCTGGGGCCCGGTGACCTGGGTGCTGTTGAGCGAGATTTTCCCCAACCAGATTCGCGGCAAGGCGATGGCACTGGCGGTGGCGATGCAATGGATCGCCAATTACCTGGTGAGCTGGACCTTCCCGATTCTGGACAAGAATCCGTACCTGGTGGAGCACTTCCATCACGGATTCGGTTACTGGATTTACGGGGGCATGGGTGTTCTGGCCGCATTCTTCATGTGGAGATTTGTGCCGGAGACCAAGGGCCGCACGCTGGAGCAGATGGAAGCGCTGTGGCTGGGGCAGGGGAAACGGGGGGTTCCCGCGGAATAGAGTTGCGGCGATTTACAGCCCGGGCGCTTGTCGCCCGGGCTTTCGCATTTTTACCCGATTCCGCTTGACAAGCATTCCAGTAGTGGCTATACCGGTAGCATGTCTACGGTAGACTCTCTATCTGACGGCGCACGGCTCGATCTGCTGCAGGGGACGCTGGAGGTGCTGATATTGCGCAGCCTTCAGCTTGAGCCGAATCACGCCTACGGCATATCCCAGTTTCTGCAGCGGCAGTCGGACGATGAATTTGTTGTGGACAATGGGTCGCTCTATCCCGCGCTGCAGCGGCTTTTACAGCGGGAATGGATCGCGGCGCAGTGGAAAAAGTCGCCCAACGGCCGGCGCGCACGTTATTACCGGCTGACGCCGGCCGGACGGCGGCAACTTGCCACTGCCACCACCAAGTGGCGGCGGTTTGTGGAAGCAATGGCGCGGGTGCTGGCGCCGGAGGGATGACAATGCGCGAAGCCTGGTGGAAATTTCGCAGCCTGTTTGGTTCCCGCCGCAGCCTCGCCCATGATCTGAACCAGGAGATGGAGGCTCATCTCAATTTTCTTGTCGAGGAGAAGATGGACCGGGGCATGAAGCCGGAACAAGCGCGGCGGGCTGCGCACCGCGAGTTCGGGAACCGGAGCAACGTGAACGAGCGCGCCTACGCGGCGTGGCAGTTCCCCCGGCTGGAGACCATCCTCCAGGACATTCGCTTCGGGATCCGGGGCATGTTCCGGGCGCCGTCGTTCGCGCTGATCGTGATTCTGACGCTGGGAGTTGGAATTGGGGCAAACACCGCCATATTCAGCGCCGTTTATGCAGTCCTGCTGAGGCCGCTACCGTTCCCGCAAAGCGAGCGCCTGGTGTGGATGGGAGAGAATGTGCCCCAAGCCGACGGTGTGGCCGTAACGTGGCTCAACTTCCAGCATTGGAAGACGGAGAACCATTCCTTCGAGGCGATGGCCGGCTTCAGGACCGGCGACTACACGCTCACGGGCCACGGCCAGGCTGTCCTGACCCATGCAGGCGTGGTCACCAGCGAGTTTTTCGCGCTGACCGGCTCGCGCGCGGTGCTCGGGCGGCTTTTCACTGCTTCAGATGACGATCCCCATGCACCATTCGTAGCTATCGTGAATGAGGCTTTCTGGGCGAAGACACTCGGGGCCGATGCGCAGATTGTGGGCAAGACCCTGACGCTTGACGGCACGCCTTACGAAATAATCGGCGTGCTTCCGCGCGACCCGCGCTTCTTTTCCCACGCACCGGACTATTACCTTCCCTATCGCCCGACGCCAGCGGAGCTGGCAAAGCGCAGCGCCCACGAATCCATGCGCGTGCTGGGGCTGCTCAAGCCCGGCGTTACGCTGGCGCAGGCGCGGGCGGACCTTAACTCCATCATGGAACGCCTGGCCCACGCCGATCCTGGGCCTGAGGACAATCATCGCGCCTACCTTGAATTTCTTACCGAGGAACGAACCGGTGACGTCAGCAATGCCCTCACGCTGCTGATGGGCGCTGTCGCCCTCGTCCTGCTACTGGCCTGCGCCAATGTCGGAGGTCTTCTGTTGTTGCGCGCGACCACGCGCGCCCGCGAGTTGGCCATCCGTTCCGCTCTTGGCGCGGCGCGCGCGCGGCTCGCCCGCCAGCTGGTGACGGAGACTCTGCTTCTGGCGATGATCGGCGGCGCATTCGGGCTGCTGCTGGCGGAATTCGGACTGCGCGCCATGGCCGCTCTGGGGCCGCGCGATATTCCGCGCCTGACTGAAGCGGGACTTGACGTGCCGGTGCTTCTGTTCGCGGCCGCGGTCACACTCGCCGTCGGCCTGCTCTGTGCGCTGGTGCCCGTTTTCAGCTCCGGCCGGGTCAATCTCAACGTAGTCTTGCGCGAAAGCTCAGCCGGGGCTGGCGCCAGCCGATTCGGCCACACGCTCCGCACCGGACTCGTCATTGCTGAAATCGCGGCGGCCGTCGTTCTTCTCTTCACCTCCGGCTTGCTTCTGCGCAGCCTCTATGCTGCGGAAACAGCATCTCCGGGGCTCGATCCCAATCACGTTCTCGCGCTTGAGCTACAACTCTCTCCTTCGCGCTACAAGGCCGATGCGTCCGTGCTCGACTTCTACGATCGCCTTGAATCGGCTCTCCGCCAGCAGCCTGGCGTACGCTCCGTAGGCGCGGTGATGTGCCCGCCTGGCGGGGGAGACTGTGGCGACGGGTGGTATTCCATTCAGGAGAAGCCCCAGCCCTCCCGCGATAACGTGCCTCTCACTCTCTTCAACGTGGCCGACGCCCAGTACTTCCAGACCATGCACATCCCTCTGCTTGCGGGCCGCGCCCCATCCCCGCAGGACACGGCCTCCGCTGTGCCGGTTGCCATTGTGAATGAGAAATTCGCGCGGGCGGAGTTCTCCGACGCGCGCTCAGCCATAGGGCGGCACATCAAGGTCGGTGGCCCGTACCGGCCGGGCCCGGCAATGGAGATTGTCGGCGTCACGGCCAACGTGTCGCAGATGGGCCTGGATGCGGATGCCGAGCCTTCTGTCACCTTTCCCGCAGCGCAGGGACCGTCCGGCTCTATGGTGGTGATGATTCGCGCCAGCGGCAGCCCAGACGCGGTGGCCGGTCCGGTGCGCCGCGTCCTTGGCTCAATCGATCCCAATGTACCCATCCAGTCGCTCAAGACGGTGGACGAGTGGCTTGGAGCAACCCTGATCCAGCGGCGATTCATTACGCTGCTGCTGGCCATTTTTGCGGCCATGGCCGTCATTCTGGCGGCGATCGGAGTCTACGGCGTGCTGAACTACTGGGTGGGTAGCCGCCGCCAGGAGATTGCCATCCGGATGGCGATGGGAGCGCGCACGGCGGCGATCCTGCGGCGCACTGGACGCCAGGCGGTGGTGCTGGCAATGGTGGGGCTGGCGATCGGGCTGGGGGGAAGCTGGGCGGCGGCGCGATGGGTCAAGAGCATTGTTTACGGAGTGTCGGTCCACGACCCATTCATTTTTTTGTTTGCCGCGGCCGCAGCGCTTCTCATTGTGCTGGTGTCCGCCGCGGTTCCGCTGGCGCGCGCGGCACGCGTCGATCCGATTTCAGTTCTGCGGGAGCCGTAAGACCGGCAAACACCTACGCGAACGGGCATTCACTGGGCACGGTTTACTCTGCGCTACGCTCAGCGACGCGGCGAAGCACGCCGGTCAGCATGAAGGTGAGCACCAGCGCTACCGGTGCGGCAATGACGAGCCATGCGAGCAGAGCCTGGCCGGCCATCAAACCGAGCTGCGCCAGCGCGGGGCCGGGCGCATGGGCCAAGGCGATGGGCGAATGCAGCAGCATGGAGAAGTCGCGCCGCTGTGCGGCCAGCGCGGGCATGAAGAAGCCGCCCATCTTTACCAGAGGCGCAATCAAGGCCACCTGAAACGGCATGGCCGCATAATTGGCTGCCTGGATAGCCGGATGATTGAGGCGGAAGGAGAGCGCCACTAAGACGCACAAGCCAGTGGGAACGCCGACTACGGGAATGCAGCCCAAAACGAATCCCAGAGCGAGGCTGAGCGCCAGCCGCTCCGGTGAAAACCCTTCCAACAGCCACCCGGCCGCTTTCCCCCGCATCCGCGTCCACCCTGGAAGCTTCCCCAACATATTTCGACCTTATGAGGTTGGATGCATTCCTGTCTCCAATTCCAAATGAAACTTTCGAGCGAGTATCACAATGGTAATCAATTCCCGCAGGCGGCTGGACTTCGAGCGCGGGTTGGCTGGCTGCGGAGGCGCCGGCGTTTGTCTGCGTTATTGGGGCTCTTCAATGGAAACAGGCGGATTGAGATCGGGTGGCCCATCCGCCGGCTCTTTCTCCACCAGCGGGACCCAGAAACGGAAGGTGGCGCCATGGCCGGGCGCGCTGAGGACGTCGATGCCGCCGTTGTGCACATCGAGGATGGAGCGCGCAATGGCCAGGCCCATGCCGGTTCCCTTCCCTGGGGCTTTGCGCCCGCGGTAGAACTTGTCAAAGACATAGAGAAGGTCGGCGGCGTCGATTCCGGGTCCGTCGTCCTCGACACTGAACTCGAGGCGGCCCGCGCCGCGCCACGAGCGCAACGCAATCCGGCTTCCCGGCGGAGAGTATCGGGCGGCGTTCTCCAGCAGGTGGCGGAGAACGCGGCTCAAAAGAGAGGAATCGAACCACGCCGGCGCATCGGGGTCTTGCACATTGACCACCACGCGGTGGGGCGCAAGCACGGCGTGCGCCTCCTCGACCGCCTGATCGAGCAGAGAGCGCGCGTGTTGCGGGGACGCATGCACGCGCACCACGCGGGCGTCGATCTCCGCCATTTCCACGGCTTCGCCAATGAGCATGTCAAGGCGCGCGCACTCCTCGTCGATGAGGGCGGCGAGGTCGCGGCGGACCGCCTCGTCAAGGTCCTGCTCATGGCTGAGAGTGGTGGCGGCGGCGCGGATGGACGTGAGCGGCGTGCGCAACTCGTGGCTGAGCGAGTCCACCAGAGCAGTGCGCAACCTCTCCCCTTCGCGCGAGGCCTCAAGGCGGGTGAAGGTTTCAATGGCGAGGGCGCGAGTGAGGGCGATGGAAACCTGCGCGCTGACCGTGGTAGCAACCTCCCGGGAGAGCCGGTCCGGCTTCCACGCCAGCGCGCCGATAGGCTTGAGGCCCAGCATGAGCGCCAGATACTGGAAACCCGCGGGGCCGGCCATGGTGGGGTGATGTCCGTGGGTCAGAGCGCTCATGCTGGCCTGCACGCTGGAGGGGACCTCGGCGGTCGTGGCATAGAACTGTCCCTGGTCCTGGACGAAGAGGACCACCTCCTCCAGATGGAAGTGCTGCTTGAGGAGCAACGGCAGCTCGCGGATGAGGCGGTTGGCGTCTTCATGCAGCATCATGTCCTGGCTGAGCGCGTAAAGGCGCTCCACATCGTCGCGGCGTTGTTGCGCCTGACGAGTTTGCCGCCGGGCGCGCTCGGCGAGCTGGCCTACCACCAGGGAGCTGACCAGGAACGAGAGCATCTCAATCCATTCCTGAATGCCGGCCAGGCGGAACGTGTGCACGGGCGGCAAGAAGTAATAGTCAAATGAAACGGCACAGAGCAGCGCGACGTAAAGCGACATGGCGATACCCGCGCGGGTGGCGAATCCGACCACCAGCGCGAGAAATACCAGCCCCGCGGCTGTCACCTTCATGTTGGCGAGGGTCAGGAGCAAATCCGCCAGGGCGACGAATACTGTGGCGCCAATCCAGCCCACAACGCTGCGCTTCATTTCCTCTTCCTGCAAGCCGGAGTGGAAATCGAAAGCCATGGCTGGACACTCATCGAGCATGATACCTCCCCGGGCGCAGGTGGTATCGTTTTGTGATTAGAGAGCAGGAAGAAAATGCCAGGCAGGATTCTTGTCATCGACGATGAGCCGCAGATCACTCGCGTGTTGCGCGCCGCCCTGATGGCGCAGGCATTTGACGTGCGCACCGCCAACGATCCCGTCGAGGGCCTGGAAGTGCTCCGCGACTGGCAACCGGACCTGGTGATTACCGACCTGATGATGCCCGGCATGAGCGGCGTGGAGGTATGCCGGGCGGTGCGGGCGAAAGGCTCGACGCCGGTGCTGGTGCTCAGCGTGCGCGACCACGAGCGAGCGAAGGTGGAGGCACTGGACGCCGGCGCGGACGATTACGTGACCAAGCCGTTCAGCACCCAGGAACTGCTGGCGCGGGTGCGGGCTCACCTGCGCCGCGCGCCGGAGCGGACCACCGCCGCCCTGGAAGCAGGCGACTTTACGGTCGACACCGAATCGCATGTCATCACCGTGCAGGGCAAGCCGATCCACCTTACCCCAAAGGAGTTCGACCTGCTGACACATCTGGCGCGCAATGCGGGCAAGGTGATGACTCACCGCGCCCTGCTTACGGCGGTGTGGGGTGGACAGTCCGCCCACCAGCCGGAGTATCTGCGCGTGTTTGTGGGCCAACTGCGCAAGAAGCTGGAAGCCGAAACCGGCCGGCAATACATCCAGACGGAGCCCTGGGTGGGATACCGCTTCGTGCCGGAGGGTTGGTCCGGCAGTATCGACTAGCCCTCAGGTGAAGCGATTTACTTCCTTTCACTCCTACCCTTATAAACTCCTTACGAATCCTTTGGGATACTCCTACCAGAATGCATGGATGATGTTCGGTAAGCGGTGCCGTGAGCCGAAGCTGTTGTGTCGGCGAACTGCTCGCATTTCCGCCGCGAATGCGGCATTGTTGTGGAGTTGAAACCGAATGCAAGATGTAACGATGTTGTTTTTCACCGCTGTGTTCTTCGTCGTCGCGTTTCTTTACGTAAAAGCCTGCCAGAAGTTGAGGTAGCCATGGATCTCATCACGGCTGTCGCCCTCGTTCTCTCGATCCTACTTTTTGTTTACCTCGCCATCGCGATGCTCTATCCGGAGAAATTTTAAAAATGTCCCCGAATGGCTGGCTGCAATTCGCCATCTACAGCGTAGTTCTGCTCGCATTGGTCCGCCCGGTCGGAATCTATCTCGCCCGGGTTGTTGAGGGCGAGCGCACCTGGCTTGACCCCGTGCTCCGCCCCTGCGAGCGGCTCATTTACAAGCTCTGCGTCATCAACGCCGAGAAGGAGATGAACTGGCGGCAGTACGCATACGCGCTGCTGGGCTTTTCCGCAGTCACGATGGTGTTTACATACGCCATTGAGCGATTGCAGCAATACCTGCCGTTCAACCCGCA
Organism: uncultured Acidobacteriota bacterium; assembly: GCA_963788435.1. GTDB lineage: Bacteria > Acidobacteriota > Terriglobia > Terriglobales > Acidobacteriaceae > Telmatobacter. Next base: position 21,482 of record CAWBIG010000281.1, on the reverse strand, counting down.
GCACTTCCCCGCAGTGGGCCCGGATCTGGCTTTCAACACCGCCGCCAGTTTCACCACCAACACCAACTGGCAGTTTTATTCCGGCGAATCCACGATGAGCTATCTCACCCAGATGATGGGGCTGGCGACGCATAACTTCTGGTCCGCCGCCGCGGGCATCGTGGTCGCCATCGCGCTGATTCGCGGGATCAAGCGCACCACCTCCGCAACGATCGGCAACTTCTGGGTGGACATGACGCGGACGTCGCTCTATGTGCTGATGCCTGCTTGCGTGATTTACGCATTGCTGCTGGTCTGGCAGGGCGTTCCGCAGAACTTCAGTACGTACACCTCGGCCCACACCGTCGAGCAGCCCTCGCAAGTGCAGACCATCGCACAGGGCCCAGTCGCATCCCAGGAAGCTATCAAGATGCTGGGGACAAACGGAGGCGGATTCTTCAACGCCAACAGCGCCGATCCATTTGAAAATCCCACGCCGCTTTCGAATTACATGGAGATTCTGTCGATCTTCGTTATCGGCGCGGGACTTACTTACACCCTTGGCCGAATGACCGGCTCGACCGGCCATGGATGGGCGGTATGCGCCGCGATGTACATCCTGTTCGCCGCCGGCTTTCTGGTGTGCTATTGGGCCGAGGCGCACCCCAATCCGCTCATTCATGGCGTGCAACAAATGCGTACCACCGGCGCGCCCGGCGGCAACATGGAAGGCAAGGAAGTGCGCAACGGGATCGCGGAAAGCGCTCTGTTCGCTACCATTACCACCGATGCCAGTTGCGGAGCCGTGAACAGCATGCACGACAGCTATACTCCGCTGGGCGGCATGGTTCCCCTCGCCAACATCATGGCCGGCGAAGTGATCTTCGGCGGGGTTGGCGCCGGCATGTACGGCATGTTGATTTTTGTGGTGCTCTCGGTGTTCATCGCCGGGTTGATGGTGGGCCGCACACCGGAATACCTGGGCAAGAAGATCGAAGCCTTCGATGTGAAGATGGCCATGCTCTACGCGCTCATTTTCGCGTTCATCGTGCTCACATTCAGCGCCATCTTTGTGCTGCGGCCTGAAGGGCTGATGGCCATGGCCAATCCCGGACCGCACGGATTCACTGAAGTTTTGTACTCGTTTGTTTCCGGCGCCGGCAACAACGGCTCGGCATTTGGGGGCCTGGGAACCAACTGGTGGTACAACATCGCGATGGGCTTCGACATGCTCATCGGCCGCTTCCTCATGATCATTCCGGTGCTGGCGCTGGCGGGGAACCTGGCGCAAAAGAAAAGTGTTCCGCCTTCCCCGGGCACGTTCCCAGTCAACACGCCTCTGTTCACGGTGCTTCTGATCGGCGTTGTCATTATCGTGGGTGCGCTCACCTTCTTCCCGGCGCTGAGCCTGGGACCGATTTTGGAACACCTGCTTCTGCACGCAGGACAGGCTTTCTAACCAACCGAACCGCAACCGGAGAAGGCGATACGAATTGTCATGGCGGAAAAGATAAGCATCTGGGATACAAAGATCATTGGCCAGGCGGCCATCGAAAGCTTGCGCAAGCTGAATCCGCGCTGGATGGCAAAAAACCCGGTGATGTTTGTTGTGGAAGTGGGCAGCGTGCTGACGACAGCACTGCTGGTCGACAACGAAATTCACCATCGGGCTGCCTTTGCTTTTAACCTGCAGATCACTTTGTGGCTGTGGTTCACGGTGCTGTTCGCCAACTTTGCTGAGGCCATGGCTGAAGGCCGGGGCAAGGCGCAGGCCGATACTTTGCGCAAGGCCAAGGGCGAGACAATAGCCCAGCGTTACACAGCCACCGGCAGACTGGAAGAGGTGGTTAGCGGCCTGCTTCGCGCGGGCGACGTGATCTACATCGCGGCGGGCAACTACATCGCAGGCGATGGCGAAGTCATCGAGGGCGTGGCTTCGGTGGACGAGTCCGCCATTACCGGCGAATCCGCGCCCGTGATTCGCGAAGCGGGCGGCGACCGATCTGCCGTCACCGGCGGGACTAAAGTTCTGTCGGACTGGATCAAGGTGAAGATCACGTCGAACCCCGGCGAGACGTTCCTCGATCGCATGATTGCGCTGGTGGAAGGCGCGACGCGGCAGAAGACGCCCAACGAGATCGCGCTGAGCATTCTGCTTTCCGGACTGACGATCATCTTTCTGCTGGCCGTAGTTTCGCTGCAACCGTTCGCCATTTATGCCAAGGCGCCGCAAACTGTATTTGTGCTGGTTTCGCTGCTGGTCTGCCTCATTCCCACGACCATCGGCGGCCTGCTCTCCGCGATCGGCATTGCCGGAATGGATCGGCTGGTGCAATACAACGTGCTGGCCATGAGCGGGCGCGCGGTGGAAGCTGCCGGCGACGTGAACACGCTGCTGCTGGACAAGACCGGCACCATTACGCTGGGCAATCGCCAGGCGACTGAATTCATTCCCGCACCCGACATCAGCTCAGAGCGTCTTGCCGATGCGGCGCAGCTCTCGTCGCTCTCAGACGAAACTCCTGAAGGCCGCTCCATCGTGGTCCTGGCCAAGACCGAATACAATTTGCGCGGCCGCGACCTGGCCGGCATTCATGCCGACTTTGTTCCCTTCAGCGCGCAGACGCGCATGAGCGGCGTGAATCTGCCCGGCGTGCGCATCCGAAAAGGATCGGTGGACGCGATCGCGCGGTTCCTGGAGGACCAGGGCTCCGCGCTGCCCAAGAAAGTGCGCGATTCCGTGGAGGAGATTGCACGGCAGGGTGGAACGCCGCTGGTCGTCGCGGAAAACTCCACCGCGCTCGGCGTGATCTACCTCAAGGACATTGTGAAGGGCGGACTGAAGGACCGGCTGGCGCGACTGCGCGCGATGGGTATCCGCTCCATCATGATTACCGGCGACAATCCGCTGACCGCCGCGGTGATTGCGCGGGAGGCGGGGGTGGACGATTTTCTGGCCGAAGCGAAACCCAAGGACAAGATGGACCTGATCAAGCGCGAGCAGGCCAGGGGCAAGCTGGTGGCGATGACCGGCGACGGCACTAACGACGCGCCCGCGCTGGCGCAGGCCGATGTCGGCGTGGCCATGAACTCCGGCACCCAGGCCGCCAAGGAAGCCGGCAACATGGTGGATCTCGATTCCAATCCCACCAAGCTGATTGAAATCGTGGAAATTGGCAAGCAACTCCTGATGACGCGCGGCGCCCTGACCACCTTCTCCATCGCCAACGATGTGGCCAAGTACTTTGCCATTATTCCGGCGATGTTTCTGGGCGTGTTTCCTGTTCTCGGCGCGCTCAACATCATGCGCCTGCATTCACCGCAATCGGCCATTCTTTCCGCGGTGATATTCAACGCTGTCATCATTGTTGCGCTCATCCCGCTGGCGCTTAAGGGCGTGAAATACGAGCCCAAGGCTGCCGGCGTGCTGCTGCGCAACAACCTCCTCATTTACGGAGTAGGCGGCATTCTCATCCCGTTCATTGGTATCAAGGCCATCGACCTGTGCTTGGTAGCCCTGCACCTGGCATAGCGAACCGGGCCGCGCGACGGCCCCATGGAGATTGAATCGTGCACTCCTCTAGTACACTGGTCCCGGAACACGAAATGGAAGTTCACGCGAACGGAAAAGGCCCGCAGCCGCAAGAAACGCCAGCCTCGCACTCCATCTGGCGCACCTCGATCCTGTTCACGCTGGTGACCGCGGTCCTCTTTGGCCTTGCGTATCCCCTGGTCATCGCCGGCATTGCGCACGTGATGTTTCCCCACCAGGCCGACGGCAGCCTTATTCTGCATAATGGGCAGGTGATCGGCTCGTCGCTGCTGGCGCAGAGTTTCACCTCGGACCGATACTTCCATCCTCGGCCTTCGGCGGCCGGCAACGGTTACGACCCGACCTCGTCTGGCGGCACCAACCTGGCGCAGACCAACGCCAAGCTCATCGCCCGCATTCAGGGCGACATTGACCGGCTCCAGAAAGAAAATCCCGGGAAACCCGTGCCAATCGATCTGGTGACGACATCCGGCTCCGGCCTCGATCCGGATATCACTCCCGATGACGCTTCCTACCAGGCGCCGCGGGTGGCTAAAGCGCGCGGCTGGAGCGAAAATCGCATGCGTCAGCTTCTCGCCCAGCACACGAAAGGGCGCCAGCTTGGCTTCCTCGGCGAGCCGCGGGTGAATGTGCTCGAGCTTAATCTGGATCTCGACCAGCAAAAGTGAGCGGCGCTAGCTTGCGCCTGCGCTTCGCAACATCTCAATATCTACCTGCCAGTCGTAGTTCTCTCGACCGGCCAGCTCGGCGAAGATGCGCGGGTAGTAGGCGGAGAAGGGATGACCGAGGCAGTTATTGTGCCACAGCAGCGTGAGCACGCCGCCGGCAGCCTGGCACCGGCGCATCAGATTCTTCAGCGTGATGAGGCTTTGGTCCGGGGTTAAGCCCATGTAGTTCGCGCTGGTGATGGTGCGGTCCATCACGATGAGGGGAATCTCAAGCAGTTCGGCGCGCCGGTTCTGTTTCCACAGCCAGGGGAAATACGGCACGCAGGTTCCGGCGCGGAAACCGACATGATCGGCGAAACCGACGGTGCTGTCATAGGCGAGGCCACACTGCTCCCAATGGGTCCAGGTGTCGGGATGCCAGCGAAGATAGTGCTGGCGGCCGCCGATGTGCTGCTGTTCGACTGCCGTGCGACAACGTTCCACTTCTTCGCGGAGCTTTTCCGGCGCGCGAAATGTTTCGTATCCGGGATGCACGCCCATCTCAATGTTGCGCTCGCGCGCCCAGGCGATGACTGTGGCGACGCGCGGGTCGGTTAGGCGGTAGCCGCTGTCGTGGGGACTGCGGCCGGAAGCCTTCCAGTAGAGCGCCGAACCGAGGCCGTGCTCTTCCGCCAGCGCACAAATTTCCATCACCTGGCGCAGCGATCCGGGCACAACTGGAGCAATGCCGCTGGCGAGGTCGCGCAGACCAGTTGCCATGGAGCGGCGCGCTAACAACTGCACGGCGACATCGCGTGCGCTGAATGGAATGCCGATTTCATCGATGTCGTGGCTGAGCTTGACGCGCAGGCGGCGCGGGCGCGGCTTGAAGCCGGGCACCAGCGCGAGGATGACGGACTCGAGAGCGAGCCCATATTCGTCGATGATCGGCCGGTCGAGGTAGCCGTCGCGGACAGCCATGCTGGCAGCGGCCTCAAAGCGGCCGTGCGCGTCCTGGCGCGGAGAGTCAAGCTCCTCGTAGCGCGAAAGCACCAGAACGGTCGAAGCGAGCAGATCTTCCGTGCAGCGGAAGTGACCGCGCGAGACTTCAGCGAAGAGCGGCTCACCGGCTTTGGATTCCCGGCGCGCGAAGGGGACCACGAAGTCAGGAACGACAGCCGCAAACTCCGAAGACGCAGCGACCGGCCAGGATTTGTGCACGACGAGGTCGGAGCGCAGGCCGCCTGGATGGGCGGGAAACTCGATGCGGCCCACGTAGGGATCTCGGGCGCGCAAGGCGAGCGTCTGCCCGTCGGCGCTGGCTTCGATCGACCAGAGGCTGCGGAAATCCTCGTCGAGGCAAGCGCGACGGCAAAGTTCGCCCAGCACGTAGCGCCGTGCTTGGGGAGTGATCTCGATTCCGCCAGTCATGATTCTTACGCCGCGAGCTCGGCTTCAATGGCTTCAGTGAGCCGCGGATTGAACGGATCGGTGTTGGGCGCGAAGCGGCACACCACCTGGCCGGAACGGTCGACGAGGAATTTCTCAAAGTTCCACAGAATCTCGGGCGGATCGTTGGGATGGATTCCGTACTTGCGGAGGTCGTCGGCGAAGGGGAATTCGCTGGTGCTGATGGCGCTGGGCTCGGCGGCGATCAGTGCGGCGTAGAGCGGATGCTTCTGCGGGCCAACGACGGGAATCTTCTCAAAGAGCGGGAAATCGACGCCGTAATTCAGGGTGCAGAAGGACTGGATTTCATCACTGGTTCCGGGCTCCTGGCCGGCGAAGTCGTTGGAAGGAAAGCCGGCGATGATGAAGCCGCGGTCGCGGTAGTGCTTGTAGAGGCGCTCCAGGCCTTCGTACTGGGGCGTCAGGCCGCACTTGGAGGCGACGTTCACGATGAGCAGGACCTTGCCGGCGAACTCCTTCAGGCTGGTCTCGTCGCCGGAGAGTGTGCGGACAGGGATGTCATAGATGGAATTGGACATGGAAGCATGATAGCGGAGGCGAGCGGGGACAGCGAGTGCATGCAATGCATGCATTGCATGCAAATTGGGTATTCTGCCCCTTTAGCGTGAAAGGAGCTTCCCGATGGAAGCTCCAATTCCCCTTGAACACGAGTATGAGACTGGCTGCCCGATTTGGCTGTGGCCTGGGTCACTGGAGATTGGGCAGCAGTCGGGGCGGGTCCGAAGGGGGTTGTGGGCTGTGGCCAGACCGCTCGAGAGGGTGAGTGTGGGGGCGATTCCTGAATTCATTCCCATGTTTCTGCCTGGATTGGGAGAACTACGTGCAGGGAAGAACGGCACCGGAGGACCCTATGCACATCCATGGGATGGGAATGAATGGGAGCAATGTGACCGGCATGACCGGGGCTGCCGCAGCGCAGAGGGATGCGGATACGAAGCATGCCGCAGAGGTGCGCAAGCGGCTATTGCGCATAGGGGAGGCTGGTGCAGGGGACGAAGAAGGGCTTTTTTCGACAGTGCTTCTCGGCCAAAGCCAGCCTGGAGTGACGAACGTGGAGCGGTATCCGTATAACACCGGCGGGCGGGATCCCGATTTGGGATGACATTCGTCCGTGCCGATCAGGGACACACGCAAATCCGGGGATGGCGGTCTCCCCTGCAATGGCCGGCAACGGTGGCATTTGTCATTTTATCCGGGAAACATTGTCCGCATGCGCCGCGATCACGCGCTGCGCTCTAGGCCGGTGCTTTTGCCTGACCAATCTCTGCCAGCACCAGTTTTTCTTCTTCGGGATTTGGCTCGCCGTCGGCGGTGGCGGTGAGCTGTTTCGGCAGAAATGGAATCAAGGGCAGGATGAGGGCGTAGGTGATGGTGATGGCGAGAACACAGTAGCGGAACCCATGTTGAGGGCTCAAGCCGAAGAGCCAGGAGCCAAAGACGTCGCCGACACGGGACGAGATGGGATAAATGGAAAAGACAATCATCATGAGGGTTCCCTGCAGGCCGGGAGGACAGGCGCGAATGGCGATGTCGATGACGGCGGCGTTGGCCAACCCGCCGAGCAGCCCGGCCACTACGGCAACCAGCAAAGCCTGCCTGCCGGAATGAATGAAGGCCATGGGAATGAACTGGGGCACGCCGACGATGACCGACCACCAGAGGAGCTTGCGGGGCGGAAATCGAGTGCAGAGGAATCCATAGAGCAGCGTGGTGGGCAGGAACGACGCATAGAGGAGGCCGGAAAAATCGGCATAGACGGCAGGGGATGCGTGGAGCTGATTGGTGAGAAAGAACTGCATGGGGGTGTTGGCCCCGGGAGTGAAGAACCAGAGCAGGTTGATAAGGATGACGGGATAGATGGCGCGATGTTTCACCAGCCGTTTGACGTCGCCGAGGAACGTGCTGCCCTGCGCGTGGGGATTGCGGTAAGCTCCGGCAAAGACAGAGCCCGGCTTCCAGAACCCAAAGACGGCGAGCATGGCGGTGAGAGCCATGACCAGCAGGAAGACCTGCCGAGGGGAGAGATCGGTGGCCATCCAACCGGAGGCAAGATACCCCAGGATTGCGGCGACATTCTGGAAGACGTTCGATAGCGTGCTCAGGCGTCCGGGCATCAGGGCTTCCTGGCCGATGAGGGCCAGGAGGGCTTGAAAGGCCGCGGCGAGGAAGCCGTAAGAGATGGTGGTGAGGAGCATTCCGAAGATGAGCCCCGCAAACGTTGTGGGTGAGAATGCACCGACAGCGAGAGCAATCATGGTAAGGGGCACAAAGATGCGGAAGTAGCCGGGGTCGCGCCATCCAAAGGGGTTCCACGAATCCCGGACAAGGCCGAAGGCAAACCCGAGGAACATGGGGATGCCGGTAATCATCCGGAACCACGAGACCTGCGAAGCGGAAGCGCGCAGAATGTTCTGCAGCATGAACGAGGTGGGGATATCGAGGACCCATTGCGGGTTGGCGAGATTGACGAGCAGCGCGAGCAGGCTGAAGTAGATGAAGAGAACGCCAGCGCCCGAACGCGGTTGCGGTTCGGGCGCTTTTACGCTCAAGGGATCGCTCTGGCCTTGCATCCGATCAGGACCTTGATTTGTTTGAGGCCTATGGTTTGGTGGCGAGGATCAGGGGCGAAGGGCCGTGGACCTCGAGCTTGCGGGCATGGGTGAATCCGGCTTCGAGAAGCCATTCGGCGATTTCCTCGAAGCTGTAGGTATCGCCTTCGTCAGTGTTCACCAGCATGTTGACGGCGAAGATGAGGCCGTTGGCCGGGCCGGTGCGGTCGGCGTTGACCAGGAACTCGGCGATGGCGATGGTGCCGCCGGAAGCGAGCGCATGGAAAGTCTTGCTGAGCAGCGCCTTGCTGCGCGCGACGCCTTCGCTATGGAGGATGTGGCCGAGAGTGGCGACGGTGTGGCCGACGCCGAAGTCGGCTTGCTTGAGATCGCCTTCGACATAGGAGTAGCGCTGGGCGAGGCCCAGCCGGGCTACGGTGTTCCTGGTTACCGGAACCACTTCTGGCCAGTCGACCACCGTAACGCGGACATTGTGGCCCGATTGGGCGAGCGCAACGCTCCACACGCCGGAGCCAGCGGCCAGGTCAAGCACCGAGACCGGATCATTGACGGCGCCTAGATTGAGGTGCTCGGCTAACTGGCGGGCGATGGGGTAGCTCATGGGAAAGAGGTCGCTGACGAATTCGCGGAAGAACTCGCCGCCTGCTTTCTCCTGGTTTACGGACATGGCGGGGCGTCCGGTGGCTACCACCTGGTTCAGTTGCAGCCAGTTGGGCAGGAGCTGGGTGCTGGTGTGGCGAATGATGCCGCCCTGAAAGCTGGGCTTGGTGCTGACCAGGAATGCCGCGGACTCGGGCGTGAGCGAGAACTTGCCGCCCGGGCCCTTGTGGAGGAATTCAAAGCCGACCAGCATGTTGACGATGGCCGTGAGGCCGCGGTGCGATGCTCCGGTGGCGCGGGCGAGTTCCTCAATGGTCATGGGAGAGCTGTCGAGTGAATCGAAGACGTGATGGTGAATGGCGGCTTCAAGCACCAGGGGGACAGCGTATGCAAAGCCGAACTGGAGGATGCGCTCCGGAGTGACAGGCGCAGTCTGGGCCTGTGGCGTGGTGACGGTAGTTGTCATCGGACGGACCTCGATTTTGAGATGATGAGCCCGGGGAAGAACGCAGGCGCAGGATAGCACAGGAATGCGTGCTGTCGCGCGTAAGGCGGTTTAGTTTGGCGCGGATAGAAGCTGCTTTGCCACGGAGATGTACAGGTCCACGGCTTGGCGGAGTTCCGACTTGCGGATTTTTTCATCGGGGGTGTGGGCAACATGGATGGAGCCGGGGCCGAGTAGTAGCGGCTCACCCCAGTTTGTGAGCCAGGGAATGTCGGTGGTGAACTTGGCGATCATGGTGGGCAGGCCGGGGACGGCGCGAGGGCGGACGAAAGGAATTTCAAGGGTGAAGTCAACCTCGGCCAGGCCATCGCACGCATTAAGAATGGCCGCGCGGACCGGGGCAGAATCGCCCACGAGACGGGTGAGCACCTGGGCTTCGGCGCGATCGGCGATAACGTTGGGAGCGCGGCCGCCCTGAAGCAGGCCGATGTTAAGGGTGGATGGACCGACTTCGGGATCGACTGGCAGGTCGAGGCGCAGGAGCCGTTCCAGCGCCTGGACAAGCTTGTGAATGGCGCTTTCACCCAACTCGGGATAGGCGGAATGGGCCATGGTGCCGGTGGCGCGGAGAATGGCGCGAAGCGATCCTTTTGACGCAAGGCCGAGGCGGTTGTCGGTCGGCTCGCCGTTTATGAGGAATCGGCTGCCTTTGGGGCGCTGATTGGCCACCTTGGCGCCGGCAGAGTCGCGCTCTTCGCCGGCGACGAAGAGAAGCCCGACGGGCAATTCCTGCTCGCGCAGAGCTTCGGCCGCGGCGATTTGCGCGGCCATGATGCCTTTGGCGTCGCAGACACCGCGTCCGTAGAGGAAATCGTCGTCTTCGCGCAGGGGGATGTAGGGCGGAACGGTATCCATATGCGTAGAGAAGACGACCTCGGGAGCAGAGCCGGCAGGGCCGGCGTAGACATTCCACCGGGCGCCGGCGGGCTCGCTGTCGCTGGGCGGCGGGACGGGCATCTTCTCCACATCCCATTCGCGCGACGCGAGATAGTCGGCCAGGAATTCGCCCATTGCGCCTTCGTGGTAGCTGGGGGACTCGATGGCGACCAGATCGCGGGTGAGCTGGATGGGATCGATGGCTGCGGGCATGGAGCAAGAATATCTCACGGCGTATGAACTCCATAGGATCCGAGGGGCGAGGCGATTCGCCGACGGGGCTACAATTTATATTGAATGGCCGTTCCACACACATTTGCCGCGAACGCCGGGAGGCCTGGTCCGGCGTGAGTGACGAAGGCCGCGGAACCACGAAGCCTCATTCTGCTGCGGGGAGCCGATCATTTTATTAGCGGCCTACTGGCGTCAATGCAACAGGAATTGAGCGGCTGGCTGAAGGAGCAGGTGGCATGACCCCGGTAAGCGAAGCGGCTTTGGAAAGACTGCACACTACAGCGACTGGATTGTTCACCGGCGCGCTTGCCGCATGCAGCATCGAGTCCGCTTTTGACCGCAGGATCCGCATTGAACGCAATGTGCTGCGGCGCCTGATACCGGATGGCGGCGGGCCGGAGCAGGTCGACATTTCAGCGTACAAACGGGTCTTCGTGATCGCGCTGGGCAAGGCGGCCGTTCCCATGCTGGATGTCCTGCTGGATCGCATGAAGCGGCGCCAGGGTCTGCGCGGGATCTGCTGCTCCAATTGCGTGCCCGCCAAGCGAAACTGGCGCTTCCGTTATTTTGAGGGCGGCCATCCGCTGCCCAACGAAGACTCGTTCGCGGCGGCTCGCGCGGCGCTGACACTGTTGAAGAAGGCGCGCAAGGACACGCTGGTGTTCTTTCTCATTTCCGGCGGCGGCTCGGCGCTGTTTGACCTGCCCATCGATCCCGGGATCACGCTCGAGGACACGCGAGCGTTTCACGACGCGCTTCTGGCTTCAGGCGCGCCGATCAACGAGATCAACACTCTGCGCAAGCACTTTTCGCAGGTGAAGGGCGGGCGGCTTGCCATGGCTGCGCCGGATGCGGCCGAAGATCTCGCTGCTGCTGCCGGACGTGCCTCTGCGCTCGCTGGATGCGCTTTCGTCCGGTCCCACGTCGCCGGACCACTCCACGGTGGAAGAGGTGCGTTCCATCATAGGGCGCTACGAGCTTGCGGCCAAGTTTCCTCCGGCCGTGCGGGCCTACTTTGAGCGCGAAGATATGCCGGAATCTCCAGGCAACAAGAGCTGGCGGCCGCCGTTCTTCCCCAAGTTTGCCGAAGCAGTCCTGGCCAGGCGCATCACCGCCGCGGCCAGCATGAAGGACGAGCACGGCGCCTTCCGCGATTCGGTCTTTGAGATTCTTCTCTCCAGTCACGACCTGGTGGAGAATTGTCGGGTGCTGGCAGAAGAAGCGGGCTACCACGTGGCCGTGGACAATAGCTGCGACGACTGGGATTACGCCGAAGCGGCGCGGTACCTGTTGGAGCGGTTCCACTCGCTGCGGGAGGCGCATCCGCGTCTGTGCCTGATTTCCGCTGGCGAGGTAACGGTGACGCTGACGCGCGCGCCCGGGGCCGGCGGCCGCAACCAGCAATTCGCTCTGGCGGCCGCACTGGAGCTGGCGGGGCATACGGGCCAACCGATGAGCGTGCTCAGCGCGGGAACTGACGGGATCGACGGCAACACGCGCGCGGCCGGGGCCATTGCCGATCCCACCACGGTGACGAGGGCGCGAGCATTTGGATTTGACCCGGAGCAGGCACTGGCCGAATTCAACGCCTGCCCGCTGTTTACCGCGCTGGGCGACTCAGTGGTGACAGGACCGACGGGTCATAATCTGCGCGATCTGCGGCTGCTGATGGCGGCGGAGTAGCTGCATCGCGGCGCTCCGCTCGCGAGCGGAATCGCGGCCGGGATTGGTGTCCGAAACCCTTTCGCATTGAAGCCAAGTCAATTAGCATGGTTGCGTGCCCCGCAAAGGAACGCGCAAGACGGTTGCAAAAGCGGCCGATATTCGGACTGTTGCCGCGCTGGCGAAAGTTTCCATCGCCACGGTGTCGCGGACCATAAACGGTTCGCCCGCCGTGAGCGAGCGGCTGAGCAAACGCGTGTGGCAGGCCATTGAACAGCTCAGCTATTTCCCCAACACCCACGCGCGCAGCCTGGTATCGGGACGCAGCCGGTTGTTCGGCATCATTGTAGAGAACATCACCAATCCATTCTTTCCGGAGCTGATCCAGAGCTTCGAAGAGATAGCCGTCGCCAACGGATACGAGATCCTGGTGAGCTCGTCGAACAGCGATCCCAGGATCCTGACCAACTGCGTGCGGCGCATGCTGGAGCGCAAGGTAGAAGGCGTGGCGGTGCTGACGTTTGGCGAGGAAGAGCCGGTGCTGGACCAACTGGCCCACCACGATGTGCCGATGGTGCTGGCCGAATTCAAGCTGGCCGATCCCAAGTCGAGCACCATCGTGCTGGATTACAGCACGGGAATCAATGAGGCGGTGAGGCACCTGTCAGGACTCGGTCACCGAAGGATCGGCTATCTCGCCGGACCGCACACGATTCACTCGGCGGTCACCCGCGAGAACGATTTTCGCAACGCGATCGAATGCGCCGGCCTCCCGATCGAGACCGATTGGGTGATCGAGTGCGACCACACCCTGCGCGGCGGCGTGAATGGATTCGAACGGCTGCGCGGGTTGAAACGCCAGCCCACCGCGGTGATCTGCTCCAACGACATCACCGCCATCGGCGTGCTGCGCGCGGCCTACATGGAGGGGCTGCGGGTGCCGCAGGATCTTTCCGTCGTCGGCCTCGATGACATTGCCTTCGACGAATACACGCTGCCGCCGCTGACTACCATCCGATTGTCGCGCGTGGAACTGGCGCAGGCTGCATTCGAGGCGCTGCGGGTGCAGGCCGAAGCCGCTCCGGGAGCAATCATCCAGCGCGAGTATTTGGTCTCCACCAGCCTGGTGATACGCGGATCCACGGCGGCGCCGGTTGGCGGTTAGGCAGGCCAGCCATTACTTAACTTACGATACGATTCGCAGTCAATACGGTGTATCCGAATCGGACCGCGAAACCGCAAGTAACTCTGTTCACTTCGGAGTTATACTTGCTGTGTTTTTCAGGGATGCCTCTTATGAAAATGCCTCCTTCCGTTATGAATGTCTTCTTGGGTTTTTGCGCCGTAGCCGGAGCTTCTCTCACCGCTATGGGGCAATCAGCAGGCCCGCCGAAGTGGACATGGATGGCTGGAAATCAGGTTCCGGCGATTCCTGCGACTACGCAAAACTGCGCCACGGTCGTGGCCCCGGCCACCGTCTACTACTGCGGCAGCTTTGGCGTTTACGGGACCATGGGAACCGCGGCGGCAGCCAATCAGCCGGGAAGCCGGTTTGCGGCGGCAAGCTGGACGGACGCCAGCGGCAATCTTTGGCTGTTTGGCGGGTGGGGATTCGACGATGGAAAGAGTGCAGCCGATTTAAAATCCGCAGATGAAGGGGACTTAAACGATCTCTGGGAGTATCAGCCGTCGAGCGGGCAATGGACTTGGGTGGGCGGCAGCAGCTCGGCGAACCAGCACGGCGTTTACGGGACGCTGGGAACTGCCGCAAAAGGGAACATTCCGCCCCCTCGCGATGGCGCGAGCACCTGGGTGGACAAGACCGGAGGGTTGTGGCTCTTTGGCGGCGAGTCGAATGATATCCCCGGCTCCTCGTCGTCCAATCCCGGTTACCTGAATGATCTATGGGAGTTCGATCCGACCACCACCGAATGGACGTGGGTGGGCGGGAGTAATACGTCCGATGCGCCGGGGGTGTATGGCACGCAAGGCACTGCGGCGGCCGGCAACGTGCCCGGAGCGCGCACGGGCGCTGCGTCCTGGACCGACGCGAGCGGCAATTTCTGGCTGTTCAGCGGAATCGATTTGCCCAACGACCTGTGGATGTACTCGCCGGCAAAAAATGAGTGGACCTGGGTGGGCGGGGGCAGCCCCGCGAACGGCTTCGGATACGGAGTTTATGGCACTCCGGGAACTCCTGCAGCCGCCAACTTCCCAGGGAATCGAGGGGGTGCATCGACCTGGACCGACGCCAAGGGCAATCTTTGGCTGTTTGGCGGCATAGGCTCCCCCGGCAGCGGAGCTAACTACGACCCCTCCTTTTGGTACGACGATCTTTGGGAGTACTTTCCCGCCAAAAATGAATGGGCATTCCTTACCGGGTTGGAAGTCACCTCCGGCCAATACTCTATCGAGGGGGGAGAGTACGGGACGCTGGGAGTTGCCAGCAACGGCAACCTCCCGGGAAGCCGGCAGAATGCCGTTAGCTGGACCGACAAGAATGGCAACCTGTGGCTCTTCGGAGGGACCGGCAGCGACTCCGCTGAAGACCTCTGGGGATCGTCCGCTGTGCAGGGGCAACTTGACGATGTTTGGGAATTCGATGTCTCGGAGAATCAGTGGATCTGGATGGGCGGATACCCGATCATCCCCAATCCCCTGTTTTTCACGACGGAACCGTATGACGGGCAGCCGGGCAATTATGGCCAACTTGGTGTGGCCGCCGTTGAAAACATTCCCAGCGGGCGGCAGGGCCCGAGCGGTTGGACAGACGCCAACGGCAATGGGTGGGTATTCGGTGGAATGCTGGTCTGGCCGGGGGTTCAGAATTACGATTTGATGCTAAACGATCTTTGGAAGGCAGCGCCCACTTCGGGCCCTCCGGTCGTGACGCCCACGCCTACACTTACTGTGGCCACTACATCCACTCCTGGACTTTCCACAGTGACGATAAGCGATGCGGACCCGAATGCGACTATCTACTGCACGGATGCGGCGAACGCCACGCTCAACTTCGGCTTGGCCCCCTGCTCCGCCGGGACTCCATACCCGGAGGGGCCATATTACCCTGGAGACAACCCCGGGTCATCGTCTGGTTCAAATGCAGTGATTACGTTTCAGGCTATGGCATTTGAAGTCAACGAGCAGCTAAGCGCCACCGCTTCTGCCACTGTGACGGTACCTCTCCAGACCTTCACGCTCGCGGTTTCGCCTTCGTCGCTCACTGTGGCGCCGGGAGGCAGCGTGAAGGCAACCGTCACGGTGACCCCGCAAAGCGAGTACAACCAGCCGATCGGCTTCACTTGCTGGAACTTGCCCATCGCGGCTACGTGCACCTTTTCCCCTGATAAGCTCACGCCTTCAGGCACCGGACCCGCGACCGCGCAGGTGACGGTCAGCGTGCCCGCGAGCTCTGCCAGCCTGCGGCCGGAGCGGTCGAATCCGCTGTGGCCGGGCGCAGCGCTTGCCGCACTGGCCGGCTGCCTGGGCTGGAAGCGGCGGAAGAACTGGCTGATGGCGTTGCTGGCGTGCGTGAGCCTGGCGGGACTGGGCTTGCTCAACGGATGCGGCGGCAGCAGCCCATCACCCTCATCCAAGAGCTATACCTTTGAACTCATCGGCCAAACCAATTCTTACCTGGTGCAGACAAACTTCACGGTGACGGTGACGCCATAGTCATTCGAGTTTTGACGTTGCCTGGAGCCGACAACAAGATAGCGATCAATTCAAAATGCGAGGCCCGCCTTCGCAGTCGGGCCTCAGTGTTTAAGTCAACCGACCGGCGCATAATCTCCGGCGGCCGTCACCTTCACCACCCCAAATCCAGGAAGGTGATCGAGTTAGAACAAGTTAAAGCCGTGTAACTGCTTCCCTGGATTCAAAGTGGTTTGCGCCATAGTGGATGGCGCGCATGTCTTCTACCTCTGCCTGCGATTCGCGGGAGGCGGTCCGCCGGTCAGGATAGATGCGCGACTTCCCGAACGCCACATGAGCGCAAACATTTTCCACGCCGAGGATCTTCCACAAATTGGGCAGGAACGGCTCGTCTCCGAACCAGCATAGCTCCGGCTCCGGAGGCCCCTCCGTTGCTGCGTAGCCGATGGCGGCCGGGGTAATCGGCGCCTCGGCGGCCACGGCGGGCTCGAAAAGCCTGGAGTGAAAACGCAGCACCTCGGCGCCATTTGTGCTGGTGCCCTCGGGAAACACCAGGACAGGGACTGCAATGCTAAGCCGGCCGGCAATCTCCAGGGCCACGGCTTCGGCGCTGGCGCGGCTGCTGCGGTCAATGAAGATGGTTCCACCCAATCGCGCCGCCAAGCCGAAAACCGGCCAGCGGCTTACCTCGATCTTCGATACAAAGGCGCACGGCATGGCCGCGGCCAATGCAGCCACGTCGAGATAGCTGAGATGATTGCTCACCACCAGGCCGCGAACAGGAGGCTCGCCAACCACGCGGCATTCGATCCCGGCGGCTGCCAGCACTTGCCGGGCCGTGCGTTGCAGCCATCGTGCTCGGTCGATCGGAGTGAACGGGCCGCGGAGACGCTCCAACCCGGCCCGAAGAATGCATCCAGGAATCGTGAACGCCAGCGCCACAGCGCGCCGGCAGCGTCGCAGCATCATTCGGTCAGCGGCGCCAGAAACCGGTTCCGCGCCGCGGCGGAGAGCAGCTTAAGATCGAGCAGTGTAAGGAAGTCGATGGTGCCGAACCCGCGGTCCCATGCCGGCGGAGCCGCGATGCGCGCCCCGATGGCAAGATACGTTTTCAGCAGCCTGGGCGCCTTTACGGCCGCGCATGTCGCGGCAGCCTCCGGCGCGGAAATCCCGTGGAGGATGGGCGGCTGTGCGCCCGCTCCCCGCCACTCGCCAGGACACAGATACTCCACCGTCGGCTCCGTGGCGAACTCCGGCGAAACTCGAAATGGCTCGAGCTGACGGTACAACTCCCAACCCTCTGTGGGATTGCGCGAGCTCAATGACGAGCAGCCGACCAGGTATCGCAGTCCCATCTCGTTAGCATACTGCGCGATTCCGCGCCACAGCAGAGTCAGCACTTCCGGCGTCCGATGCTCGCGATCGATGGAGGCGCGGCCCAGTTCCAGGATCTCCGGCCGCAGCGCCTCATAAGGTGCAAAGCTGAACTCCTGTTCCGAGTAGTACCCCAGGTGGCGCGCCGCCGTGGTGCCCGACTGCATCCGGTAGGTTCCCACAATCTGCCTGGTCGCGCTCACCGCCTGCCGGTCTTCCACCAGCAGATGCTCGCAGATCGAATCGAACTTGTCCGTATCCAGGCCATTTTCGTACGAGCTCTCCAGTCCCTCGCCAAGCTCCAGATTGAAGACTTTGAAGCGCAGCCGGCACGCGGCCTGGCGATCCTCGCGCGTCTCAGCCAATCGGACGCGATACCGGCCCACCTCCGCGTGTATGCGCGGATGTGTAACGGGAGCTTCAGGAACAAGATTGACAGCAGGAGGATCCAGTAGGACCACGGATCCGGCAGGACTTTCAAACGGAACCTTCAGCCATGGTTGTGGAATCACGGGAGTAGTATCCCGCGGCAATTGTAAGAGGAAAGTCAACCTATGGAGAACGCGATGCAAATAATTGTTGCCGAAGTGTGACGGAGTGCACGATCAGCCACAAAGAGGGTGATTCATCTCACATGTTTCAGGGAATCCCCAAGCGAAAAATGTTAAAAACTTCCCTTGCGTCGATATTCACTTTGCGGTATAAAGTGAATCCATGAAGACGATTCTCCGCCCCATCGCCGCCGCCGAACTTCTCCTGGTCGCACCCGCCGCCCTGTTCATGACCGCGCTCTTCGTGCGCAACCTGCAGCCCCAGCAATTCGAGCCCGCGCACACCGCCGCCCGCATTGTCGACCTCTATGCTTCCAGCACGCACGTCGGCCTCTGGCTGCTCATGATCGCCATGCCACTGGTTGTGCTTATCGCGGGTTGTGTTACGCTGGCCCGCACGTGGCACGCCGATTCCGCCCTGCGCCAGGCTGCGCAGCAGGCCGTCGCCGCGCTGTGGGCGCACCTGGCCGCGTTCTTCATCGCCTGCGCAACGCTCTCAGCCTTTGCTATTCTCGCCATCGTCGCGCTGCACTTGATCACGGACTGAGCCGAGGACTCTACTGCCTGCTCGTCACCGCTTCGTATGCCGATTTCATGTTCGGATCATTCAGTCCCATCGCCTTCAACCGCGATTCGATACGGCGCCGCACCGCCTCGGCCTCCGGAAAGCTCTTGTCCGTCCAGAACCGCTTTTCCGCGTCGAAATATCCAGCATCCCTCAGAAAGAAAGCTCCGTACATCTGCGCATCGCCCAGCGTGTCGTCAAGATCGCTGGTCTTGAACGAGCCATCCGCCTGCAGCGAGTCCTTCAGGCACCAATCCAGCATCTGCGATATCTCCTTGCGAACTCTCGCCCGGGTCGGCTCATCCAGCGTCGGCCAGGCGTAGCGGAGAACCTTCACCACGTCCCAGTTCAGGTGGTTTTCCGGGTGCCCGTTCATTCGCGGTCCCGCCGGAAAATCCAGCTTGTCCAGCTCCATGAGCCGCCCCGCAATGCGGTCCAGATGCTCCACCTGCCCGTGGGTATCTGAAACAACATGAAACGTGATTCCGGTATCGTCCATCTTCCAGACGCGTCCATAGCGGTCCACCACCCACTGCCCCCAGCATCCTGTCTCCGGACTCTGCCATGCGTTGATGTAGCTGCGCATCGCATCCGGCAGTCTCGGATCAAACGCGTATCCCGTCTTGATGGGTTTGAACAGCAGCCGCATGATGGCCGACGATGTCTCATCCAGTTCTTCGCGATTGAATTCGCCGGTGCGCGTGAAGTTGTCGTAGAGCGACGAATCCAGTTGTGCCTTCAAACCCTCGGGCGAGTTGATGCGATCGAGAATCCGCAGCGGATACTTCGGCTCGTTCTGATTGTCGAGCCCATCTTCCACCGTGTAATAGAGCCGCAGGTACCACGTGTCGATCCCCAATCCCCAGCTTCCGTCGTCCGGCTGCTGCTCATTGGCCTGTTTCTGTTTTTCCGCGTCGTTCAGGCTGGCTCGCAAATCGTCAATCCTCGCCCGCGTGGCGGCAACGTCCGGCGTGAAGTTCAGCCGCCAGCGAATCTCGCGATAGATGTGCATGGAGCACTGCATGTTCTCTCCCGCGGCCTGGCGTCGGTCGAGTTCCTTGATCAGCGGGCGCAATTCGGGATTCAGCTCTTTCAGGCGGCGTTCACGCGCCACGCGGATTTCCGAGAAATCCCAATAGAATCGCGCATTACGCCAATGCCGCGTCCACCACGACTCGCCCGCGGGGGGCGGAGCGGTGAAGATCCCCGCGTGATAAATCCGATATGCAATAATTGCGCGCTCCAGATCCGTCCGGGCAGCAAACAGAAGGCCCGCGAATACTGCGACCGCAACGGCTGCCATCCACGCGTGCTTGGTCACACGGCTCATAACAGGAATAGGAATAACTATACTTCGCGGCGCATCGAATGCACGAAGGGCTCCTCGCATTGAGGAGCCCTTCGCCCAAACCGGGTTCGTCAGCCTTAGCAGCACCCGCCCGCAATCGACGGAATCACCAGCACCTCATCGCCTTCCTGGAAACTGTACTTCTCGTTCCCCAGAAAACGGATATCCTCTTCGTTCACGTAAAAATTGATGAAGCGGCGAATCTGTCCATCCTCGCCGCGCAGGTGCGGGCGCAGCGCCGGGAACCGCCCTTCGATGTCCGTCACCAGCTCCGGCAAGTTCGCCGCCGAGCTGGAGATTTCCTTCACATTGTTCGTGTGCTTCTGGAATGCATTGGGCAACAACACTCGCACGGCCATCTCCGTCAATTCTCCGCCAGGGCAAATTCCTGATTGTTGGTGTGCTCGTCTACAAACGTCTCAAAGTCCGCGAGGCGCGGCCGTATCGCCCGGCTCTGGTCGTAGGCGCCGTTGAGCACGTCGGTCGTCTTCAAGCCGTTCCCGGTAATGCACGTAACGGTCAGGTCGTCCGGCTGGATGCGCCCGTGTGCGTAAAGCCGCGCCGTAACCGCCGTGGTTACGCCGCCGGCCGTCTCCGTAAAGATGCCTTCGGTCTCCGCCAGTTCCTGGATCGCCGAAACAATCTCCACATCCGACACGTCCTCGGCCCATCCGTCGGTCTCGCGAATCATCCGCGCCGCATAAATTCCGTCCGCCGGATTGCCGATCGCCAGCGAGCGCGCGATGGTGTGCGGCCGCTGCGGCTCGATCACATCCGTCCCGCCCTTCACCGCCTTGGCAATGGGCGAGCAGCCCGTAGCCTGCGCGCCGAAAAACCGCACCGGCTTCTCCGCCACCAGCCCCAGCTCAATCAGCTCGTTGAACGCCTTGCGAATCTTCGTAATCAGCGATCCGCCGGCCATCGGCACCACCACGTTGTCCGGCAAGCGCCAGCCAAGCTGCTCGGCAATCTCAAATCCCACCGTCTTCGATCCTTCGGCGTAGTACGGCCGCAGGTTCACATTCACAAATCCCCAGTTGTAGCGGTCGGCAATCTGCGAGCTCAGCCGGTTGCAGTGGTCGTAGTTCCCTTCCACGCGCACCAGCGTGGCGCCGTACACCTGCGTGTTCAGAATCTTCGCCGGCTCCAGGTCCGCGGGCACCAGGATGAAGGTCTTCAGCCCCAGCCGCGCCGCCTGCGCCGCCACCGCGTTGGCCAGGTTGCCGGTCGACGAGCAGCCCACCGTGTCAAACCCGAACTCCTGCGCGTTGGCCAGCGCCACCGCCACCACGCGATCCTTGAAGCTCAGCGTGGGCATGCACACTGCGTCGTTCTTGATCCAAAGATTCTTCGCCCCGATGTGCGCGCCCAGCCGCGGCGCCCGCAGCAGCGGCGTCAGCCCCGCCGGCGTGCCCAGTTCCCTTCCCTCGGGGATGGGCAACAGCGCCTTGTACCGCGCCATGTTCAGCGGGCCCTGCGCTATCGCCTCGCGCGTAAAGTACTTGCGCGCGTAGTCCATGTCGTACTTCACTTCGAGAGGAGAAAAGCATTCATCGCAGATCGACAGCGGCTGAACCCCGTAGCTCTTGCCGCATTCCCGACATCGCAACTCGTAAGCAGTAGTCACAGTCCCTCGCTCGCAGAGAGTCTGCGGGTATGCGGGCACGTGACCGGCTCCTTGTGGAGCGAACACTCGTAAATGACTCGAAACCGCTTGCGAAGCCGCCTCAGTAGGACTGAAGCGACCCCCGAATCTCATGTTCCCGGCATTTCAGCCAGCGAGAGTTGACACCATACTCCCGGTTTGCCCGGGCAGGTTGTCGTGGCGTCACAGGGCCCGTCCCTCAGCCACTCTGCATGAAACTCAGGCCTGCCCTTTGGGGGCAAACTTGAA